>CAYPRE010000048.1:0-7462 GCA_964413045.1 uncultured Candidatus Bathyarchaeia archaeon
ATCACCACTGGTCTTATAGCATAATAATTTTGCTTCTTTTGCTCCAAGGTCCTTTGCACCGACCATCAACGCAGTTATGGGACCTGTACCACAGGCAGTGACGCGTCGAGCCTCAATTACTTGGTTGAAACGGGTTTCGTCCAGAGCCTCGACCATTTCTAAAGCTTCTGAGTCCTTCCTTTTTGCACGTTCTTGAGGTTCGTAGTGCGTCATATCTGAAGATGCAATGATCACAGCATTCTTTCCATCTACGACTTTTGCGGCCGCTCTGCCGACTTCAGCTGCTGACGATTGGTCTTGCATGAGAAAACACACGGGCACAAACTTGAACGTTGAACCATAGATGTACTGAAGAAACGGGAGTTGAACTTCGATTGAATGTTCAGACCTGTGTGCTGAATCGTCAACGTCTACGATGTTTGATTCCTTGATGATTTCGTTGGCCATTTGAGTGTCTATTTCAATGTCGCCCAATGGCGTTCGCCAGAAACCTTCGTTCATCAGTGCTATACCACTGCCGATACCTGTGTGGTTCGGCCCGAAAATGATTATGGTGTCTGGTTTGCCGTCGGCAGCCAGTCTGCTATAGGCATGTGCGGCCACTGGTCCAGAGAACATGTAACCTGCGTGTGGACAGATCAAGCCTATTATGTTTCTGGGACCTGCGTCCGCGACTTCTGGGAGTTTTCCAGGCCCAAGTTTGTTGCAAAAAGAGTTTTCTATTTGACGGTTTAATGCTTCTGGGGTTGCTTCGTAGAAGGCTCCGACTTGTACTGGTCGCCGAACCTTCGGCATCGGATTAGGCTTCCTCCTCCTCCCGTGAGATTTTGGCTTCGAAATCGTCAATCGTCAACGGGAGATCCTTGTCTGACGCTAATTCGCCTCTTTCTCTGAGAACCTGTCTTGCCAACAGCCAGTAGATGACGGCTAATGCTCTTCGGCCTTTGTTGTTAGTCGGGATGACGACATCCACTCCTGCAAACTCGTTGTCTGTACTGCAAAGGGCGATTACTGGTATGCCCACGGCGCCTGCTTCTTTGACAGCTTGAAAGTCGGCTCTTGGGTCAGATACTATGAGCACATCAGGTTCTATGCGGTTTGGATACAATGGATTAGAAAGTAATCCTGGGATGAACCTTCCGACGACTGACGTGGCACCCGTCACCTGGCAGAACTTGTTCACGGGTTCCTGAGCGTAGAGCCGACCTGCGGCTGCTGCAACTTTTCCTGGTTCAAACCGAGCGAGAAACTTGGCCGCGACACGGATACGGTCGTCTGTTTTCTTCACGTCCAGCACGAAAAGCCCGTCTGGCCTCACACGGTATATGAACTGTTCCATGTCGCCAGTTTTCATGCGAGTGCCTATATGGATCCCTGCTGACAAGAGTGTGTCGCGAGGCATAAGAAGACCTTCTTCGGGCACGCTCGCTTCAGCCTCCATCGATTCAGCGGCCTCCGCTGTTTCGGGTATCTCTACTTTCTCAGTTTCCTCTGCTGATTCCTCTTGTTTCATATCATCTTGTGCGGTTTCCTCTTGTTGCGTTTCTTCTTGGATTTCGTCTTTCTCTTCAATTTCATCCTTGACTTTTTCATCTTCCCTCAAGGTTTTTCCTCCTAGAGCTGCTCGATGTCAGCCATTTTTGCTCGGTCTCCCAAGAACTCCTCGATTCTTATGAGTTCGTTTGTCTTTGCGATACGCGAGCCCTCTACTATCCCCGCTTTGATTATTGGGCATCTGTATGCAACGGCCAGATGAGCTATATGCCAGTCGCATGTATCGCCTGACCTGTGTGACATTACGGGCACGTATCCGTTTCTCTTGGCCATTTCTATCGTTTCTACAGCGTCTGATAACGTGCCTATTTGGTTTACCTTTATGATAAGTGCGTTAGCCGCCCGTAGCTTTATGCCGCGGCTAAGTCTCTCAACGTTTGTCGTGAAGAGGTCGTCGCCGCTGATTAGACAGTTCTTGGCTTTTTTGGTGAGCTCTGCGAAACCCTGGAAGTCCTCTTCGTGGAATGGGTCTTCAACATAGGCGAGGCGATATTTCTTGATGAGTTCAAGAATGTATTCTAGCTGTTCGCCTGAGTCGCGTTTTTTCTTTTGTCTCAAGTAGTCATAGGTTTTTGTCCTACTATTCCAGAGCGAGGACGAAGCAACGTCAAGGCCTGAGCCACATTCGAAACCCATTTCGTTGCTGACTTGCTGACAGGCTTTTGCTAGTAGCTCTATGGCTTCATCATCATTGATGTTGGCGACCCAGGCGCCTTCATCGCTTTTTCCGCATGCGAAAAGTTTGTCCTTTTTCTGCAAGGCTTGGCCTATTCTCTTGTGTATCTGGATGTTGGCTGTGGCTGCCTCCAGAAAAGTCTCAGCGCCGTATGGCAGAGCCAGGTATTCCTGCTGGTCTGGTGACTTTCCGTCAGTATGCTGGCCACCGCTTATGGTATTCCCAAGCGGGAAAGGAAGTTCATGAGCAATATGCCCGCCTAAGTACTGAAAAAGCAAGAGACCCGCCGAATTAGCAGCTGCTTCAGCGTTGGCAAGGGAGATTGCGAAAGCGGTGTTGCCACCGATCACATGGAAGTCTTTGGAACCATCTATCTCATGAAGGGTCTTGTCGATCTCTTCTTGCGAGTCGGCGTTCAAACCCACGATTTCGGGGGCCACGACTTCCTCGACCTTCTTGATCGCTTGTTCTACCCCACCTTGCGGGTAGCACGTGACCTCGGTTTTACCTCGGCTTTTTCCAGCGGGAGCTGCGACTCTTCCGAAACCTGAGGTCGCGACCATGTCGACTTCTATTGTTTCTTCTCCTCGACCGTTGAAAACTTTGCGGGCGATTATGTCTTCGATGACAGCGGACATGTTTTTCTCCTTTGTCATTGCCTAGTAGTAACTCCGTGCTTCTTTGCGCTTCTCAGCTTCTTCATAGAACTTTAGTACTTCATCGAAGATTTCCACGTGCGACAAAAGCATCCGTCGGCAACAGTAACGTTTGACACTGAGGCTGTCCAGCACTTCACCAGCATTTTCCCCTGCTTTGACTCTTCGGGCAAATTCTTCCCATTTATCGCCGATCAACTTGCCGCATGTGAAGCATCTTACGGGTATAATCATTCGATCATTTCCTCTATCTGTAGCTCTTCTGGTCTCTGGACCTAGCGCCTGGACCGCCAAATTTCTTAGGTTCTTTTTGCCGTTTGTCCCCTGCAATCATAGTTCTGTCGTATTCGGCGAACACGGTGCGGAGGTGAGCGCTCTTAGTCCATTTTAGTATGCCATTTGCGATGGCCATCCTAGCTGCTTCGGCCTGCCCCATAAAACCTCCGCCTGAGACTTTCACGTCGATGTCCAACTGCTTCCAGACTTCGTCTCCAGATTGGATTAGGGGTTCCATGATCTTCACTCGGGCAATCTCAGGTTCGTAAATCTCCACCGGGGTTCGGTTGATGTGCACTTTTCCAACGCCCGGTCTAATGACAGCCCTCCCTACGGCTGTTTTTCTTTTTCCACTTACAACTAATGTTTTCTTAGTGGGCATTCTTATTCACCTTGATTCCATCCTATCTCTCTTGCCAGTTGCCCCACTGTGAAGTATGAACAAGTGAGTTTCTTGGCTTGAGCTTCTTCGACCGTTTCAACCTTTTGCTTCTTAAGCTCGTCTGGTATGCCGATGAAGGCTTTTAGTCGTTTGTATGCGTTCTTGCCCTTGGGTTGTCTAATGGGAAGCATGCCTTTGACGGCTTTCCGGACTATTCTGTCCGGTCTGCGGTAGTGGAATGGACCTCTGCTGACACCGCCTACTTCGAGGAACGTTCT
This sequence comes from uncultured Candidatus Bathyarchaeia archaeon, assembly GCA_964413045.1. Classification (GTDB taxonomy): domain Archaea; phylum Thermoproteota; class Bathyarchaeia; order Bathyarchaeales; family Bathycorpusculaceae; genus JBGQMW01. The sequence goes on from CAYPRE010000048.1 coordinate 3,823, forward strand.
CGCCTCGTTCACCTTGGTCTTTTTCTTACCTGAGATAACAGCTTTTTCGGCGTTCACGATGATTATTTCTTCGCCGTTCAGCAGGCGTTTGGCAATTTTGCTGGCCATTCTTCCGAGTATAAGCATGTCAGCGTCGATTATTGTTGCTGTTTTTGTTGGAGTCTCCATTGTCTCACCCGATTATTTTGACGTTCGCACCCGTGGGGTTTTTCTTGACGAGGTCGGCGAAGCTTAGGCATTTGCCTTTGGCTGCCCTTATCTTTTCTTCTGCTGCCTTAGAGAACGCGAAAGCTGTGACGGTTATTGAATGTGTGATTTCACCAGTGGCAAGCACCTTGCCCGGCACGACTACCATATCACTTTTGGAGGTGTATCTTCCCAGGCGGCTTAGGTTCACTGCAACACTGCGGCTTCTGGGTTTAGCTAGGCGCTGAGCGATGTCTCGCCAGATTTGAGCTTTGTTTTCTCGGCCTTGTTTCTTTAGAAAACGTATGAGCTCGATCAATTCAGGGTTCGTAGTCTTAGGTTTTTTCACTCTTCCTCACCTTGATTTCAGCTTCGACTTCTTTCAGTTCCTTCTCCAAGAGTTTTACTGATTCTTCCACTATTCTCTGCGGTGGAAGCGCTTCAGTTGATTCAATGTTGAATATGAACGTGCTTTCTTCTTGTGTGACCTCTATTGCCGGCGTTTCTTTCGGGCATGCTTCGGAACAGTCTTGACAAAGAGTGCATGAAAGGAGGTCTTGGACTTCGATCTTGTTGCCCTTCTTGACGAGGACTTTGCGAGGGCAGATGTCGATGCATTCTCCGCAAACATCACATGTTTTGCTTATCTTGATCTTGGGGTGATACTTGTAGGTGCACAGAGAAACCGCTTGCCATTTGGCATGGTTCCTTCCTTTCCCAAGCCGTGCATATGCTTCAAGTTTTATTCTCTGGTCCTTGGCAAGTTTCATGATGGGAACCTTGTCGCTTACGGGTTTTATCGCTGGGTTTTCTGACGTGAGGTCGCCTGAATATACTGTTCTCGGCCCGTCTTTCGCTTCGACATCCAAGGCCAAGGTTACTCTGCAAAGGTTGCACCCGAATTCGCTTTTGCAGGGGCATTCTTCAGGCAGGTTGTAACTGTCAAGGTCAGTTTTGAGCGGCACGAGCCCCAATCTGTGAGCTATCATTTCGTCTTGGAGCACTGAGCTGTTTTCAAGTATGACTATTTCATCTATTGCCATACATGGTACTTCTGATAGTGCAATTCTTCTAAGCGCGTTCATGTACGGCGTGTCAGCTCCTTGGACGGTGAACCGTAGGCGCGTATCGTCCTTTTCCAAGATGTTTATTTCCACTTGCTCTTTCACTCCATAACGTGTGATGTTATGTTCTGTGCCGCTGAATAGAATATTGGTGAGTTATTTCAATTTTTCTATCTGCAGAAGAACAGGGCGAGGTTTAGACTCTTCTTCCCCGTCTGCCGCCTGGTCTTCGTGTTCCATCATGGGGGACGGGTGTAACTTCTTCGATGCGTTCTATTCTGAACCCTGCCCTTGCGAGGGCCCTGATGGCTGCCTGCGCTCCAGGTCCAGGAGTCCGTGGTCCTGCTCCTCCAGGTGCGCGGACTCTGATGTGTATTGCGGTTATGCCCTTGTCCTTTGCTACGTCAGCGGCTAATGATGCCGCTCGCATGGCAGCGTAGGGTGAAGATTCCATGCGGGCAGCTTTTACCACCATTCCGCCGCTGGTTCGGGCTATGGTTTCTGCGCCCGATATGTCGGTTATGTGGATGATGGTATTGTTGTAGCTGCTGAAGATGTGAACGACGGCCCATTTTTCAGTTCTTTTGCTTGTGCTCATTCTCCTTCCTCTTCATGTGTTGGTCCGCCGTGCGGTTCCACGGATTCTGTTGCGGCTGACGTGGTAACTGTTATTGTTTGCCGCAGTGGGGGATTGGGGTTTACCAGAGACGTGGTGGGAGCGTAGGCCACCATGGTTTCATCCTGCCTAGAAACGATGTAGCTGGGTGTCCTGATTCTTTGGCCCCCGATCGCTACGTGGCCGTGGGTTATGAGTTGACGGGATTGCTGCATTGTTTTTGCCAGTCCTCTGCGAAGGACTATTGTCTGCAGCCTCCGCTCAAGTAGATCTTCTAGAGTAAGGTCAAGCACGTCGTCAAGGACAGCAGTTTCTTGGAGGACACCTATTTTCTTAAGTCTAGCCAGAAGTTCGTTTTCAATTTTCTGGCGATGTTCCGCTGCTTGTCCAATGAGTGACCTAGCTATTCCTCTGAAGCTTGAGAGCATAGTCTCTTGACGCCACAACTCATGTTTGTTTCTGAGTCCATACTGGCCGAGAAGCTTGAGTTCTTCCTGCATCGTGTCGGTTCGCCAAGGAAACTTTGGGGTGTCGTATTTCTTGCGTTGTTTCTTCGGGTCGCCCATGCCTACTTACTCTCCGCTGCGGCGCCTGGTCTCTGCATAAGCGTCTTCTTCTTCACACCCAGAGCCTTGCCAGCTCTGCCAGTGGTCTTGGTTCTTTGGCCGCGGACTTTAAGTCCGTAAGCGTGGCGGTAGCCTCGCCAAGATTTTATTCCCTTCATGCCTTCGATGTCCGTTTTTGTTCTCAGAACAAGCTCAGCGCCGAAGAGATGCTGGTCTTTTCCAGTTTCAGCGTCCTTTCTCCTGTTCATGAGCCATGTTGCGATTCCATACTTTGAAGGGTCCTTGATTATGTCCTCGATTTTCTCAACGTCTGTTTCTGTTAGAAAACCGGCTCTTCCTTCAGGGTCTATTTCTGCTTTCTTGAGCATTGCCCTGGAGAGGCTTAAGCCTAAACCCTTCATTTTTGCCAAGGCGTAGGCTGTTTTCAGAGTGCCGTCTACGTCGGTGTCGATTATTCTGAGTCTGTGACGGAATTCGTTAGACAGGTTATCGCCATCCGTATTGTAGTTTGAAGCTACCCATGAAGACTATTGTTTTTTATTTAAGCGTTACTAATCATCCTGTCTGTATACCATCGATTAAACAGGCCTTCAAACTCGATGAGTGCGCTGGGCAAATGTCCGAGTGCTTGATGCGGAGCCCACAGTTTTAGACCTGAGGGGTTTTGCGGCTTCGTTCAGGTCTGGAAGCCTGTTTTGAAGGCCACGGTGTCCGCAAGTTTTTAATATATATTGTGTTTAAGTATGCACGGGTGGAGGAAAACAGTTTGGCAAAAAGTTGGTTGATTGTTGATCTGTTAATTTTTGCAGTTGTTTTCAGTTTTGCAGCTCAAATCTGCACGTTCAGTCTAGTGTCGAGACAGAAGTTCTCAGGCATAGTTTATGGTGCTAATGGTCCAATTGCTGGGGCTGCTGTGTCCGCTTCGGGCAGTGAAGGATCGGGCTACGCTGTGACTGACAGTTCTGGACAGTACAGCATTTCTGAAGGCTTGCAAACTGGCACGTACACTGTGTCGGTTTTTGCTGTTGGGTACATGACATACCAGATTCCAGATGTGAATGTGAATGTGGGTCAAACGACAGCAGGCATTAACTTTGATTTGCAGTTGTCAGGCGGAGTTTCAGGCATAGTTACTGATGCAGACTCGGGCAATCCTTTGGCTAGCATAACGGTTGTGGCCTTTTCAGCAAACGGAACTTACGGCTGGG
>CAYPRE010000049.1:0-7310 GCA_964413045.1 uncultured Candidatus Bathyarchaeia archaeon
GGCAGCCGGTGCGAGGACAACCAAGTCGCTCTTGACTTCTACTTGTTCATCGTTCTCCTTCACGGCACGAACGACGAGCTTTTTGGTCGCTTGGTCTTCGGTGACGTTTCGGTCGGTCAGTTTAACGCGGATGAAATTGATGCCTATCTGTTGCGCTTTCCTGTAGAGCTCCTCGTACCCCTTCCTGTTGGCTCGCATATCCGTGAAGAGCACGTTGATATTCAGCTTGTCACCATATTTTTCCTTGAGGAAAACCGCGCTTTTCAGTGTGAGCATGCAGCAGAAACCGGAGCAGTATTCGAACTTTTTCAGGTCTCTTGAACCGACACATTGAATGTAGGTTATGCTTTCAGGCGTGTTGCCGTCCGAAGGCTTTCGGAGTTCTCCGAGGATCTGCGTGTTGGAGTCTATTATCCGCTCAAGCTGCAATGCAGTGATGACGTTCTTGTATTTTCCGAAGCCGTAGTTTGGCAGGTCGTAAGGCTCATAGATGTCGTAGCCTGTTGCCACGACAAGGCAGCCGACTTCATACTTTTCTTCAACAGGCTTTTGTTCAAAGTCAACAGCGTTTTCTGGGCAGATCTCTTGGCATTTCCTGCAGCTTCCGTCCTTGAAGAACAGACATGTTTCCCTGTCGATCGTGTACACTGATGGTGTAGCGTTTGGAAAGGGCAGATAGATGGCCTTTCTGGTCTTCATCCCCGCGTCAAACTTGTTTGGCACGGTGACCGGGCAAACTTCCGCACACTGGCCGCAGCTTGTGCACCTGCTTTCGTCTACAAACCGCGGTCTCGTGAGGACTTTGGCTTTGTAGCTTCCGATTACGCCCTCAACTTCCTTAACGTCGGAGTTTGCGAGCAACTTGATGTTGGGGTGTGTGGCGGCAGCACCTATTCTAGTGGCGACACAAGAGAATCTTGAGCAGTGAATCTGTTGTGGACAGTTTGAACATTCAAAAACTGGGAAGGTTTTGCCGAGTTGGGCCATGTGGCCGCCGATGATCTCAGCTCTGTCAACGAGGTAGACTTGATAGCCCATATCCGCAAGGTCAACAGCAGCGCTTGCGCCAGCAACGCCTGCACCAATGACGAGCGCCCTGTTGGTCACCGGCACCTCAATCACATCTAAAGGTTCGAGCAGCTTGACCTTTGCGACAGCCATCTTCACGAGTTCCTTGGCTTTCTCCGTTGCTTCCTTCGGTGTACTCTGGTGGCACCAAGATGAGAATTCGCGGATGTTCGCCATCTCATAGACGAAGGGGTTCAGTCCTGCTTCAGAGACTGTTCGGCGGAATGTTGGTTCGTGCATCCTCGGTGAGCATGCGGCAACGACAACGCGGTTCAGCTTATATTCTCGTATGCCTTTCCGTATTTCCTCTTGACCTGGATCAGCGCAGGTGTAGCGGTTCGTCTTCACGTACACGACGCCTGGAATTTTTCGCGCGTACTCGGCAACGTCTTCAACGTCAACGGTACCTGCGATGTTGAGCCCGCAGTAACAGACGAAAACGCCGATTCTCGGCTCTTCAGCCTTCACTTCTATCTTGGGCTCTAGCTGGCTGCTCAAATCTTCGCGGTCTCCGTTGACACGGCTTTGATCTGAGCCACTATCTGTACATCAGAATAGTTGGGCATCGTTATGGCGTCCATCGGACAAGCAGAGCTGCAGACTCCGCATCCCCTGCAGAGACCCTCGGCAACCTTGGCCACGTCTCTTTTGCCAACTTTCTCAACCATGATGGCATGATAGCCGCATGCCGACTCGCAGATTCTACAGCCGCTGCAAAGGTCTTCGTTAACTCGCGCGATCAGTGGTTCCACCAACCACTTATCTTTGCCAAGTACGGCTGCTGCCTGAGCAGCTGCGGCGCTACCGTGAGCGACACTGTAGGGTATGTCCTTCAAACCTTGACACGCGCCTGCCAAGAATATCCCGGGATTCTCAGTGTCTGTTGGCCTGATTTTCGGTTGGCACTCGGTGAAAAAGCCATCTTTGCCCACGGGTATGCCTAGTAGCTCAGCGAGTTTATCAGCCCCAACTTGTGGGATGGCAGCGTTTGCTAACACGACCATTTCTACTTTAGCCTGTACTGGCTTGCCGTCCTCGGTTTCACCGGTGACTGTCAGGTTCTGGGTTTGTGGGTCTTCGGCTACGCAACGCTTGTCAAGTTTCACCCTGATGAATTTGACTCCTGATTTTTGGGCTCTGTTGAAGAATTCCTCGTAGCCCTTGAAGTTGCTTCGCATATCATTGTAAAACACGTGAACGTCGATGCCTTCTCTGTACTTCTCCTTCAACATGACTGCATGTTTCAGCGTGTACATGCAACAGAAGCTGGAACAGTACTCGTACTTGTTGATGTCTCTAGAACCCACACACTGAATGAATGCGATGGAGTGTGGCTTCTGACCGTCGGAAGCGCGGATCACTTTGCCTCCAGTTGGCCCAGCGGCCAAGATGAGCCTCTCGAACTCAAGCGCCGTGAACACGTTCGCGAATTTGCCGTAGCCTGTCCATTCCATGTCTTTGGGGTTGTACATGTCGTAGCCTATGCTGACGATGATGGCGCCGACGTTGATGTCGACTTCTTCAGGTTTTTGGTCAAAGTTTATGGCTTGGCGGGCACCGCAGGCGTCGACACATTTGTAGCATTCTATGCAGTAATCTTTGTTTATCGTGTGGGTAAGCGGGACAGCTTGCCCGAAGGGAGCGGATATAGCTTTTCTCACCCCCAAGTACATGTCCGCGTAGTTCGGATATTCGATTGGGCATGCTTCGCGGCATTCTCCGCAGCCCGTACAGTTTGAGGCGATAACGTATCGCGGATTTTTGCGGACCCGGACTTTAAAGTTGCCAACGCTTCCTTCTACCTTCAGCACATCCGCGTAGGATATTATTTCGATGTTAGGGTGTCTACCCACGTCCACCATTTTAGGTCCTTCGATGCAGATGCTGCAGTCGAGAGTGGGAAATGTCTTGTCCAGCAGCGCCATGTAGCCGCCTATGGTTTCTGTCTTCTCAACCATGTAAACTTTGAAGCCCATATCGGCAAGGTCCAATGCCGCGTTGATTCCAGCTATTCCTCCGCCGATAACCATCGCTTTCTTTGTGATCGGCATCTCTATGGACTTTAACGGTTCCAGCAGTCTCGCCTTGGCAACGGCCATCTTGACGATGTCTTTGGCTTTCCGTGTTGCCTCTTTCGGATCGTTTTTGTGACAATAAGATGAGAATTCGCGGATGTTGGCCATCTCGAACAGCCAGGGGTTAAGATCAGCTTGGGAGACGCATCGCTGGAAAACAGGCTCATAGAGTCTAGGAGAACAGCCGGCAACGATAACTCGGTTGAGCTTCTCGTCTTTTATGGCTTTCACGATCTCTTTTTGGCCTTGACTACTGCATGGATAATTCGTATTTGTTGCATAAACAACATTAGAGAGTTTCTTAGCATAGCTGGCGATCTCAACTGTATCTATCACTGAACTAATGTTGGAGCCACACTTGCAGACGAAAACGCCGATTCTTGGTCCCTCAGCCTTAGGACTGCTCTTCTTTGCGATGTGCCTGCCCTTTCTCGGGCCAGCTTTGGTGTCTTTCTGAGCGGCTTTTCTCGGCATATTCATTCCACCGCCCGCCCCACTCTTCTCTTCACGGATTCTCTCGCCCTCAGAGAGGACTTGGTCTTCAACTCCTTGGTCATTTCAGTAGGCGAAGTAAGTCTCTCAAGAGCCTTGTTCCACGTTCCCGAATGAACTGGCGTGTGATTTACTGCTGTTCGACTGAGTTCAAGAGCTTCGTCGACAGGGCAGACGGCCTTACAGGCTCCACAGTATACACAAAATGTCTCGTTAGCGTTCACTTTTCGTCGGTCATCCGAAAGATAGAGCGCTCCTGTGATCGGACAAACGTCCAGACAGTCGGTGCACCCTTCGGGGCATCTTTCAGGATGAATGCTTATTCTTCCGCTGATGAACTTTCGAACGTGCATGACTCCCGGCGGCATGGTGAACTCGCACACGCGGCAACAGGGGCAATGCTCCTTGTCAACGTCAATCTTGGCTCTGAATCCAACTTCCGCTGGAACCGATACGCTAGTCTTCTCTATCGGTTTTCCTTCGGGAGCGATGAATGTTAACTTGATAAGATCTATGGGACAGGGTCGACTGGTTCCGACAAAGCCCGGAGCGTGATTCTCAGGGTTAACTTTGATGTCGCGAACCAGTTGAGGAAAGCTTTTCTTTTCAACAACCGAGAGAAGGTGTTCACCGTTCATAGTCACTCTTATCGCGCCATAGGGACAGGTGACGTCGCAGATTCCGCAGAAATTGCATTTTGCCAGTTCAACGTCGATTTTGGCTTTTTTTGCCTTTTGGCCCTGAGCCTTTGGTTGTTTTTGGACTTTGATTGCTTCTTTCGGGCAGGCTAGGCTACAGATCTGACAGCCCACGCACCGGTTTTTATCAAGTGTGAGCTTGTAATCCTGCACTTGCAAAATCCATTCTAGTGTTTGTGCTTCGGCCGTGTCTTTCTTTACTGTTTTCAACGGCATCTAAACCAACACCAGTCTCGACGTCATAATGATTACGTGAGACTCCATTGTAAGATAGGGCTTGCAATTCCATTGATATATAGTTTAGTTGTAATTCACAGCGATTTCAACGTTTTATCTTGCGACAAACCATAATCAGACACTTGAGGCTTTCATCCTCTTCCGACCACGACACTCGCAGATCCGCTTCGTGTACTAGCTTTTTGAGGATTCTGTCGTCTGCGGAGAAAAGCAAAATAGGTCTTCCAGCTTAAGACATAAGAGAATTCATCCCGAAAACCGCTTAGGGAACTTGGAACTCCAAAAGACATGGCCAAGTCGCCCCCAAGTCGCTGCTTCAGCGTCTGAGTGATAGAGTTGGTTTACAAAAAATACCTCATCGGAATAGACCTCGGAGGAACATGGGCAAGAGTGGCCCTTTCAGACCGCAAGGGCCAACTTGTTGAGAAAGTGAGCGAGAAGGTTGACAAAACCAGTCCAGAAGCAATAAGTGCACAGCTGGTCAGACTTACTCGCGTTCTGTGCAAGAGACACTGCGTTGATATCACTAGGCTGATAGGTGTCGGAATAGCTTCTGCAGGACCGCTAGACATGAGCAAAGGAGTGCTCATAAACCCACCAAACCTGCCCTTTGACGTCATTTCGCTCACAGACCCTTTGAAACGGGAACTGAAAGTGCCAACCTGCCTGATAAACGACTGTGCCGGAGCCGCTCTAGGAGAGACGACTTTTGGTGTCGCCAAAAATGTCGAGAACTTCGTTTACATAACCATAAGCACGGGTATAGGCGGCGGAGCAATCGTGAACAGTACACTGCTATTGGGCAAAGATGGAAACGGCCATGAAGTTGGCCACTTCGTCATAGACTACGAGGGCCAGTTGACGTGCGGCTGCGGAAAAAAAGGTCACTGGGAAGCCTACTGCTCAGGCAGGAACCTGCCCAACTATGTCAGGATGAGGTTCAAGGAGATAAACCAAACAACCGTTAAGAACAGCTTGCTGTACAAGAACATGCAGGGCGACCTGACCAAACTAGCGGCGGCAGACTTGTTCTCCGCCGCGAAACGTGGAGACAAATTGTCACTCAAGTTAGTCGAAGAAATAGGAATGCTGAATGCTGCAGGCTTCGCAACCGCCATAAACGCTTATGATCCCTCACTGATGACAGTCGGTGGCACCGTCGCTTTGAAGAACGAGAATGCCGTTCTTTCACCCATCAAAGAACATGTCAACGAATACACGATTAACCGGGTTCCTGACATAATCATGACGCGGTTAGGTGAAGATATCGGCATCTATGGAGCAGTTGCAGCAGCTCTGAAGTACCTCACTTGAACAAAATTTTCCAACGACTTTCTTCGAAACCTATTTAAATAATCCTCAGGGCATTGTCGTGTCAATCAGTTCCGTTTCTGGAGGAATGGTTGTTTTGGAGTTTGACGTCAGAATTCAAGGAATTGTGCCTCGCACCTATGACGTGAAGAGTTTCAGATTTGATCGACCTTCCTCGTTCAACTACAGACCGGGACAATACATGTTCGTCACACTCAATGTTGGGGAACAAAAAATGCGAAAACCCTTGACGATTTCGAGCAGCCCGACCGAGAAAGACTACATCGAATTCACAAAAAAACTGACGGGTCATCCATTCTCAAACGCATTGGACACGCTGAAAGTTGGCGACGGATTGTCATTGGATGCCCCATACGGCAACTTCACGTTTACTGGACAGTATCCACGTGTTGCTCTTTTGGCTGGAGGCATGGGGATCACTCCTATGAGAAGTATCTGCAGATACTACATGGACAGCAATCTTCAGACAAAGATAACGCTGTTATATGGCTGTAACACCGAAGCGGACATCGTTTTCAGGAATGAACTCGAAGACATTCAGAGACACAAAAATAACTTCAAACTCGTCATTACGTTGACGGAAGCTGAATCAAATTGGAAAGGATACGTGGGAAGAATCAACAATGAAATGATCCGAAGCGAAATCCCAGAATATCAGAGAACGATATTCTACAGCTGCGGACCACCAGCAATGGTAGGAGCGATGTCAAACCTTCTTAAGAGCCTTGGAGTGGCAGAAGAAAACGTCAAAGTAGAAAACTTCGAGGGTTATTAGCACTCCAATTTAAAACGTTGTGGGTGCATGACGTTTTTCTATGAGACTTTGAAGTATTTCTCCTTCGGAGACGCACAAACCGGGCACCTGTCAGGGGCATTGTCTTCGACAGTGTTTCCGCACACGCTGCACACGTAGTAGTCAGCTTTTGCGGATTCTTTGCCGCTCTTCAATGCTTTTATTGTCTTCTTGAACAAGAAGGCGTGCACTCTTTCAACCTGGTCTGCAACATTGAAACTCCAGACGGCCTGTGTCTTCTTCTCTTTCTTCGCCGTTTTCAAGTAGTCAGGATACATGTGTTTGTACTCGAAAGTTTCTCCTGCGACAGCGTCTTCCAAATTCTCAGCGGTGCTTTTCGTCACGCCCATCACCATAATATGGTTCAGAGCGTGAACGGTCTCTGCCTCAGCAGCCGCTTTGAAAAGCTTCGCAACTTGTGGGAACCCCTCTTCTTCCGCCTTGTGGGCAAATGCGAGATAACGCCTGTTAGCCTGTGACTCACCAGCAAAAGCTCCCTTCAAATTCTCAGAAGTCTTATCCATATTCTCTCCCAGCCGATCCTAACTACTTAGGCTACAAGATATAAGTCCTACCAAACGGCAAGATTCATCCCGATTTAAGTCATTGCGTGCA
>CAYPRE010000050.1:0-7298 GCA_964413045.1 uncultured Candidatus Bathyarchaeia archaeon
CCCCATGAAAGGATGCTTCCGGTAACGATTGCTGGCAAAATGGATGGAATGACCAAGTGCGTTATCCTTTTCAACCCCTTGAATCCAAGCAGCTGTCCCACTTCATTTATCTCTGTTGGAATGTTCTTCACGGCGCTTACAACATTCAAAAACATGTACCAGATCATGTCGAGAACCAACATGATAATGCACGTGAGCTCAAGAGCAATTCTCGGGTTCCCGATGAGTCCGGTCAGTCCCAATGAGACAACAGGGAACAGCGCCAGAATAGGCACTCCCTGCCCGATGTCATAGAGCGGATAGAATACGGCCGCGAATTTCTTGTGTTCAGCAGCTAGAACTCCCAAGCCGATGGCGACCACAAGAGAAATCGCGTATGCACCTACAAGCCGTCCCATGGTAAACAGAATATACAGAGGAAGGTTCCCCAATTCTCCTGCAGGTTCTTGACTTAATCCATTCCGTAGAATATCTACCGTCGGAAGCTGACCGAAGACCTCGTACAAGACAAAGAAAACAGCAACAAGAGCTAGGACTAGTGCTGCGAGCTTCTCGATGCGCGAATATTTGCGTAGGCGTTGAGCCGATATTGAGAAGGATTTCGGCCAGTGCAATCTCCCAAAATGCAGCCAATTGCTTGCCCTTGCGACGCCAAGCTTTCCAACTCCCGAGAGATCCATCTTGAACACAGGCTTGAAGGTGCCTGTATTCGCTCGTTCCATGAGTCGGCGCCACGTAAGACTGTTGAAATAGACGACGATAAACGTTATGAACACAAGAAGGACGATGGCCAGATTCATGTCCTTGAGCTCGTAGGCAGCCTTAGCAAGAAGGTAGCCTAGTCCTCCTGTGGGAGGAGTCACGACACTTCCTTGATATTGGATGTACTCTGCGGCTATCATGAAGAACCAGCCATCGCACCATGCGAGGTTTGCTCCCGAAATCACTGCAGGAGTGATTGCTGGCCAGACAACATGTCTGATGTATCGCCATCCTGTCAGACCAAAGCTCCTCGAGGATTCAACGACATTAGTCGGCATTCCCCTGATCGCGCCCAAGACTCCGAAGAATATGGCCCAAGCCATTGAGGTGAAAAGCAGTACTATGACGGAGAGTTCGATGCCCAAAGGGCCAATCGCGAACAGGAAGCCTATCACAATAGGAAAATATCCCAAGATGGGTATGGACTGAAGAAGGTCTATGAAAGGGGTCAACATCAACGATGCCCACTTGTTTGTGGCTGCTAATATGCCAAAAGAGACACCCCAAATGACCGAAGCAATCAATGTGATGCCTATCCGTGAAATCGTGCTGAGGGTGTACAATGGAAGGTTCTTGATTTCAGGATAAGGCATGAAAGTCATGATTAGCCAAGTCATGGTGCACAGTATTGCCAATCCGATGATGAAGCTTGTTAGGTATCTGCGCACGATCCATCCGCCAGCTTGACCTCAGATATAGTAGCCATGAGCGGCGCAAGGACGATTTAAGAATATCGCATTTCAAAAACACGCTAGGTTAAATGCACGGTCTTTTAGCTCTCTCTCGCGTGTTGATTTCCTTCATTGAAGCAATCATAGCGCGCGCTAGGACGAAAAACATTCGGTAACACGATAAAATATGTTATGATGGGGATAAGCTACAACTTCGGAAACATGTTCAGCGCCGCTGGAGCACCGTTGTTCCTGGATTTTTTGCCTTTGTTCCCCCCTCAGATACTGCTCAACAACCTGATGTACGATGTATCGGAATTGACTATTCCCACTGATAACGTGGATCCAGAGTATATCGAGAAGCGGAAGAGACTGGATATTTCCTACATAAGAAACTTCGTGTTGTACTTCGGGCCCATAAGCTCAATTTTTGATTTTCTGACTTTCTACATTATGCTCCACGTTTTTGACGCGTGGAACAACCCGCCTTTGTTCCAGACGGCTTGGTTCATAGAATTTCTGTGCGCAGACGCTCGTGATATCCGCAATTAGGACGCGAAAGTCTCCGTTTTTCAAGAGCAGACCTAGCAAACTGTTGTTCTTCAGCAGTTTGAGTGTCGTCGCTGTTGCCCTCCTGCTGTCCCTCACACCTTTAGGCGAACTGTTCAAGTTCGTTAGTCCACCGTCAACATTCTTTCTGTTCTTGGTAGCGTTTGTAGCCGTATATTTGGCGCTAGTCGAGAACCCTGAAGAGACGCTTCTACAAGCGCTACGCTCACCGTCTTGAGCAAGTCATGATTCCTCCGAAGGGACCATCACACCTGACGCCTACCGCAAGGCTGATGCAAACCATGGTGGCGATTATATGCCTGCGCTACGAAGATGCCATATCATCAGATTCACTGCTTGATGATCTGAGAAGTATTCTTGTCTACCAGTTGACTCAGAGCATGTGATAGACAACCTGCACCAACTGCTACGTGCCAAACTCGTTGAGATTGATTGGAGGAAAGGGATAATCAAGCGTCAACCACCCATAAGAAACTATGTTGAGAAACTCATGAAAACTGAACAGTGGCCAAAACTCGTCGCTGACTGGCGAAGAACAAGTTCAGTGTTCCAAACAAAGTACCGTCAAGTTAATCCCGAATATCAAAGACTGACCGCACAAACTTAGAAGCACCGCAAACAAAGCACGCAGCAGCTTCTGTTAAATTCAAGAGTTCTTGAGAGTAGTCAAGATAGGGAATCTTGGCTGTTGGATCTTGCGTTTCTTCTTTTTCAGTTGTGTTCCATGCTGGGCATGGGAGTTAGCGAAACCATGTTTTCTTCTCTCCGTTTCTTTCTCGTTGGACGAATGTTTGCGATCAGTGGTTCGTTTATTTCTTTTTCCTCAGTGAGGAAGGCTGCTGTTCTGAGCACTTCGTCAGCTAGGCCACGCAGTGCTCGAAGCATCTTGGTTAATCGGATGCCTTTCTCTGTAAGAAAATAGGCAGTCGGTTTCTCCCGCATGAAAATCAGCTTCTTTCCTTTTAGCCTCCTCAGGTATCTGTATGTTCTTCTCAACGAGATGTTTGCCTTTTGCGCGAGTTTTCCCGCTGAAATGCCGCTTCCATCTATGCTATCGTAAATCCGCCGTTCTGTTCCCGAAAGCACTTCCAACGCCGGATTCCTTTTTGTGGTGTAGAAAAAAATATGTTCTTTTTCCTGACTTCTATCTGCCAACTCTGCATCCTGTAGCCGAGTGAGGATCCTGCCGACACCGTTTGCAGGGATCACGGTCTCCAAGTCTTCGTACGTTTTCGGTCCGCTTATTAGAAAATCCAGAGCTGTCTCTTCGTGGCATTCAGAGTGAGGGGGTAGAAGGTCTCCAAATTCGCCAAATCCGTTAGTCAGCACGTTCATTCTGCAGCCGAACAAGGTTGCGCAGTAGGAATTATGTTCTTCTTGTGCTAACCCGGCTTCAATCAGAGGATTGATGTATTCTTCGACTATGGTTTGTTGGCTATGGTTGAAGCCTAGTTTTCTAAGCTCGTGTTGGAGACGCGTGGTGGAAGGGCGTTCTTTTGAGATTATTCCCAGCAGCTGTAGTCTCCTCTTGTTTTTGAGAGTGTTAAGCAATTTCGTCATAAAATTGGGATTTTTGGCTGTCTGGTGCAGTTTTCTGAGCTGATTCTTCAGCTTCCAAGTTCTGCAGCCTGCTAAGCACGTTGTTGGAGTTGGCAGGATGCATTTTTGGCAGGTGCTCTTGAGTTCTGCTATCAAACCTGCAAGGTCTGTTTTCTTTTTAGTGCCTTGAGTCATGGTTGGATGATCATAATCTTCCATTCTCATCACCTACGAGCGTGCGTCATGACAGGTGGGAGAAAGGAGTGATGTTCTTTTCAAAAGGCGGTGGGGTTTAAACCTGTCATGACATACGTCATAAATAGTATGACATACGTCATATTTATATACTTTTCTACCCTCACATCTAGGCCAGAGGCTACAACATCTTGATACTCCCATGCGAAGTAGCAGCAAAATCAGTGGTGCCCGCAATCAAAGCTTTCATGGCGAAGAAACTCGTCGAGGAACATGGCATGAAACAAGACCAGGTCGCAGAGATCCTCGGCATATCCCAATCAGCAGTAAGCAAATACTCACGAAACATCCGGGGCTACTCAATAAGAGTTGACCGCGTAGAGGGCCTTAGCTCGCTAGTAGATGATATGGTTGCTCTCGTGACGAATGAAACAT
The DNA here is from genome assembly GCA_964413045.1 of uncultured Candidatus Bathyarchaeia archaeon. GTDB lineage: Archaea > Thermoproteota > Bathyarchaeia > Bathyarchaeales > Bathycorpusculaceae > JBGQMW01. Next base: position 4,173 of record CAYPRE010000050.1, read on the forward strand.
ACAAGCGAGCCTGTTTCATCCAACTTTTCTGCCAAGCTTGCGCAACCATCCGTAGAACAAGAGCTATGTGCCCCCTTTGCCTCAAATCAGACGCCAAAATCAATATACAACAGTGCGACTTCTGCACCTCCCTCAAGCTATGATAGCGAGCTGTGATTTGGAGCATGTCGTCCTTCGATGAAAAATCGGTGCTTGACCTTCTTGAAAGAGTGAACAAGAGTGTGGTGAACATGAACACGCTGAAACTCGTCCGACACATGTTCTATCAAGCAATTCCTGTCCAAGGCATGGGTTCAGGGACAATAGTCGACCCGAAAGGCTACATTCTCACCAATAACCATGTCGTAGGCGGTTCAGAAAAGATATCAGTGACGTTGTGGAACGGGGACGTGTTGGAAGGAACGATTGTAGGCGCGTGTGCTGTTCACGACACAGCCGTCGTGAAGGTTAACATGCAGAACCTCCCCGCTGCTGAGCTCGGAGACTCCGACAAACTCAGGGTCGGACAGAGAGTCTACGCAATCGGCAACCCTTTTGGCCTTGCGGGAGGTCCGACAGTGACTTCAGGAGTAATCAGCGCCACCAACAGGACCATAGAAGCGCAGAGTGGGTTAATAGAAAACCTCGTGCAAACCGACGCAGCGATAAACCCTGGAAACAGTGGCGGTCCCCTCGTGGACCTTGAAGGAAGAGTCGTCGCAATAAACACAGCGATAATTCCCTACGCTCAAGGAATAGGTTTTGCAATCCCCATAAACTCCGCGAAGAACTGCACGGGCGAAATGATAATAGGCGGAATTTCAGCTCGGCCTTGGCTTGGAATAGTAGGTTTGGGTTTGACTGAAGAAATAGCCCGCCACTACGACCTGTCAATTGACCATGGAGTACTCGTAACCAAGGTTTCAGATGGAAGCCCAGCACAGCGTGCTGGAATAATTATGGGCGACATCATACTGCGAATAAGAAACTTCCAAGTTGAAACCATTGAAGGCCTGCTCAGGGAGATACATAAAAGCAAGGTGGGAGAAAAAATCAGTACTACCATTTACCGCAGGGGTTTTGAACAGCACTTTGAAGTCACGCTGAGCAAAATGCCCCAGGACCTGCCATTCTAGGCAATCCTGCATGGCCGCTGCTAGCCTGAGCCAGAATCTTTCGTCTTCTTTTCAACCCAAGCCTTGGTTCCTATTTTCTTTCTATAGACAAGCTGCCCGACTCTGTTGAAAACGCTCGATTGGCTCTCTTTAGGGTCATACGTCGATAGAAAATAGTCGCAGGGAAGCTCCTCGCAGAAACCGCAATGTTCTATATTCTTCTTTCCTGCGCAAGCGTAGAAGCGACATTCACCCCAGAATGGCTTGCCCTTCACCTCGTGGCAACCGCCGCATCTCTTCTGATAAGAATCGCATTCACCACAGTAGCTTCCGCAAGGACATGCCAGTTCGATCTTCTTATCTTGCAATCCCGATCCTCAGCGTGGCGAAATACGAAAACCAAAATATATAAAACTGTTGGACTCTCCAAATGAAAATCTGGCAGACGCCGATCCAGATGCTCTTAACCCAGCCATCTCCAGATCAGGAGCGTGCCAAACATCGCACCAGAAGAAGAGAAGATAAAGAGAAGACCTAACCTGTCAGTGTTGGCACTGATCTCTTTCATCGCTTCTTTTGCGATAGCCAGGACATTCACAACCTTAAACCCAAACGTAATCGTGGTAACAGGAGATTTTCACATCCATCATTTCTGGTACGGCATCGTAATGATGGCAATCGGCGGCTGGCTGGGCATCAGCTACAACGATGAGCGGGTTAACAGGTTGGCTGCGGTACTCTTTGGAGCCGGAGGAGGCCTAATTGGGGATGAAGCTGGGCTTCTACTCACCTTCAAAGATTACTGGGCAGGTCCCACGTACACGGTAATCATGATTTTTCTCGCTTTCATATCAATCCTGCTTCTGATAGCCAGGTATTCAAAGGCAATCCTGACGGAGTTCACTGGGTTCGCACGTACCAATGCAAGTCTCTACTTCGGAGTCTTCCTACTTACGATCTCGATAGCTTTGATGATAGACACGAACAACCTTGTCATATTCGCGGCCTTCAGTGCATCTGCGGCTGCTGCCTGCGTAATAATCTTGGCATACTTCGCTCAGCGAATCATGCAAAAGCGAAGAAATCAATGAATAGACCCGTAACGACTTGAAAACGCTGCGCTGTCCCTGATGGATACCGTTACGCAGGTCAATTCTGTCTGTCAAAACCTCCACAGAAATGCCGGCATTTAATGATTTTTGACTTCTTGTCCACTCGCACTTCTGCTCAGATCACGAAGGATGGAGAGAACAGAGCGACTTGAAAAAGCAGACAGGCCCAAAAAAGCGCGTGTGCTGTTCAACACTAAATTGGGAGGTCGTACTGTGTCCAGAATTCAGTGAAAGCATTTGGAATGGTGGGGCTGCCCGTCCCCATACCCAAAAGGGTTCAAGACCTGACATTCGTACAAAGCTCAAGACGACGGGTTTTCCAATTAACGCGCGCGCGGCACGATAACGACCAAAATGACCAACATAGCCACCAACCTGACCTGAATGACGACCATCAGATCGGAAAAACCCCAAGCCCAAAAAAGAAAAAATAGGTGTAGCCCGAAGAGCGATTTCTCCCTTTTGCTCTTTGTGTTTCCTATTTTGTCTAGCAACCCCGCCGATTTAGCTCGTTTGCCTCTTTCTCTCGAAACGTGAAATCAAGACTGTTGGATCTCAGATGATTCTCGTGAACCATGATCACTCTACGGTATTCGGCTGAAGAAGAGAATCATTCACAACATTTTCTTTACATCCGCTAAAAGAGTGCTTCCGAAAGCGTTAAATATCGCATTAACGTCAAAGTCTACATACCAAATAGGGGTAACTCACACATCAGCATTGGGCAATGCAAGGCAGTGATTTCTTGGGGGAAATCGGTCGAAAGTCTCGATAACGGGTTGCATAGTTGATGTGGCTGTTACGAAGTTGCCTCTACCTTGTATTGTTTTAAGGGTGAACAAACTATGAACAAGACACATGAATTCGTTACATTTGTGGCATTTTTGGCTTTAGTTTTGATTGCGGGAACAGTAGTTGTT
>CAYPRE010000051.1:0-7079 GCA_964413045.1 uncultured Candidatus Bathyarchaeia archaeon
GAAAGCTTCCCTTAGCAACGCGCCTGCAGATGTGGCGCCTGAGGAAATGGCAGATACGCTCAAGAGTTCACTCCTCCATCGACAGAAATCTCGCACAGGCAATGGCCGAGTTAGACCGTTTGTCTGACAAAGTTTTCATTCCCCAGCCCATAAAAGAAAAAGCAGCGGTTACCTACCGCAAAGCACTGGACAAAGGTCTAGTCCGAGGCCGGTCAATCGCGGCGATCGCCGCCGCATCATTGTATGCTGCTTGCAGAGGAAGCGGAACACCAAGGACTCTACGTGAAATAGCTGAAGCCAGTCTTGTAGACAAGAAAGACGTTGCTCGTTGCTACAGACTCTTGTTGCGTGAACTCGATGTACACATGCCAATAGCCGACCCACTTACCTATGTCTCAAAGATAGCCGAGAGGACGGGCATCTCGGGAAAAACTCAGGGAGCAGCCATCCAAATTCTCAGAATCGCCAGAAAGAAAAGGGCAGCTGCAGGAAAAGACCCCATGGGATTGGCTGCCGCAGCACTCTACATCGCATGCTTGCAGAACAACGAGAAGAAAACGCAGAAAGACATAGCCGAAGCCGCAGGTGTGACCGAAGTCACCGTCAGAAACCGATATAAGACGTTGAAAAAACAGTTGAACCTGGAATTGCCAGACTAGAAGCCTGGAAATATCACTCTTTTTCTTCTTCTTTTTCCAATTCCATCACTAGAAGTCCGCTGTATCCGCAATCTTGGCATACGTACGTGTTCGGCATCATCCAAGAGTAAGAGTTTTGCGCTTGACTGATGCTTGGGCTTCCGCATTTTGGGCAATAGATTCTTGCTGGTCTTTTGTGTTTGGCAGTTTTAAGCAAGTCACTTATGTTTCGTAACAATCTCATGTTGTGCACTTTATGTTGAGTGGTTATTGGAGTTCGATGTTTTCTTCTGGGTATCCGAGTTTTACCAAAAACTGGCGAACTCGATCGCGGTGGTCTCCTTGGAGGATTATCTGACCGTTTTTTGCTGTGCCTCCACATGCACAGAAGCCTTTGAGTTTCTGAGCCATACCCGGCAGGTTGGTATTCTTTTCGTCTATGCCGTCAACTATTGTCGTTGGTTTGCCAAATTTACGTGTTTCAAGGCGTATTCGGATGCGTTGTTGCTCTTTTTCTATTTCAACACAAGCACACAAGTCTTTAGGAAGCCCGCATGTTGGACAGATTTCAGCCATGATGCTCAAGGTACAATTGCCGTGCGGGTATATAAGATTTTCAAATCCTCGCTCTGAAGACAGAATTCGTTAAATCATCGTTGTTCTATTTCCAACGCGACGGTATGGGGCTATAGGCAAGGCAGCTGCTCCATCTGAGTGAGTGGTTTCCCAACGGTCAAATGGCAAACACTTAAAAGTCGCTTGAAAAGGGAATATTTGCTAATTGACAAGAAAGGTGTTGAGAGATGTCGAATCGGCCCACGATAGTTTCTGTCGGAAGAACCAGGTTTGGAGAGCATTACGAGAAAGAACCTGAGAAACTCATCGAGGAGGCCTGGCTGAAAGCTTCCATGGAAGTAAACTTGGAGCGCAAGGACCTGGAAGCGTGCTACCTTTCAGACTATTTTCTTCCGATTACCAACAAGCTTGGGTTGGAAGAGGGTTTTCTCTCTGAACTCACAGAATTGCATGTTCCGATGGAGGTAACCCGTTCATTCGGTTCAGCACTGTCAAACGCGGCGAACGCGATTCAGGCAGGAAGATACGATGTTGTCCTAGTCGGCGGAATAGAAAAAATGACGGACAGATGGGACAAAATTCGCGATGACTTGATGCTTCTGGAAGACCCGTGGAGCTACTACGCTGGATGCACTCCAGAGGCAAACCATGAACTCATGCTAAGAGCGTACATCAAAAAACACGGCATTTCAGGAGAAAATCTCGAAAAACTGAATATTGCTCTGGCTCAAATAGCGGTCAAGAATCACCTGCACGGTGCAAAGAACGAGTATGCGCAGTACCAGAGAAAGATAACCATCGACCAGGTTTTGAACGCTAGGAAAGAATGCCGCAGACCTCTGGGACTCTACGATTATGCTCCAATTTCCGACGGCGCAGCAATTCTTATCCTCACGAGCGAAAGGGTTGCCAAAGAATATACAGACAAGCCCGTCTACATAATGGGTTCTTCTTCAGCGACTGACTACCTTACGTATCCCTCAAGAGAGGACATGACACACTTTCTAGTGGCCGAGGTCGCCATGAAAAATGCTCTAAAAATGGCGCACAAAAATCTAGACGACATCCCACTGATCGAACTGTATGACCAGTCGACGGTGATGGAAATGATCTCTCTCGAAGACCTTGGTTTCTGCGAACAGGGAACAGCATGGACATACATACATGAAAGCTGTCAAGACTACAAGGGGTATTACCAGATAAATGGCAGAAAGCTGTTTGTGAACATGAGCGGCGGGTTGAAGGCAGACGGAAATCCCCTAGGCGCAAGAGGCGGTGCGCAGGTTTTCGAAATCTTCAAACAGCTACGAGGCGAAGCTGGAGACCGCCAAGTCAAAACCGATAAGGAACTGAACTGCGGCTGCGTGCTGGAACTCGAAGGCTTCGGAACCAAAGGCCACGTCAACATTCTGGGGAGGGACTAAGAATGAGCAGTGAACCGATAGAAAGAAGAGTCTCATACCTCGGAGACCGCCTGAGAGGGAATCGCTGTCTAATCTGCGGAAAAGAGTATTTCGAAATCAGAGACTACTGCGGAAAATGCGGCAGAAAAAGCTACGGAAAAATGGTCAACGCCGACCTTTTCCACGAGAAAGGTACACTCGAGATCTGCACACTCGTGAATGAGCCCACGAACAAATTTGCCAAGCTCGGATGCTACGTGTACGGAACGGTTTCTTTCCACGAAGGAAAGGTAAGGGTTCCAGGGAGACTCACAGACAGAACAGCCGTATTCAACGAAGAAATTGACTTCTCAGCTCTAGAAGGAAGAGAAGTTGTCCCGAGGTTCAGAAGACGCTACTCCGTCGACAAGTCCGACGTTATCCCAACGATATCGCTGGCCTTTACCTTCGCAGACGAATATTATCCATATCAAGAATACAAAATCATCAAACCGAAGAAAGAATACGATTTGCCAGGCATCGTAGGCTACGGCGTCTACACGTCGAGGTTTCGAATCAAAGAAGGCAACATTGAACGCTCAGTCCCATTCATCGACGAAGACTCGATAACAGCGGCCGTGGAAGGTGGAAAACTGGCCCTCATCCATTCTGGAACAGACAGCTGTCTTATCGGGAAAATCTATGTTGGTTCAGAATCGAATCCGTACGCGGTCAAACCTATAGCCTCGAAAGTGGCTCAAGTCCTCAAGCTAGGAGAAGAAGACGGAGACGTACAGGGAATCGACGCTGTGGACACGGAATTCGCGTGCAAGGCCGCAACGAGCATGTTCAAAGACGCCGTTTCCCTTGTAAACTACCCTAAATCCAACGTCAAATACGCAATGGTGATAGGCACAGACAATTCACAAGCAGCTCCAAGAGACTGCCCAGGCGGCGAACTCGACCTCTTCGTTGGATACGGTGCCGCAGCCTTCATCTTCGGAAAGCAAGACGTGATAGCCGAAATCGAGGGATGGTACTCCTGCACTTCTGACACCCCCGATTTTTGGCGCAGAGACGGCGAACCTCACCCGATGCACGGGGGCAGATTCACCGGCGACCCAGCCTACTTCAAACACGTGAGGAAATCGGCCCAGAAACTCATGGAGAAACTCTGCCTGAAAACCAGGGACATAAACTATTTTGTCGCGCATCAGCCAAACGTTCAGTTTCCAGTTAGAATGGCCAAAGAGCTGGGCTTTAAGGAAGAGCAATACATGCCGATGCTTCAAGTCGCCAAGTTCGGCAACACATACTCAGGCGCGACACTCATAGGCTTGGCAGCCGTGTTAGACATAGCCAAACCAAACGACCGCATCCTAGTCGCGAGTTATGGCTCAGGAGCCGGCAGCGACGCCTACTCGTTTGTAACAACAAGTCAGCTACCCGACAAACGGCAAAACCAAAAACTAACCGTCAAATGCCAAGCGCAGAACCCCTTCCTAGAATACGTGGATTATACGACTTACAGAAGATTGAAACTGGGGATGTAGAAAACCATTAATAATCCTTGTACAACTTAAGTGCGGAGTTTAACAAGTTCGACTAAAGAGCAGGCTTCAAAGACATCTTTGCCAAAACAAATACTGAAAACCTTCTACGCACCACACAAAGCATTCAAAGAGATCATTCAAAACCCCAGATACTTGGGTCCACTTCTGATAATGGTTCTCATAATTGTGGCAAACGTTGGCTACACTTACGTTGCAACGTCAAAGACCTATGTTGAACAGACCCTCCCAGCCGGTCAACCTCTCGACGAATGGACAGAAAATGCGACTTTGTGGACTTCAAACGCTGCAATCAGTCAAAGCAGTGACAATATTAACGGAACTTACTACGGGAACAGCAGCATAGCCTTCACAATCATGAATGGCACGCAAGTAGCAGCAGAACTAGACAATATTGGACCAATAAACTGCATTGGTCCAGACGGATTCAGCCTGCTGTCTTTCCGACTGAAATGGACAAACCCAACGACAAATCCCTACAACTTGACTGTTCAACTATTCTCCAGCGCATCTTCAAATCACTTCGATTACGCTCCAACCGCAGATTCGCTCAATCTCATGTACAATATCTGGAACAACCTGACAATTCCGTTGAACACTCAATCATGGTCAAGCTCAGGCAACGCAGACTGGGCAAACATCACGGGTCTCAAGCTAGAATTCATGTGGAACAGCAATTCAAACATAACTCTACTCGTCGACGGATTGTTCTTCCACGGACCATTCAAATCGCTGTACGAAAGCGCGGGGACTCTTTACATGGCCAATTTCGCAATCGTTGCTTTCATGCAGTTCGTTTTCACGTGGGTGCTCCTCACTGGAATTGCCTACATACTGACAAAAGCCTTCGGCGGCAAACTTGTTTGGAAACCACTACTCATCCTGATCGGATTTGCCCTTATCACTATGTTCGTGCAAGTCATCGTGAACACTGCAGCATACACAACTTTGGGGAACGTACGTTACCCGTTCGAATTGATCGGTGGAGTCGAAGGAGAAGGACAAGCCGCATCAAACGCGATTCAAAGTCAGACAGTGATCGTCAGTAACGTATTGAGAGTTATGCAGCTGATAGTCTACGCCTGGACCATCGCGTTATCTGCCATTGCGGTCCGCATCGTCGCTGAAATATCCTGGTTCAAAAGCGCCGTCGTAGCTACGATAGCCTATTTCGTAGCCCTTCTGGCTGAAAGTTTCATAATCGGATAGCACTTCGGTATAGTTCAGACTGGTGGATGAAGATGAAAATAAACGAACTAAGAGACGGCATGAAACGCATAACCATACAAGCCAAAGTAACTGAAAAGTCAGACCCACGGGAAGTAACGTCTCGATTCAAAGATCAGACATACAAAGTCGCAACCGTGCTGATAACTGATGAAACAGGAACTATAAAACTGACTCTGTGGAATGAACAGATAGACCAAGTCAAAGTCAACGACGTGGTCAATATACAGAACGGTTACGTGACGAGCTTCAAAGGAGAAATCCAGCTAAACGTGGGAAAGTATGGAATGCTCGCCGTCGAATAGCCAAAGAGAAATCGGGTCTTTTCCTGACTAGGTCCTGTCTATTTCTTTTTGAAAAAAAGCCAGTTCTTTGTGTCCTTCAATCTGACTAGAACATATTCTCCCGATAGTCTTTGGCCGTTTATGTGGATGACAAGCTTGTCTTCCTTTCTGTCAAGCGTTTTGTAGGTGCCCCGGTCCCATATTTCGACTGTACCTGCGCCGTATTGGCCTTCTGGAATTGTGCCCTCAAAGCCTGCGTAGGACATAGGATGGTCTTCCACTTGTACGGCAAGCCTCTTGATACCTTCGATCAAAGGGGGCTCTTTCGGGATAGCCCAACTCTTCAGGACTCCCTCCATTTCTAGCCGAAGGTCGTAGTGCAAATGGCTAGCATCATGTTTCTGGATCACGTAAATGTCGCCTGTACCGTTCCCTTTCGCAGATTCGGGTTCGGCGGTCTTCCCAAAGTTTCTTTTGCTCTTGTATTCGTCCAAGCTCAACTTCAACAAGCAACCCGCAAATTCTCAATGACCTAGTATTCTCTTGAATCTTGAAATAGTTTTCGCGGCCTGACGTCAGCGACTTTCTTCCTACTTTGACGATGCATGGGATATCGAAAGTTCCCAGTTCTCTGTTCTTCAACTTGTTCTCAAATCATCGAAAAACTCTTGCAGATTGGCATTGGAGAATCCATTCTCATCGCTGATCTTCTGCTTTGCAGGCGGGTTCTGCAAGTAGAAGGGTATACGGTTGATAATTCGTTCCGCATATGTGGATTCGAGCTCATTCTTGTAGAATACGCCTATGGGAATTCTGTCTCCCCATTCGCTAGCTCTCTCGATTGCCGACAGTTTCTTCTTGAGGTCTTCGTTTATCTCATGCACGACGGCGTCGTATCCTGTCTCCTCAAGCTTGTACAATCTAGGCTGCGGTTTTCCAGTTTTGGGATCTGGGCGGTCTTCACCCGCATACCATTCTTTCGTGTTGATGTCATTGTAGGTTGGACAGGGTTGGAGACAGTCTATGAATGCTAAACCCTTGTGCGAAATGGCCTGTTCCACCGTGTCTTTCAGGTGTCTGACATCGTAAGCATAGGACCTAGCTACGAAAGTGTAGCCTGACACGACTGCTAAGGCGATGGGATTGACCGCCTCGTTGGGGTTCGGCCTTGGAAGTGCTTTCGTTCTCAGGCCCAGTTTCAGCGTGGGCGAAGCTTGTCCTTTAGTCAGTCCGTAGACTCCGTTGTTGTGTATTATGTAAGTGATATGCATGTTTCTTCTTCCCGTGTTCACGAAATGGCCTGCGCCTATTCCCAAGCCGTCTCCATCTCCACCGATTGCCAACACCTCAAGTTCGGGGTTTGCTAGCTTGATGCCTGTTGCGAACGGCAAAGTCCGACCG
>CAYPRE010000052.1:0-3962 GCA_964413045.1 uncultured Candidatus Bathyarchaeia archaeon
TTATCCACCATTCGTTTCCATATTTTGTGGCGGTAGTTTCCATGCGGTTTATATCGCTGCCGCTGACGTTGGGTTCTGTGAATGCTGCGGAAGAGAGGAAGTCGCCCCTACATATTGGTGGAAGATACTTTTCCTTCTGTTCTTTGGTTCCGTGAGTTTGGATGAATTCGCTGCCGAAATTGCCGCTGGAGATTGCGACGCCCAGAGATGAATCCCCTCTGCACAGTTCTTCGATCACAAGGCAGGTTTCGAAAAGTCCAAGGCCTTGTCCGCCGTATTCTTCTGGAAAGGACATATTCGTAAAGCCCAATTGAGCGGCTTTCTTGTACAGTTCCAGCGGATACTCCTCTTTCTTGTCGAGATCTAACGCCAGTTCGAGTTTGAATTCTTTCTGGCAAAATTCTCTTACGGCTTTTTTCATGTGGAGTTGTTCTTCTGTTAGTTCGAATTTCATTTGTAGAACCCTCTTTCGGCTTTTTTTCCTGTCCAGCGCTTGTTTACGTATTCTTCAAGCAGTGGACAGGGTTTATACATTTCCGTTTTGTGTTTGTTGTGCATTTCTTTGAGTTTGTTCAGTATGATGTCCAGGCCTGTTCTATCGGCATATTCGCAGGGTCCGGATGGCCAGAAGGTTCCGAGCTTCATGCCTGCGTCTATGTCTTCAGGGTTTGCCGCGTCGTCTTGTATTAGCCATGCGGCTTCGTTGACGGCGACGGCCCATGACCTTTCAACGTCATACTCGTCTAGCAGATTGAATGGGATACGCGGTCTTCCTTTGGTCCAGTCGTAGAAGCCTGTGCCTGTTTTCTGTCCAAATTTTTTTTCCTTGATGAGGGGTTCGATTATTTCTGTGCAGGGTTTGAGCCTTTCGCCATATGCGTCGTACAGGATTTTGCCTACTTCGTAGGCTATGTCGAGGCCGACGAAGTCTGCGAGTTCGAACCATCCCATTGGGAAGCCGCCTGTGTATTTGACTGAGGCGTCTATTCCTTCTTTTGTCGCTTCGCCGCGTTCGAAGGCCCAGAAGGCTTCGTTGAAGACGCTTCCGAGTATTCGGTTCACTATGAATCCTCGGACATCTTTTCTGACGATGATTGGTGTTTTTCCGAGTTTCTTAGCTAGTTCGGTGAGTGTTGTGATTGTTTCTTGGCTCGTTCCGGCTCCTTTGATCACTTCGACGAGGGTCATTAGTTGTGGTGGGTTGAAGAAGTGCATTCCGGCGACTTTGTCTGGTCTTTTTGTAGCTTGGCCCATTTCTGTTATGCTTAGCGTTGATGTGTTGGATGTGAGTAAGGCATGGGAGGGGGCAAATGAGTCTATGGTGGCGAATATTTTCTTTTTGAGTTCCATGTTTTCTGGTACTGCTTCGATTGCGAGATCGATGTTCTTGCATGCTTGTTCGTAGCTCGTTGTTGTGGTCACGCGTGCTAGAGCTGCGTCGGCGTCTTCGCGTCTGATTCTTTTCTTTTCGACGAATTTGTCTAAGCTCCATTTGATTTTTTCTTTGGCTTTTTGTAGGAGTTCATCGTTTACGTCGATCATGATGACTTCATGTCGTGTCAGGGCGAGCATTTCAGCGATTCCGTGGCCCATTGCTCCTGAGCCTACTATGGCTATTCTGTTGATTTTGTCTGCGGACAGAATGTTTCCTCCTAATGCAAGCATTCATCGAAAAATGGTAATAAGACTTTTGAAGATGTGATTCAGGCTTTTTGGCTCATTAAAAAAGGGGTGGGAAATAGATGAAAAGGGGTTATGGTTGTTTCATTAGGTAGTTGGCTATCGTGAGTTTTTGGATTTCGCTTGTTCCTTCGTAGATCTCAGTTATTTTTGCACAGCGGTGGAAGCGTTCAACGTGGTAGTCTGCTAGGTATCCGTATCCGCCGAAGATTTGTATTGCTTCGTCTGTTACTTCCATTGCGATTCTGCCTGCGTGGGCTTTTGCCATTGACGTTGCGATTGGGTTTGGTTTTTCTTTGTCGTAGAGCCATGCTGCTTTGTACATCATGAGGCGAGCGGATTCGATTTTCATTGCCATTTCTGCCAGTTTGAATCCTATGCCTTGGAAGTTGATTATCGCTTGGCCGAACTGTTTTCTTGTTTTTGCGTATGCTAGTGCTCGTTCATAGGCACCTTGTGCCATGCCTACGGCTTGGGCTGCTACTGTTATTCTTGTTCCGTCAAAGAGTCCCAGGGTGTAGTAGAAGCCTTTGCCCAGTTCGCCTACGACATTTTTCTCTGGTACTCTTAGGTCGCTCATAGCCAGCGAACCTGTAACACATGGTCTGATGCCCATTTTGCCGTGGAGCTTTGTTGCTTCGAGTCCGCACATGCCTTTTTCTGCAAGGAATATGCTTTGACCTTTATGCGTGGGTTGAACGTTGGGGTCTGATTGGCATAGGATGATGAACGAGTCGGCTATTGTGGCGTTGGTGATGAATTCTTTTGCACCGTTGATAATCCATTCGTTTCCGTCTTTCTTGGCTGTTGAGTCCATTCTGGTGATGTCGCTTCCGTGTTCGGGTTCGGTGAAGGCGGCGGCTGCCATCTTGTCGCCTTTTGCGAGTGGTGGAATGTATTTTTTCTTTTGTTCTTCGTTGCCGTGTCTGAGCAGGAGGTCAGGGATCATTAGGTTGCCGAGTGATATGGCAACGCCGAGTCCGGGGTCTGCTCGGCACAATTCTTCAACGATCAAGCAGTCTTCCAGTACGCCGTAGCCTTGTCCGTCGTATTCTTGTGGGATTCGCATGCTCGTGAAGCCTAGTTGGGCTGCCTTTTTGTAGAGGCTTGATGGGAATTCTTCCTTTTGGTCAAATTCTAATGCGAGTTCGGGTGTGAATTCTTTTGTGCAGAAGTCGCGTACTGCACGTTTTACCTCTTGTTGTTCATCGTTTAGCTTAAAGTCCATTGTTTTTCACCTTTCTATGTGCATGTTTTCTGTGTTTTGGTTTCATTTATTCTATTTTTTAAGTGAGGAACAATTTTGAAGAGGTCTTCCACTACGCCGTAGTCGGCGAAGCTGAAGATGGGTGCTTTGGGGTCCTTGTTTACGGCTATTATGAGGTCGGAGCTTTTCATGCCGAGTACGTGTTGGAAGGCTCCGCTTATTCCCAGTGCTATGTAGAGTTTGGGTTTGACGGTTTTTCCTGAGGTGCCTACTTGTCTGTCGGAGGGAAGCCAGCCTTTGTCGACGATGGGCCGTGAGCATGAGACTACTGCGCCTATGGTTTTTGCGAGTTCTTCGACTTGGGGGATGTTGGCCACGTCTTTTATGCCTCTTCCTATGCCGATGAGTTTTTCGGCTGCCGAGATGTCTACTCCGCCTGGTGGGGGGAGCACGTATTGTATGAAGTGTTTTTCGGTGATTTCTTCTGTCAGTTTTGAGGGTGTTTCTATGATTTGTCCGTTTGCGGGGGGTGTTGGTTTTTGTGGTTGGAAGGTTGCTTGTCGGACGGTGACGACGTATGTTTCGGCCTTTCGGACTGTGACTTTGGCGTTCACTTTGCCGCCGAACATTTGTCGTGTAAGGGTTAATGTGCCGTTTTCAAGAGTTAGGTCGACGCAGTCTGTGCCCATTGGTAAGTTTAACGCGGTAGCCAGTCTGGGTGCGAAGTCTATGCCGAAGCTGGTGTGTCCTATCAGTACTAAGCTTGGTTTGTGTTCGTGAACTAGTGCCGTGAGGGTTTTTCTGTAAGATTCGGAGTTGAAGTTTTCCAGTTTGGAGTCTTGGACTAGTATTACGGTCTTAGCATATTCTGCCAGGGCTTTTGCGTGTTCTCTGACGTCTTTGCCGAGTATTATTGCGGTTAGTTCTGCGTTGGTTTTTTCAGCTATTTCTCGGCCTTTTGTGAGCATTTCGTAGGTTATGTCTCTGATTTGTCCTTGGCGGTGTTCGGCTAGGACGAATATTCTCGGCATTCTATATCAGTCCCCTTGACTTCAATATCTCGGTGATTTTGGTT
>CAYPRE010000052.1:3989-6683 GCA_964413045.1 uncultured Candidatus Bathyarchaeia archaeon
GTGACCCTTTGAGGATTTCAGCTTGTTTTTCCACGGGTGGCACGTACATTTTTTCTATTGTAGTCCAAGAGCCTGCGGGGCCGACATCATTCTCAGTCAAGCCTGTGTCGGCTAGGGTCATGACTTTGATTTCTTTCTGCATTGCTTTTCTTATGCCCATTATCGAAACGTACCGTGGCTCGTTTATTCCTGTTTGGACGGAGACGAGTGCGGGCAGTTTTATTTCGACCTGTTCTTCTAAGCCGCCTTCGAGTTCGCGGTTTGCTTTGGCAGTGTCCGTGCTTAGGTCGAGTTTTTTGACCATAGTCACGTGCGGGATTTTGAGCATTTCTGCCAAGGCTGGACCTACTACGGCGTTGCCGTCGTCGCCTGCCTGCATTCCGGTTAGTATAAGGTTGTGGGGAAGGTTTTTGACGACGCTGCAGAGGATTTTGGCTACTGCGTAGCCGTCGGAGTCGTTGAATTTGGGGTCTGTCAAGCGTATTGCTTTGTCGGCTCCGCGGGCTAGGCATTTTCTGAGTGTGCTGTCTGAGTCGTCGGCGCCTATTGTTATGGCGGTCACTGTGCCGCCTTGTTTTTCCTTTATTCTGACTGCTTCCTCTAACGCGTAATCGTCCCATTCGTTAATGTCATAAACCAAGCCGGTTTTTTCTATGGCCTTTCCGGTGGAGTCTATTTTCAGTTCTGCCTCGGCTGTTTCGGGAACGTGTTTTACGCAGACAATTATGTCCAACTGTGCATCTCTCCGAGTTATTGAGAGTTGATTGACGGTCGTTTTCATATAACTTTCGCTTGTTGCGGTTCGTTCCTGAACATTGAAAAGCATCTGAATTGTTGTCGTACGCCTTCAGTCGAGAGAGTTTTGCGGGTTTGTCGGAGTTGTTCGTGTTGCTATGCTTTTGATTTCGTGCCATATGGCTGCTACGAGTTTTCTTGCGTCCCTGTCGATTGCTAACAACACAGCGGAGTAGATTGCGATACCAAGCATAACGACGGCAAGTGTTAGGGCTATTGTCGTTGTGTCTGGGAGCACGTTCAGGACTGCCGCGGAGATGGCAGCTGCGAGCGTGTATTTTCCTATGTTTTTCCATGGAATGGTGATGCTGACTGTAGTGTGCATCATAGCGTATTGTGCGATGAGGACGACGATGTGGGCTGCAAGGTTTATTGCTGTGATGTAGAAGGCTGCGCGGACGTTTCCGCCGACTGCGAATTGAGTCAGCACGTACAGGGTCGTGGGAATGGCGATGGCGGCTTGTATGTAGGGCAGGGTGAACACCTTGAAGATTTTGCTTCGCACGAGTTTTCTGAGGGGGATTTTGGCTTCTTCGTCGAGTTTTTCCACGCCAAGAATTACGGAGGAGTAGAATTGTGTGAGGAGCAGGACGAATGTGTCGGCTGCTAGCAGGAACAGGATTGGCTGGGCTTCGCTGTATTGTACGTGTAAGATTGTGAGAAGTGAGGTGGCTGTGGATACTATGATTGTTGTGAGGGGTATTGCGAACATTAGGACCATTTTGAGGGAAGAGGCTGCGTCTTTGAGGTTGCATTCTTCTAGGAGTCTTGGGTACAGTGCGTATGAAAGGAAGAGGCTGTAGCTGATTACGTTTGCGAAGGTTGCTGCTGCTTGGTAGTTTCCTCTGGCTGCTTGTCCGCCGAGGAGGAAGAGGAGGATTAGGCTGAAGGCTGCTAGTTGTGTTCCTACGGCGTTGTAGATGTTCACTGTCGAGGCTTTGAGCCATTCCTTTGCAATTGTCCACTGTATTTTCTGTTTTAGGTCCTGCCACGTTAGTTTCAGGTAGTAAACAACTTGAATGACCGCCGAGACTATGAGACTGAGCATTGCGCCTAGGAATAGTTGTTTCAGAATTATGATCAGGATAGTCGCCAGGGTGATCTTGGTGGTTTCTTCTATGAGGAGACCGTAGCCGATGGCTTGGGGCTTCTTTGCCCTTAGCACGGATTCCAAGGCGGTTATCATGTGCATGTTGATGATTTGGGCGGAGGCGATGAGGTACATGAGGACGTATGCTCCGCTGATGTTGAAGGCTTGTGTTAGGAATGGGGTTAGTGTGATGTAGATTGTTGTTGAGGCAAGGGAGACGATTAGGTTTGCGAGGATAGCGGTTTTTGTGGTGCCTTGTCTGTGGCGGGCGACGAAGCGTGTTGCCCAGAAGGGGAATACGCCGCTGAGGAGGAGGAAATAGGCGGTGAGGTCGAAGATGTTGGCCCATATGCCGTATTCTTGTTTTGTCATGTTTCTTGTTAGCAGAAGTGTGAAGGCGAGTCCTGTGATTATGCTGAGTATTTGTGCGGCGAATATTATGAAGCCAGAATAGTGGAGTCTGATCTCCTCTTTTCCCAATTGCCCCAACTCTTGTTCTTGCGGTCTGAGCTGGTTTTGTTGTTGTGTCTCAGGTTCGGATTACTATTGTTCCGGAGAGGTAGTTGAATATTCTCTGCATTTTTGCTGGGTGCAGTATCCAGCCAAGTATGAGGTCTATTGGAAGCAGGTAGGCTTTTCCCACGCTTTCTATGGCTGCTCTGCCCGGGCCTGCTGGTTTGCCGTCGAGTGTGGTTACTTTTATGTGCATGATCATTTTGCCGAATGATTGTCCGTAGGTTCCTTCTGTGATGAACCAGTAGAGGAAGTATGCTACGTTTCCGAGGCCAAAGTCGAGTAAGGGTATCCAT
>CAYPRE010000053.1:0-6464 GCA_964413045.1 uncultured Candidatus Bathyarchaeia archaeon
GTCCGGGAGCAACACTTACAATAGAGCCTGGCACAGAAGTCAGGTTCGGAGGACCCTTTTCACTTAACATAGAAGGCAGCATCATCGCCAACGGCACGAACACAAACATGATCCACTTCACAACAAATGACCCCAACACCAGCGCTACGTGGCAGACTATAAGAATCAGCGGCGCACAACCCTCTTACTTCACAAACTGCATTATAGACTACGGAACGAACGGACTGACCGTCGACAACGGTAACCTAATAATGTCGCAAAGCTCCGTAAGGCACACTTCTCAAAACGGAATTGTCGTCAACAACGGCACTGCAACAGTGTCAAACGATGAATTCTCACGCAACATGATCGCAGGAATCAACGTGACAGGCGGAGCTCAAGTCACAATAACGAACAACACCTTCAGCGCAAACGGATACGGCATCATGTTAGGAGGACAACTCACTGGAAACATCAACATCACACAAAACCTCATCTACAACAACACGCTCAACGGCATAACTCTCGCAGCCGACACATACAGCAGCACAACAATCACGAGAAACACGGTTTCAGCCAACAACGACAGCGGATTCTTCGTTCAAGGCGACACAAGCCCAGACATCACTAACAACTATGTCCTCAACAACACAGTCGGGATATACTACCAGAGAGGGTTTAACCATCAAGCCCATTTCAACGACCTCTACCAAAACCAGATAGGCGTGGATATCTCCGAAAACGCCACGGTAGACGCCTCATACAATTACTGGGGAGACAGAAGCGGACCATTCCATCTTTCCATGAATCCATACGGAAAGGGAAACCCTGTTGGAGGCAACGGAACGGATCTCGACTTCATATTCTTCCTGTCAATGCCCATCGACTACGATAATCAAAACCCCACGGCAAACCTGTGGACAGACAAAACCCTCGTCGGACCCAACCAGAACGTCACCTTTGTAGGAGCCAACTCACAAGACGACCAACGCGTAGACAAATACTTCTACGACTTCGGAGACGAAACCAACAGCGGCTGGACCACCTCAACACTCTTCAACCACACATATGCGTCCGTAGGAAACTACAACGCAAGTCTGAGCGTCATCGACGACTTCAACGCAACAAGCCAAAACGCTGCTATCGCCCCAATAGTCGTTCAGGATTTGCCCACACTGAGAACTTCAATCACCCCCAGCGACACTGTGATCAGCTACAACGGAACAGTTTCACTCGCAACTTACGTCTCAAACGACCAGGGCCCCCTGGGAAACGCAAACGTGACTTTCTTCTCAGTAACAGATGGAAGCTTCTCACCAGCATCAGGCTATACAGACCCTAACGGAGTCTTCAACGCGAACTTCACCGCGCCAGACACTGTACGGTTAAGAAACATCCGAGTAATAGCAAGAGCATCATCAGACGGATATGCAGACGGGTCTGCCTTTGTTTACATCAGAATTCTGCCACCCATGAACGTGCAAATCAACGTGTATCCAACAAACATTAGTTCACAAGATAGTGCAACGGTCACAGTCTACGTCGCCAACGTTCTGGGAGAACCCATTCCAAGAGCAAACATTAGTTTATCTTCCGACAACGGAATCCTACTCGAGAACGCAGGAACCACGTATGGGAACGGAACTGCTTCATTTAATTTCACGGCTCCCCTCACGTTGAGTCCCGTTAACGTGACCTTGATGGCTAACGTAGAGAGCACGGACTACGCAAGAGGATACGGACAAACAACCATAACAGTGCAGCCTAAGACGCTGAATCTCGAACTGGAAGCTTCCCCACCTGCGATAGTCTCAGAGGCCAATTCAACGGTCACTGTACGCGTCATGTATTCCTCGACTCCAATTCCAAACGCAACCATAACTGTGGCATCAGATGCAGGCGGCAATTTTTCGACAACAGTAGCCACAGATTCGGAAGGATACTCAGAATTCATTTACACCGCACCCCAAACGACGACGCAAGAAGGCATCAACTCAACTCTGTCAGTCACAGCGACCAAGAGCGAATTCGCTGACGGACAGAGCAGCATAACCATAATCGTGAAACCAAAGATACTTACAATCCAAATCATCACTCAAAGCAACACCACATATTCAGAAGGCACACTGAACCTGACGGTCAACGTGAAATACGCATCCGATCCCATCGCAAACGCGAGCGTCACAATGTCAGCAAGCGCAGGAAACTTCCCCAATTCCACCGCAATCACAGACGCCTACGGCAATGCGGCTTTTGTGTTCACAGCCCCTCAAGTCAACGAGCAATCAAACGTAACCCTCACCGCGACAACAAATGCGTATAGCTACGCAGACAACGTCACGCAACAGACTTTGTACACGAACCCTAGAACATTCAGCGTTCAGATAATCTCCGCAACAATCACGTATGGAGACACAAGCACTCTGTCGATTCACGCCGCCTGTAATGAAGACGGACAAAATGTCAGCGACGCTGTAGCTACGTTGTCATTCCCAGAGGGAAGAGTATTGACAGGATCCACGGACTCAAGCGGAACTTGCACATTCACGTTGGATTCTGCACTAACTAGGACTGAAATGCTTAACTTGACGTTGAACATCAGGAAAGACGGCTACGAGGAATATCGACAGGAAATGGTGCTCTACCCAATACAGCCTCCGGGCGGTTTGTCTCCGCTGATTATCATCCTGCTGATCGTTCCAATCATAGTCGCCGTTGTCATCGCAGTCTTGGTCAAGAAGAACATCCTCGTCATTTCAACGCCACAAGAGGATTAGGAAAGATGCTGGTTTAGTGAGACGTAATATTTAATAGACTCAAAATGTCACTAAATAAGTGCACAGGAGAAAAACAATGAAACAGTTGCGGCTCAAACAGACATTTGTCAGACTAAAAAGAATAAACGTCAGACTCAACCTCAGAAAACACAAAAAAACAGCAACTCCACAGCCCCCACCAAAAACCGTGCCCAGAGGATACAAGATCGTAGAAAAATACCCACTATACGAACCTTTTGCACATGTTGCCATAGCGCAAAACCCCAAAACAGGCGAGTACAAGTACATACTGGACGAGCTGCAACTCGACCCACTGGAAAAAAGCGTCTACAACCGAATACTCCAGATACTCCTTGCAGAAATAAACTCACCCAAAGAAGAAATCGTCGACCCCCGAAAATTCTTCGCAGAAGAAGCCAAAAAAATCGTCGACAAATACCGAATCAGCCTCGGCTGGCTGCCCGACGTTTCATGGTACAAAATCATATACCACGCCGAAAGAGACCTCGTAGGCTGCGGAAAAATCGACGCGTTAATCAGAGACCCAAACATCGAAGACATCTCCTGCGACGGAGTCAACAGGTCCGTATACATCTGGCACAGAAACTTCGAAAGCATCGAAACAAACATCGAATTCGCCGACGACGAAGAACTGGACAACATGGTCGTAAAACTCGTACACATGGCAGGCAAACACGTGAGCTCAGCATTCCCAATAGTCGACGCATCATTGCCCGGAAAACATCGTCTGGCAGTTCTCTACAGAAGAGAAGTAACGCCCTTCGGAACAGCTTTCACGATCAGAAAATTCAAGGAAGACCCCTTCTCAATCATAGACCTAATCAACGTCGGCACTTTCTCCGAAGAAATGGCCGCCTACCTCTGGCTTTGCCTCGAAAACCGAGCATCCATAATGGTTCTAGGAGGCACAGCCGCAGGAAAAACAACAGCCCTCAACGCGCTTGCTTGTCTCATAAGGCCTGGAAGCAAAATAATCACGATAGAAGAAACAGCAGAGCTTAACCTTTCGCACGAAAACTGGATTTCTCTCATATCCAGACAGAGCTACGGCCTAGGCGGAAGCAGCATAGGAGAAGTATCACTCTTCGACCTCGTAAGAGCCACCCTAAGGCACAGACCAGACGTCCTGATAGTAGGAGAGGTAAGAGGCCAAGAAGCATACGTTCTTTTCCAAGCTTTGGCAACTGGCCACGGCGGCATGTGCACGATGCACGCTGAAAACTTAGACTCAGCAGTCAAACGTCTAACCCAGAAACCCATGGACATATCGCCAGCATACATCCCGCTCATGAACATCGTATTGTCCATCCAGCGAGTCCACATAACAAAGAACAACGAAAAAAGAGCCTACAGACGCGTAATGAACGTCAACGAAATCGCAGACTACCAAGACTACAGGTGCACGTTCAAATGGAACCCCACCAAAGACTCGTCTCTTTCATCATTCGACAAAAGCGTAATGCTGGCTTCAATCTCAGAACACCAAGGCCAAACCAAGAAGGACCTAATAGAAGAGATCGAAAGACGCAGAAAAGTCCTGCAATGGATGAGAGAACGCAATATAAGAA
Organism: uncultured Candidatus Bathyarchaeia archaeon; assembly: GCA_964413045.1. Lineage (GTDB taxonomy): Archaea > Thermoproteota > Bathyarchaeia > Bathyarchaeales > Bathycorpusculaceae > JBGQMW01. Next base: position 4,346 of record CAYPRE010000053.1, read on the forward strand.
GCTACAAAGACGTCGCCGCAATTATCGCAGAGTACTCCGCCAGACCCAAAGAAATTTTCGAAAAAGTATTGGCTGGACAGGAGGTAAAACCAGTTGCCGTTCCTCGAAGCGTTTGAGGCATGGTCCTTCCGCATATTCGGAAGAATAGCACCATCCTTCCTCAATAACGTCTTTGAATTCAAAGGCTACCTGGAACGAGCAAAAATCAAGATCTACCCAGAAACATACGTATCACTCATGTTCTTCAGCGCCGCACTCACCTTCCCCATAACAATAATATCCGTAATCCTGCTAAGCCTCTACGGTTTCATACCCCTAGTCGTCCTCGTCCCATTTCCAGCCTACGTGATGATAGGCTTCATACTAATACCCATGTCCAGAGCAGGCGAAGGAGCCAGCAAATTGGAAAGGGAAATGCCGTTTGCAACAGCTTACATCAGCGTTATGGCTTCAGGCGGCATAGCACCATTCGCGAGTTTTAAACGGCTCGCAGACGTCGAACTAATGCCTCAAATGAAGGTAGAAGCAAGAGAAATCATAAAAGACGTGGAAATATTCGGAATAGACCCGTTGACAGCACTCCAAAACGCGGCAAAGAAAAACTCGCTCGACATCTTCAAAGATTTCCTCTCAGGATACTCATCAACCGTAATCATCGGCGGAGACATCGGACACTTCCTAGAAAGAAAAGCCGAAGACATCTTCAAAGCCAGGGCATTGCGAGTTAAAGCCGCAGCTGAAAGACTTGGGATGCTTCTTGAAACCTTCATAATAGTCAACGTGATGATGTCCCTCTGCTTCTACATAATGTTCAGTGTACAAAACATTGGCGTAGGCGGCGGATCTGGCGGCGACGTTTCAACCATCCTTCTCTACACGTTCGTCTTGAGCCCAATGCTGTCAATAATGTTCGTTTACCTAGCGCACAGCATGCAGCCCAAAACACCGGTTACTGAAATGCGGCCATACAAAGTCTTTGCCGTCTCTACAGTAGCAGGAATGGCATTGTTCCTCTTTCTCTTTCTCAGCGGCAGTTTCGGCTTACTAAGTCAGATGCCAGTGGCGATTGCGATAGGATTATTCATTTCAGCCGCACCAGCAGCCGTTGTGCACGGCAAACTTTCAAGCAAGAAAACAAGCACGGAGCAGGGCGTAAACAGTTTTCTAAGAGACCTCACAGAAGTCAGAAAAACAGGACTCTCACCCGAAAAATGTATTGAAAGCCTCTCACACCGCGAATACGGCGTATTCAGCAAGGAACTGCGCAAAATCAGCTCAGAAATCTCCTGGGGAATCCCGATGAAAAAGGTGATGATGGATTTCATAAGCAGGACGAAGAGCTGGATGACGCAGATCGTCATGTTCTTGCTCGTTGAGACCGTGGATGTCGGCGGTGGCACGATTGAAATGATAGAGTCGCTTGCCAGATTCAACAACTTGACTCAAGAGGTTGAAAAAGAAAAGAAATCTGCAACTCGCCCTTACATTATGATGCCCTACTTTGCGGCACTGCTTCTCGTCATAACCACATCATTGATGCTAGGTTTCACGACAGGCACCATAGGGGTTGCTAATGCCCCGCCTCCACCAAACATGGATTGGATCAGAGGGATTTTTATGACATCAGCTATTTTCTACAGCTACATGGTAGGCATTGTGGCCGGAAAAATCAGCGAAGAATCCATAGCGGCGGGGTTCAAGCATGCGGCAGTTCTAGTAATAATTTCAATCGTAGCAGCAGAACTATTGCCCATGTTCATAAAGCTCTAAGTTTGGGAAAGGAAGGACTGGACATGACTGCAAGAAATTCCCCGAACCTAGCAACCCGATAGTCCAAATGTGTATTACGGATGCATAAGGTAGATATGGCGAGTTGTGGTTCCTAAATGTTTATTATATAGGACGATACAAGATATATTGCCGAGGATAGTGAACAAAAGATGCAACCACGATTCCTAAAGCTGCTCAAATCAAGACGCGCCGTCAGTGCGGTGATTTCAAACGTGATTCTAGTCGCTGCTGTCATAGCCGTCGGATTCGCTGTGCTCGCTTGGGCCCAATCCCAATCTTCAAGCTACACTAATCAATACGGTCGTGCCATCAACTCTGACATTAATCA
>CAYPRE010000054.1:0-4322 GCA_964413045.1 uncultured Candidatus Bathyarchaeia archaeon
CTTTGTCCACGGGGTCGATCATTATTAGCGGCTCGTTGAAGAGAAGGCTGATTTCTTTTTCTCTGTCTTCATAGAGGTTTTCGATGTCCACGACAATTCTCCGTTTGTGGTTCGCGAAGGCTTCGAGCGCTTTCAAGAAAGACTCGTAATGCAGGATGAGCAGTTCGCAGAGATAGCCACTGAAACCGCCCACTTTTATTTCTGCCCCGTAAACGCTTATGCCTTTCATGAACATCTTTAGCAGTCGCACTTCGTCTCGCATTTTCGCCGTCAAATGCTCTTTCATGTAGTCCGTGTGGTACGGCGTTCTGTCAGTCGCGCTGAGCCATTCGCTGGGCTTTGACGTGTAACATGGGACAATGTTGATTCTAGTGCCGTCGACTATGGCTTCAAGATACGGGTGTTCGGCGAAACGTTCAATCTGTTTCGAGCCCTTCGTGGCTTTTCTGGCGATTCGCAGGCAAGTGTCTTCTAAGGATTTTCTTGGCATGGACACTGGAACGCGCATGAAAATGTCGATGTCGGGTTTTTCATTGAGCCACGTGTCTTTGGCTAAGGAGCCTTCCAAACGTACGTGGGCTTTGATTTTTGCTTCTTTCGCTGCTATGGCTACTTTTCTCTCTAGTTTTCGTGCTAGAGCCTCGACCCTTGCTCTTTCAGTTTTTGTTGGTGTGGCTTTTTTGAGGATTTTTCTGCAGATTTTGTCGATTGTTTCTGGCATGATGTAATCCTGCTTTCTAGGGGCAGAACTCTTTCAATGTGGAGTAGATTGGGCCGCTGGGCGTGAGCTGACTTTTCTTGAGTTTCAAACAGGCGGCTCTGACGTTTCCGAATTCGAGGTTTGAGTTTGCGGACACGAACTGGATAAGGGGGGGTTTGTTTCTGGCCGACCTGACTCTTGCGATCGTTAAGTGTGGGCTGAAGCCTTTGGAGTCGGGTGAGAAGCCTAATCCTTGCAGGCGGGATTCCAACTGGTTGAATATGCTCTGCAGTTGTTCTGCTCCTTCAGTTATTCCTGCCCACACGACTCTGGGATAATTGATTGTTGGAAATACGCCGACGCCGTGGATTTTGACATTGAAGGGAACAAACTGGGTCTTCTTCATCTCCTCATGAATCTTGTCTACGATATCGGGCAGAATATCGCCAAGAAAGCGTAGAGTGATGTGGATGTTCTGCGGTTCCACGGGTTTCAGGTCTGCACCAGTTTTCACTAGCGCGGTCTGTACGTCGGTAATTTTTGTGAGGATACTTTTGTTTTCCATGTCGAAAGCTAGAAAACTTCTAATGCGCTCTGACATTTTGTGTTTCCTTCGAGTGAATTTGACTGCTTTGTTTCATAAATGTTTTTAACGTCTTAAAAACTATGTGTTGAAATATTGGAGAAAAGGGTTGGCTTTGACAGCGGATAAGCTTGTGGTCGCGGTTGCGGGTATGCCGGGTTCGGGCAAGTCCCTTCTGGTGGAGACTGCGAAGGAGAGCGGCTACGAGGCAGTCTTGATGGGGGATGTGGTGAGGGAAGAAGCACAAACACGGGGCGTTGAGCCGAATGCCCAGAACATCGGCAGCATCATGCTTGAACTGCGGCGAACGGAAGGCGCGAGCGTCATAGCCAAACGATGCTTTCCGAGAATAACAGCAGCGTCGAGAAGCAAGGTCGTTGTAGACGGCATCAGAAGCTTGGACGAGGTTGAAGAGTTTAAGAAGCATTTTCCGAAGCTGGTATTGATGGCTATTCATTCGGCTCCAGAAACCAGGTTCCAGCGGCTTTTCAGGCGTCGGAGGAGTGATGACGCGGAGAAATGGGCTGTTTTCCATGAGCGTGACATGCGGGAATTAAGTGTTGGCCTGGGCGGCGCGTTGGCCATGGCTGAATACGTGATCGTGAATGAGGCGCCCGTGGAGGTTGTGAGGAGAAAAATAAGAGAAGTTTTAGGAAAAGTTGAGACGGAATGGACAAGATAAGCGTTCACGTGGAAACTGAAATCGGCCCGACTGAGTCGGAAGAAAAAGTGCGGAAGGCAGTGGAGAACATATTCGGAGGCGTAGCCACGCAGACGAAACCGTTGCGCAGAGGAAGCGTTCTCGTCGTTGAGGCAACTGGACTGGGTGCGTTGAGCAACTTTCAAAATCTGCTGAGGAGGGAGCACATTCGGAGCGCGGCCCGCTCAGTCTTCTACGAAGGCTTGGAGAAGATGGCTATGAGCTTCTGCTTGAACAAGCAGGTTGCTTTTGCTGGTCACATTTCTTTCTCCAAAGAAGTGGGCGAATCTCCGCTGGGATCGATCCGGGTTAGGATAGAATGTGACGACCCGCGGCAGCTTGTCGATTGGCTTGCCCCCAGAAACTTGTAATCAGGTGAACGGTTTGTCGCTTAAGGCTGGAGTAACTGAGAAGGGCGCTGTGCTGCTGGGAAATTATGTTGCGTGCGACGCTTTCGACGAGAAGCCCATTCGTGTCGTAACTCATGCCCATGCTGACCACATGGCCGGGCTTCCTCAGAGCCTCAGGACCTGCGAGAAGGTTCTGATGACGCCTGCCACGAGGGATTTGATCGAGGTCATCCGGGGTCCATTGTTTTCCGAGCGTGAAAATGTGGAGACGCTTGAGTATGGTCAGAGTATTCGGTACGATGGCGAAAAAATCACGTTTTTCAAGGCTGACCACATCCTAGGCGCTGCTCAAGTGCTCGTTGAGGATGCTGAGGGAAAGAAGATGGTTTTCACCGGAGACTTCAGGCTGGAAGAAACGCCGATCTTGTACTCGAACTATCTCGTGATAGAAGCAACATATGGTAGCCCCTGCTGTAAGCGGTCTTTCGGAATTGACATTCGCGCTTCACTCGTCCAGCTTGTTGAAAAAGGACTGCGGACGGGTGCGGTGTACGTTTTCGGTTATCACGGTAAGCTTCAGGAAGTCATGCAGATCTTGCATGATGCAGATGTTGAAGTGCCCTTTGTCATGCCTGAAAACGTTTACCACTTCTCGAAAGCATGCGAGAAACACGGCATGAAGTTTGGACAGCTGCACCTCTCAAGTGAACGGGTCGCAAGGAAAATGTTGGAAGAGAACTTGCCATGTATCGCGTTTTACCATATGAACCAGAAGAACAAGGTGGGCCTTGACGGTTTCCGCGTGTGCGTGAGCGGTTGGGAATTTACTTCAGCCATCCGCAGGACAGGCGACAAAGAGTACATAGTGGCTCTGAGCGACCACTCAGATTTTGATGGGTTGTTGGAGTATGTGAGGCGTTCGGAGCCTGAACTCGTGATAACGGACAACTCGCGCGTTAGTCACGGAGAAACTTTGGCGAAGGAGATACGCAAACGCATGGGCATCTCGGCTGTGGCTCTGCCCAAGAACCATTTGTTCTAGTCTTCTTCCCATTTTGTTATCAGTGAGCCTACGACGATGGATAGTATGCCCAGTGCGGTGATGAGTGCGGTGTTGAATATTGCTTGTTGTGATTGTCCGAAGATCATCGTCGCTCTGAGTCCTTCGTTAACGTAAGTAAGCGGCAATACTTGGGCGATGCCTTGGAGGAACGACGGCATCTGGCTCAGGGGAAAGAATGTTCCTGAGAGGAACATCATTGGAAACGTGATCACGTTCGCTGCTGCGTCTGCACCGTCTGGGTCTTTCACGAACCTTGCGATGATCATTCCGATGCCTGTGAACATGAGTGAGGCCATGGCAACCATGAGGACTGAGACCGCGTCCAAGATTATTTTGAGGTTGAAAACCAACGTGCCGATGAGGATCATGACGGCCATGCCTAGGAAGGATATGAGGACGTTGTAGATGGTTCTTGAGAGTATCCATTCATAACGCTTCAAGGGCGTAGTTGCCAACTTGTGGAATACGCCGTTCTCCTTGAAACGAGCGCTGATGGAGACGGCGGTGAAAATGCTCGTCGTCATGGCTGTCATCCCGATTACCCCTGGAAGGAAAAAGTCGATGTAGCTGAAACGCCTCGGCGCAATAGTGAAGCCTTCAATTCTTAGGTAGTTGACTCCGTTTGAAAGTTCAAAGTTCATCTTATCAACGATACCTGTCACGATGCTCTGCACGATGGCAGATGACGACTGAGACTGGTCGTAGACAAACGTGACGTTGGCACTGGTGAGGCCATGAGTAGAGATTGCCATGTTGGCTGTGTCGTTGAAGCCTGAGGGAATAATCATTAAGCTGCTGAGTCTGTTCGTTAAGGCGTAGTCTGTGGCGTTGATGCTGGCGTTGACCGTTTGAATGTTGAATGCGTTTGTGGAGTTGAGGACGGTTATGAGCGTTTGAGACCAGTACGTTCCGTCTCCGTTGACCAC
>CAYPRE010000054.1:4345-6402 GCA_964413045.1 uncultured Candidatus Bathyarchaeia archaeon
TACAGGTCATACTTCATCGCGGATTGGCTGAAGATAGCTCCGAAAAGGAGCATCAGCACGCTAGGAAACGCGATTGTCCAGAACATGGTGCTCTTGTTTCTGGAGAAGGTTTTGACGCTTGCTTTTAGGTCGAGCACTATGTGACTCATGTTTCGTTTTCCTCTCCCAACGACTCGCCTGTAAGGTTAAGGAACACGTCCTCCAAGCTTGAACGTTTGAGCTGCAGTTCGCCGAAGGGCGTATCAGTATTGCTCAGAGCATGCAGAATATCTGAGACTGCCACGGCATGGTTCAAGTGCACGGTGACGTCGCCGCTGTTCTTGTCAAAGTTGGCTTTCACGCCGAGTTTCTCTATTGTCGGCACGGCTTTGGCGGTTGTTTGCCTGAGTATGAGCAGGTTTTTCTTGCCGTACTCAGAAATCAGCCTGTCAGTGGCGTCCAGCGCGACGATCTTGCCGTTGTGAATAATCCCCACGCGGTCTGCGAGCGCCTCAGCTTCTTCCATGTAGTGCGTCGTCAAGAAAACAGTCTTTCCCTCCTTGTGCAGTCCATCGATCAAGTGCCAGACGCCGTGGCGAGCCTTGGGGTCCAATCCCGAAGTGGGTTCGTCCAAAAAGACGAGTTCGGGGTCGTTAACCAGTGCGACGGCTATGCCGAGGCGTTGTTTCAAACCGCCTGATAAATGATGGAACTGCGCGTTTTTCTTGTCTTCCAAATCAACCAGTTTGATCAGCCCGTCAACGTCTGGGCGTTTGTCAAACATGCCTGCGAAGTACTGCACAGTTTCCTTGACTGTGAGCCTCTCATAAGTGTTGAAGTTCTGAGGCAAAACGCCTGTTCTCTTCTTGATTTCCCTCTGGTTCTTGGAAATGTCAAACCCGAGAACATATGCTTTGCCACTTGTAGGTTTCCTTAGACATTCCAGAATCTCCACCGTCGTGGTTTTTCCCGCGCCATTGGGTCCCAGAAACGCAAAAACCTCGCCGCGGTTGACTTTGAAGGAAATGCCGTCTACTGCGACAACGTCATGATACCGTTTGACAAGCTCTTCCACTCGGATCCCAACATCATCGGTCATTACTGTCACCAATACTGCGTTTTGTCATTCGGCATCGGTGCCGTTCATCTTAAACCTTGCGCATCCGAAAAAACCTTTCACATTCGTTCAGGATGAGCAAGCCAAGGTCGGCTTGACTCCAAACCTATCGCGTATGTCCTGTCTTCGATTTCTGCCAAAACTTAATAGGCTGAAAAAAGACCATCTTCTAAACTAACAAGAAAGGAGCAAGAATCTAATGGGAAAGTCATCTGAGATTTCAGGCTTCTACAAGCTTACTCCAAAAGAACGGTTACAATTCGTCAGAGATTTTGCGGGGCTCACAGACGAAGAAGTAGCCTTGCTCACCAACACTGGTTCTTTACCGTTGGATATAGCTGACAAAATGATAGAGAACGTCGTGGGAGCCATGCCTACGCCGTTAGGTATTGGCGTTAATTTTCTCGTGAATGACCGCGACTACCTTATTCCTATGGCTACTGAGGAGCCTTCTGTCGTTGCAGCGGCTAGCTACGCTGCAAAGATGGTTCGAGAAGGCGGAGGTTTCCATACGAGTAGTACGCAGCCTGTGATGATCGGGCAAGTGCAGATTGTAGGCGTGAAGGACCCTTACGGCGGTAAGATGCGCGTCATAGAGCACAGAGAAGAGATTTTGAAGAAGGCTAATGAGCAGGACCCTGTGCTCGTCGGTGCTGGCGGCGGGGCAAAAGACATCGAAGCAAGAATAATCAAAACCACGCAAGGCCCGATGGTTATCGCAGAATTGCTCGTGGACTGCCGCGACGCTATGGGTGCCAACGCGGTGAACACCATGGCTGAGGCCATTGCGCCCATGCTTGAGCGTATAACAGGCGGCCGTGTCTACTTGAGGATTATCTCGAACTTGGCAACGAGGCGGCTCGTGAGGGCGTGGTGTGTTGTTCCCCAGAAGTCTTTGGGAGGAGAAGAAGTGGTCGACGGCATAGTCAACGCTTACGCGTTCGCAACTGCAGACCCGTAC
>CAYPRE010000055.1:0-6369 GCA_964413045.1 uncultured Candidatus Bathyarchaeia archaeon
CCTCTTTAGCTTCTTCTCTGAGCTTCGTCAGAATCCATCGGCCCCTAGTTATGCGCTCTGCAAATCTTACTAGTGCATCGATGATACCCAAGGTCCACTTCTCTCGTCGGCAAAGCAGCATGATCAAAACGAGGAAAATGAACATAACGACAATTAGGAAGAGTATGAGCCACATCACCATACCATAAAGGAGGTTATCGACAAAAAGAAGGACAGTACCAATCGAGAGTAGAACAATGTTTATGCTCAGTCCTATCAACCGCTGAGCCACGATCGATGCGGTAGCCTTTCCAGCCGTCCCATTCTGCTCCCGGTTTACCAAATAGATCTTGGTCAGTTCACCACTCACTGATTCTGCAGGCACCATTGTGTCGACAAAAATTCCGACCCATACAAACAGAAATTCCCTGAGAAGAGGAATCTTCACGACTAAGAACCTCAGCAGAAAGTGCCACGAAAGAGTGAAGAAGAAAACATCAAGCAAAGAAGCAATCGCCGCCGCAGTGTAGAAGTCTAGATGAATGCTCTTCACCGTCACGATGATGTCTTGAATGTCGACTTTGAAGATGTAAATGTAGAGAAAGAACGCTACAAGGCCTATTATGGGCAAAACAATGGTTTTCCAAGTGACCCTGTATTTTGGCGAAGTCAATATCTGCTCCAACTGACGAAAACAAAAGGAACGGCTGATGATATATATTTTGCCAAATTCCGCGCTTACGAGCCTAGATTCCAGGAATCCATGGGTTCAAAATGATAGCTTGGAATTCTTAAATAGAAAAGTTGCGGACATAGTACACAAGGAAAACGGTGAAGTGCCGATCCATGATTGACAGTATTAGGGAAATTGATATCAAACAGATACGCCCCAGCAAACTCAACCCCAGACTGAACGTTAGTATTGAGCGTCTGAATGAACTTGCTGAAAGTATAAAGGAGGTAGGCTTGCTCGAACCGATAATCGTCCGACCTGTCAATGACGATTTCGAGGTGGTCGTAGGCGAGAGACGATACAGGGCCTCGCAGCAGGCCGGTCTTCAGAGGATACACGCCATAATCAGAGAATACACAGATGACGAAGTTGTCCAGCTTAACTTGATTGAGAACGTTCAGAGAGAGGAACTCAGCGCTGTCGAGAAAGGTAAAGTCTGCAAATATCTTCTAGACAAATGCCCGAAGAAGTATCCTTCCCAAGCAGTCATAGCAAAAAAGGTCGGGATCAGCCCTGAAACAGTCTCGACTTGGCTTCGCACAGTCGAAGTTGTCCCGGCAGAAGTGCAAGGATATGTCGCTCCTCAGACGATTTCGGGCGAAGTGCCTGAAGGCAAGATCGACTATCAGACCGCGGTTAGGATTGGCCGTTCAATTCGAGAACCTGAGAAGCGCGTTGAACTCATAAAGAAACTAGCTGAAAAACATCTGCCTGTCAAAGAGAGGGCACTGGTCATCGACAAAATCGCCAGCGAACCAGAGAAGTCTGTGGAGGAAGCCATAGAAGAAGTGTCATCACTTCCTTTCGCGGTGAACTTCGCAGCTGAAGACAAGGAAGGCATAGTAAAGGGTTCGAAAACCCAGTTGTCCAAGACTGAAATGCCTGACCCAAGACTGAAGGCAGGAATCACCGTCCATGCAGCAGTCTGGGAACCGCGTATTGCGGAGTTGCGAATAACCTCCGTCGAAAGAAAGAAACTCAAGTACTTCAACGAAGAAGATGCCTCCAGGGAAGGCGGATATACGCTTCAGGAGTTCAAGAAGAAGTGGGAGACAGCACATGGAGAATGGGATGAAGACAAACTTGTGTACATCATCCGCTTTGAAAAACTGAAATAACCCATTCAAAAGAACGATTGATCCCTAGCTTACGAAAGAGTATCCTTCTTCAATTTTCACGCCCAATCCCAGATTCATCGCGTGATGAATCTGAAGATAGCCCCAAGGATTCTGATTGAGGTCGGCAACTCAAAGCCTTCTATCACCTTGATGTCCTCAACATCATTAGCTAAGGTGCAGTCTCAAGGAGAAAGGAAGAATGAAAAGAGCGGAGCCGGGTTTTCTCTTATCTCTTTGTCGGCAAAGGTGGAAGAGGTGTCCTATGTTTTGAGGAGTTTTCCGTCTTTGTAGAACATTCTGCCGTCGGCGTAGATTTCTCCTTCTTTCTTCATATCTTTAAGTATGTCCCAGTGGAGTGCTGACTTGTTCAGGCCGCCTGTGCTCGGGATCGGGTTGAGGCCAAGTGCCATGTGGATTGTTCCTCCCATCTTCTCGTCGAACAGCATGTCCTTCGTGAACCTTGTGATGCTGTAGTTAGTTCCGATCGCTACTTCTCCGAGCCGTTCGGCTCCTTCAATCTTCAGAAGCTGTTGGAGAAGCTCATCTCCCTTCGCCGCAGACGCCTTGACAACCCTACCTGTCTTGAAAGTCAGCTTTATGTCCTCCACTTCTCTGCCCGCATAGATTCCTGGATAGGTAAATCTGACTGTACCTTCTGTTGAATTCTCAACGGGAGCGGTGAAGACCTCGCCGTCAGGCATGTTCTTCTGTCCGCTGCAATTTATCCATTTTCTCCCCTTTACGCTGAACTTCAGGTCCGTATCTTCGCCTACGACGCGTATTTCACTCGTTTTGTTCAGGAAATTGCAGATTCCTTCTTGTTCCGCTTGAATCTTCTTCCATTCCGCCGCAGGGTCTTCCTTGTCTACGTGGCAACTGCTGTAGACAAAGTCCTCATATTCAGGTAGAGCCATCGCGGCTTCTTGAGCCTGAGCACCAACAGGATAAGGCAGACCTGTCCATCTAAATCTTCCTTCTGCCTCGCGCCTGAACAGGGTCTCTACTATGCCGCTGCGTGCAGCCCTATGCATTCTGATTCTTGCAGGGTCCACGTTCGTCAGTCCTTTGGGGTTTGGGTCGCAGAAAATTCCTATGCGCACGTCCATGTCTTCGACGAGAAACTTGTCAAAAGGCGAAACATGCTTCAGCTGGTGCTCTTTTGCCAGCTTGTAGAAGGTGTATTGTGTTTCCAAACTGGGAAGAATCTGAGGGTAGGCCTCGCAAAGCAGGCACTCTTTGTAGAGTTCGTGTATCAAGGGAAACGCCAATGCGGTTCCTTGAATGACTACTTTTTCCCTGGGTTTGACATCAATGCTGTAATGAACGCAAAGTTTCGCCAGTTTTTCGATTCTTTGGTCGACCATTCATGGCTCACCACTGGAAATTGGAATACAAATGCCTGAAACGAGCTTAAAGGTCTGCTGGTGAAAAGTAGCTCCAGGTTGCTCGGCCTACACCACGTATCTATCCGTTTTTTCGAAGTCCTTAACGATCTCCATTACTCTCCTCGGAATGTTGACACTTTCAAGTGGAATACCTTTCAGCAAGACCCAAGGACTTTTTATCGCGACCTGCGTGGCAATGTGTTCCTTTCCAAAGCATTCCTGAGCAACGTCCACAACCATTTGCCTCACCTTGACCTCAGAGACTTCGCCCAAACCATGCAAATATTCATGCAACAGCAGATTGTAGACCAAAGCGTTGACTACCCTCCGAGGCTCGCCAGCAGCCTCGACTATCTGAACAATTACCCGATTTAGGACGATGTTGTTGGTTCCAAGCGGATGGTATGCTCCTAATTGAATCGGCAAATCATCCAAAAAAAGCAGCATTCCACCTCTGCGTTTATGCAACGCAAATTCGACAGTGTCTTTGACTGTTTCCCAGACTTCGGCGTAGCTCGCAGCAGTCTCTAAGCGTTCGCGAAAACGTTTCACCGACGCTGGTTCATTTTCACCCATTGTGCGGACCTTCAACAAACAACTTCTGATCCCACCTTATATGAGATACGGAAATCAATTCTGACTGTTTTGTACTGACTTCTTCCCAACGCGAGCCTTCCACTGCGAAGGGGCTGCATTTCTGGGCCAATCACTCGATACAAGAAAAACAAAAGTAGAAGAGGCATTCTTCATTTATCATCCCACGAAGAGTGAAATGCTTGCCGGAAGAGAATGTTGAAGAAATCCTGGCTGAATACAAAGTAGTTGCTGTTGTAGGGGCGTCACGCGACCCTTCCAAAGATAGCAATCGTGTTGCCAAATATCTGCAGAGCAAGGGTTTCCATATTGTACCCGTTAACCCAACGGCTGAAGAGATACTGAATGAAAAGAGTTTCAAGAGTCTCCTGGATATTCCAGATGAGATTCAAAAAACGATAGAAATCGTCGATATCTTCCGTCCATCAGCAGACATCCCCAACATAGTTGAGCAAGCAGTAGAAATGAAAAAGCAGAATGGTACCCCTAGGGTGATCTGGATGCAACTGGGCATAGTCAATGATGAAGCTGCCGAAACTGCAAGAGAGGTAGGTATGACTGTCGTTATGGATAGGTGTATGATGCAGGAGCATCGCAGACTGTTTGCCCATACGTGAGAAAACGCACATGCATCAGTCTCAAGTTGCTTCAGTTGACTATGTAGAAAGAGTATTCTTTACGATTTTAACGATCTTATTAGTTAAGTAGCCCCCGAAAAGAACACCTGACACAAACGAAACCAAGAACAAAACCATGTATACGAACACGGGAAATGGTGGAAGAAAGAAAAAGCCAACTATGAGCAGATTACTTGCAGAAGATAGACCGCCTGCAAGATAAATCGAGACCACCCTTGTTCTGCCGAGAGAACCCATCACAGCCTCGACCACCAAACCCTCTGTAAAAGAAAGCAGAAAAACAAAAACATTGCTTTGACTGAAAAAGACTTCAACCAGGCCTTTCAGGGTTCCAGTCATCAACGCCGAACCTTTGGACTTCACCAGGAATGCAGCCAGTATTAACCACACCACGTGAAGCCCGGACAAGAACTGACCAGCAAGAGGATACGGTAGCGGAATCACTGCAAGCAGTCTGGCAGCGCGGCTCACCAATGCACTCGAAACTCCACCCGCACTGCTTAGCATTACTATTAGCAGTAGCCTTCTCAAGCTCGTGCTGTTTCTGGATTCGATGGAATTCATTCTGGTTCATTCAACGCCTGAGACCATTCTAGCATTATGATTTGTGTTTCTTCTGCTTTTTGTCTAGACAAGCTTTGATGAATCCATAATATTCTGGGTCTGGTCTTCCAGGGCGACTCTTGAATTCTCCGTGAAATTGAGATGCAAAGAAGAAAAAGCGGTCAGGCAGCTCAAGAATTTCCATTCTGCGACTGTCTGAACTTTTTCCAGAAAAAACCAATCCATTTTTCCGCAATGTTTCCGAGAAATCAAGATTTACCTCAAATCTGTGGCGGTGGCGTTCAAGAATTTCTTCGTTCTTGTAAAGCGAGTAAGCGGCGGTTTTGGGCTCAACCAATATTTTGTGGGCTCCTAAACGCATCGTGCCCCCTTTAGTCTCGACTCCTCTTTGCTCTGGCATGAGGTCAATCACAGGATTAGCCGAGTTCGGGTCTATTTCAGTACTGTTTGCCCCTTTCAAGCCACAGACATTTCTAGCGAACTCGATCACAGCAAGTTGAAATCCGTAGCATATGCCGAGGAAGGGAACGTCGTTCTCCCTTGCAAACTTTATTGCTATTATTTTTCCTTCTGTCCCTCTCGGACCGAACCCATACGGCACAAAGATACCGTCATAGTTGCGAAGCTTCTCTACGCATTCTTTGTCTTGTTCAAGCTTCTCAGCTTCAAGAAAATCAATGCATACTCTTGTTCTGCACGCGGCGCCGGCATGCTTGAGGGCTTCGCTCATGCTCACGTAACTGTCTGTGAGACCAGCATATTTCCCGACCAAGGCAACTTTGACTTCGTGCTGCGGTTTCAGGATGGCATCCACGAAGTTTCTCCATTCTCTGAGGTCCTTCTTGCATTCTGAGAACCCGAACCTTTTGCAGATGAAATCGCTCATTCCTTGTTCATCGAGTATGAGTGGAACCTCGTAGACCGATTCAGCGTTGTACGAACAGAAGACGGCATCATCCGGTATTGTTCCGAACAAAGCTATCTTTCTCCTAGCCTCAGTGTCAATCATCTTGGGGCTCCGCGCGACGATCGTGTCAGGCTGGATACCGATACGTCGGAGTTCATTCACGCTGTGTTGAAGGGGTTTGGTTTTCATCTCAGCAGTCACGTCTAACACTGGAACTAAGGCGACGTGCACGTACAACGTGTTCTCGAACCCCTCTTCCAGACGCATCTGTCTAATGGCTTCAAGGAAAGGCAACCCTTCGATGTCTCCCACGGTCCCGCCGACTTCGGTCAACACCACATCGACATCTGATTTTTTCGCAACATCACGTATCCTGTGCTTTATCTCATTAGTCACGTGAGGAACGATCTGTACACATCTACCGAGAAAATCTCCACGCCGTTCCTTCTCA
>CAYPRE010000056.1:0-6221 GCA_964413045.1 uncultured Candidatus Bathyarchaeia archaeon
AGGAGACACAACGATCACAGGACTCTTGGCGATACTCAGTATTTCGCCCTCACGTTTCTTAGGACGATGAGCCTTCAAGTCAACTGGACCCTTTCCCCTTATGCGCCTTCTAAAACCGTCTCCGCTCAACTATCCTCACCTCATTTCACGATCAGCCGGGCCACGTCCTCACGGTCAACTATGCCCACAAGCTTACCCTTCTCATCTTCCACGGGCACCCTGCCGATGTCCTTCGAGACCATGACTTTGGCGACTCTAATGGCTTTGACCGAAGGCTTAACGGCTATCACGTTTCCTTTCATGATCGAAGAAACCTTTGAGGAAGCGCGGAAACGTCCCTTCTTAGACTCAAAGGCTGGAAAAATCGTGCCACTCTCCAGCAGGTCCTTCTGCGTGATCATTCCAACAAGCTTATCCTTCTTAACGACGGGCAACCCAGAGAAGGATTGTTCCTGCATCAGACGCCAAACCTGTTCAACCTCATCATCGGGCGAACAGCAAACCACGTTAGTGGACATTATCGCTGAGACTTCTTTAGAAAGTTTCTCAGGGCTTGTCCTGATTATTGCGTCGATAAAATTGTCCAGTCCCAGAATACCACGATAGGTCTTGTCCTGTCCTGAATTCACGACTGGCACATTCCATTCGTCCAGACTGATCATTTGCTTCACTGCGGAGAAAGCATCATCCTCGACCGATGTTACGTGCTTAGGCTCGACCATTATTCCCTTGACTTGTATAGGCGAAACACTAGAGGAAATCGTCATCAGACTGCCGCGTGTTACTACACCTAATAGTTTCCCTTCATCATCGATTACTGGAAGAAGTCTAACTTTAGAATCTCGTACTAACGCACGGGCCTTTGTCGCTGACTCGTCTCCCCATATGACGGGATGTTTCGGATCCATAATCTCTTTGACACGCAAAGAATCCCCTCTTACTCCTCTTCACTCTCAGTTTCCAGCTCGACTCTACAATCTTCACACAAGAATTCGCCGTTAACTTCCTTCAGCTCGTCTGACCATACTCCGCAATGATCACAATAACCGGACAGAGGCGCAGACTCCTTCTCTGCTACTTCAACCCTGTTTTCGCCCTCTATGAGAGCCTTTTCCTGAATCGTCTCCAAAAGTTCAGGCATCACGGCCAATATGTCCTTGCTCGAGATTATGCCCACGAGTTTCTCCTTGTAGATGACACCTAGCCTTCGGATGTTCAACCTGCTCATTCTCCTCGCGGCCTCAGTCACCGTCGCGTCAGGCTCGATGTTGATCAACGGCGCCGTCATCACTTCCTTAGCCCTGAGCGTGTCAGGCTTGACATTCTTGGCCAAAACCCGCACGACGAGGTCCCTCTCAGTTATGATGCCAATAGGTTTTTCATCCTTGCTTATCACTATGACACAGCCTAAATCAGTCTTATCCATGAGATGGGCGACATGATTGGCGGAAACATTCTCCTCGATTGTTACTGCCGGGCTACTCATAACGTCCTTAACCAGCATTTTGGGCCTCAGTCCAATTTCTGCCATTTTCCTATAACATCCAAATAGTTTGTACTTCTGAATTTATGGTACACAACTCAGAAGGAACAGGCCTAATTTAAAACTTGTCATACCCAATTCAGCACTGTTCAAGCAGTGTGAAGTCTTATTAGCATGGATCTACTAAAACTGTAATTTCTCAGAGGAATGTCATTTGTTGAAGACCAACGTAGACAAGCTGGTGAAGATTTCTGTCGTCGGCGAAGCCGTCAGCCCAACTTTCAGAAATGTGTACAAAATATCAGCCCAAGGCAAGCCCACGGTGTTGCCAGGCGTCGGCGGAATCACCTACAACATAAGAGTAGGCGACCCAGCATGCGGCTGGGAAGCAGACCACGTCGAACCAGGAGTGAGCATAGAGAACAAAGAGAACGACGTCAGGTACGGACAAGGAGCAAACACGGCCCTCAACGTGCTCTCATGCATCGGCAACGACGCGACAATAGTCACAGGCGAGGCTAAAGGCGCCAAAGGAATCGTGACAGGCAAGCACGGCGGCATAGAACACGTTCTCGTGGACGTCCACCCAGAAGCCATGGAAAAGCTCATATTAGGAGACAAGTTCCTCATAAGAGCCTTCGGCGTAGGCCTAAAACTTCTGGATTATCCCGACATAACGGTGATGAATATGGACCCACGTTTTCTCAAAGCCCTAAATCCCAAACCGAAGGGCAACAAACTTGAAGTCCCAGTCACGCATACAGTCCCAGCAGCCATCATGGGCTCAGGTTTAGGTTCAGACCAAACCTATTCTGGCGATTATGACATTCAGCTTTTCGACGAGAAAATGAGAAAGCAACACAGACTCGACAGTCTAAGACTCGGAGATGTCGTTGCAATCACAGACACGGACCACGCTTACGGAAGAATATACAAGCAGGGCGCCGTCTCAGTGGGAATAGTCGTACACACGAACTGCATCATCGCAGGCCACGGTCCAGGAGTCACAACATTGTTCACATGCACCACTGGAAAAATCGTTCCAAGGATCGATTCCAAAGCAAACATTGCTTCCATTATGAAGTTGAGGGCAGACATATAAAGCAGAAAACTCACTTGTCTGTTGAGGTAAGTTAGGAGTAAACTGAATTGCCGTCTAAACGTAAGAGTCGAGGAAGGTCGAAAGGCGGTAAGGGCAGCAGCGGCGTTATCCAATGCGCCAGTTGCGGCTCAATGGTGCCCCGCGACAAAGCCAAGAAAGTCACAAAAAGACTTTCCATCGTTGACTATGCCTTAGCCAAGGAACTGAGGCAGAAGGGCACATACATAGCCGTACCGACTGACACAAAATATTACTGCGTTTCTTGTGCGGTACACCGAGGCGTCGTGAAAGTAAGAGCCGAAAGCGAAAGGCGCATGCGAACAAGGCCCAGAAGATTCTAGCATTCAAACAGATTCTTTTTTCTTTGTTTTACCATACACGTACAAGGCTCTCTGCAAAACAGTAAAGTTTGCGAGAACAGCAACCACAATCACTCCCACGTTCAGCGCAGGCTGCCAATAGACTGCTACAACCGTTGCCAAGAGCACTATAAGCATACGTTCTGCTCTCTCCGCAAGACCCACAGACTCCATTTTCAACCCAGCCGCTTCAGCCCTTGCCCGGCTGTAGCTTACAAGCAGACAACCGATTATCGCCGCCAAACCAGCCCTGTTATCGCACAGTCCAGCCAAGATTATACCCACAAACACTGCAGCGTCAGCATACCTGTCGAGCAATGAATCCAGAAAACCGCCGAACACCGTCGATTCTCCATAGACTCTAGCTACCACACCGTCCAACGCGTCGCAGAAACCTGACAACAAAAGCAGAACTATCGCCAACCAAGGAACAAGCGGGTGAAACTGCCATTCTGCATAGGCCAAGGCCGACAGAAAAGCCAGAACCAGACCAGCAGCTGTGATCATGTTCGGCGTTAAGCCTAGCCTGTGAGCTGTTCTGGCCTCAAACGTAAGTATTTGCTGGACCTTTTGCTTCAGTCTAGTCAACAAAGTCTTTTCCAGCTCGATTGGTAACCCTTATCTAACTTTGATAGAAATATATCAACCGTTAAAAGGTGTTCGCAATGATCAACATATCCTCCCTCAAAGTGGATGGTAAAGTCTTTTCTGGCATGAAAGTAGACCTGCCAGAGAGTCCGCCCCTCGTTTTAATCATTGGGGAAAAAGGCTTTGTCATGTGTGGTTTCTTGAACGTGGAAGCAGCCGAAAGATTGAACGTTGCCGCTGCTGTAGTGAGCAGCGTCAAAAACTTCGAAGATGTCCTCAACGGACAAGTGAAAGCGGTCACTTCTAAGGCAAAAAACCTAGGAGTCGAAGTTGGAATGAAAGGCTCCGAAGCCTTGAAGCATATGAGCTGAAATCGAGGTCTTCCCATTTGCCTGTTAAGGAATTCTTGGAAGCCATCGCCGCAGAGATCAAAGTTTGCCCCAGATGCAGACTATCAGAAACCAGAACGAAAACCGTGCCCGGTGAAGGCAGTCCAGAAAGCAAGATAATGCTTGTGGGGGAAGGACCCGGACGGAACGAGGACCTTGAAGGAAGACCTTTCGTGGGTCAGGCTGGCAAATTCTTGAATACACTGCTGCTTGAAGCTGGCCTGCGAAGAGAAAACGTCTTCATCTGCAACGTTGTCAGGTGTCGGCCTCCTAAAAACCGCGACCCCCTGCCAGATGAGATCGAAACCTGCACGCCTTATCTGAACAGACAAATAGCACTCATCGAGCCAAAACTAATCGTAACCCTCGGCAAACACTCAACAGAATACATGTTCTCGAAAGCGAAACTTCCCTTCAAGAACATTACGAACGCACATGGAAGACCCTGCAGGACCAAGCTTTGGGGAATGCAAATAGCTTTTTTCCCAACTTTCCACCCGGCCGCAGCACTGTACAATGGAGAATACAAGAAAAGACTTGTGGAAGACTTTCAACTTCTCAGAAAAGAGGCTGCAAACCTGGGAATCTAAGAACATTGAATCTCTCATGCGACCTTTATGCAGTGACTTGTGGCGGTGGACGGACAGGCCTTCCAAGTTTCCTGTGAAGCGCTATGCGATAGAGCCTTCTGAGGGACTTGACAAGCTGATCAACGCTGGGCAACGTCGAATAAATGAGGGGAATGCCATCGTACTCTGACAAGCGAATCGAGTACTCGTCAGGCAACGCTCCGTGAAAAACAACCAAGCGTGGCTTCAGACTGCTCACACGCACGATCAGCATCGGCGATATTCCGTTCTCTATGTTAGTGAAAATCAATGCGCGTTCAGTCGTGGCGCCAAAAAGTTGGGAGAATTCAAGTCCAGAAAGGGTTTCAACGGCCTTCTTAGCATCCACGACAGTGTAACCCTGAACTTCCTTAACATACTTTTCCAAACATGCCACAGTCTTCCCTTCAAGTGCTCTGGACAGGTACTCTGCCCGGACAGGTATCGGAAACTCTCTGAGGTCCACTATGGCGTTCGTCGGTGAACTCGTGAGCTTGGCAAATTCATGAATAAAACGACCTCCCCGTTCTTCATCAATCTTCAGAAGAGCCCACACAAACCTTCGGACGAATTTTGTCCCAGGACTAGGTCGTCTTCCGCTTTCATAATCGCTTATGACCGAAGCAGAAACCACCATCTTATCTGAGAGGCGCATCTGGGAAACGGCGAAAAGCTCACGCCATTTACGCATAGTCGCTCCAGGCTTGCTTGACAGTATGATTTCGCCAGCTATGCGTCTTGCCAAAACCGAATCACGAGGACTAGGAGAAGAAGTAGTCATATTGACTGCAGCCTTTACATCTGGGCAGATTCCCCTAAGAACAACAAGAACTATAAAAACCTATACAATCGTCCGCCTAAAGTTCTACACAGGGAAAAATCAGGAAGATCCCTGCAACAATCATGATTACTCCCAAAGCAGTCTCCATTCATGTTGACTCCCAAGACATTGTCGAGCTGCTGTGTCTCTCTCGCAGCAACATTCATCATCGTCATGCTCACCGACCACGACAAATCACGCCCGATCCCTAAGCAAAACCTGCTACGAACAGGCAAATTGTAACAGCAAATATTTTTATGTCGACCCTCAAATAGAAAGAGGTGCCCAAGGATGATTTTCCGCACAAGAATAGAGCAGACGGCAGACAAGAACAAGTCAAACATTGTGTTAGCCCTTGATTTCTCCCATGAGAAGCCAGACAACCGAAAAGAAATATTCCAAAAGGCGGAAAACGTGCTCGAAGCAGTGCATCCATATGTCTGTGCAGCCAAATTCAATCATCATCTGGTCCTTCCGCTGGGAACGTTCGACGGCGTTCAGAAACTTGTGAAGAAAACACACGACCTCGGACTGCAAGCCATCATGGACTGCAAAGCTAACGATATTGGATCAACTAATCAAGTTATCGCCGAATACTATTTCGATGCTGGCTTCGACGCATTGACAGCAAATCCTTTTGTAGGATGGGAAGAAGGGCTCAAACCTGTCTTTGAAGTGTCCAATAGGCTGGAGAGAGGAATCATCCTGCTTGTCTACATGAGCCACAAAGCTGCAGCAGAAAGTTACGGGCAAACAATCTTCAACAACGAAACAGGGAGCAAGCAGCATCAATACGTGGCCTTCGCAAAAAAAGCCTTAGACTACGGGGCCAGCGGCGCTGTTGTAGGAGCAACATACCCTGAAAAGATCAA
>CAYPRE010000057.1:0-6171 GCA_964413045.1 uncultured Candidatus Bathyarchaeia archaeon
GACATCATCGTGACAGTGAAGAGCATTAATCTCAACTTCTACACTGCAGCGGCGATTGCTTCTCTGCTTGATGTTCTCTGCTTCACTCTTTCGTGGCACTTCCTGCTGAGGTTCTTAGTCGTGAAAATTCCTCTTTTAAGGGAATTCCTTTTCGTGTGGATCGGAATTTTTGTGGACACAATGATCCCTGCAGAATCAGTTAGTGGTGAACTGACCAAGATCTATTTGGTAAACCGGGAGCAGAATGGGACAGCTGGAAAGGCTACTGCATCCATCGTGGCTCAGCGGTTGATAGGATTGAGCATAAACATTGTCCTACTCTCGATTGGTACTGCCCTGCTCTTTGTCGATAACCTCCTTTATGGCATGATGATGTGGCTCATACTCTTCCTAATTGTCGCCATGTTCATTGTCCTCGTCTTGATCATGCTGCTTTGCCGACGAGAGAAGTGGACCATAGGCATCATCGATGCACTAGTGAAATTTGCAGAGCGCATAACTAGAGGCCGCTGGAAGCTGACTAAGCTCAAAGAAGAAGCTAAAGAGGCAGCGAAGGCGTTTCACAGTGCCATCAAGGAATATGGTCATGCACCCAAGACGATACTGGCCGCGTCCGCAGTTTCGGCTATGTCTTGGATGTTCTTTCTCGTCGTCTTCTATCTAACATTCCTTTCGATCGGATACTCTCAAATCAGTTGGAGCGCGATACTCGTGATCTCGTCGATCTTCATGGCCGTGAAGTCCATACCCATAGGAGTCCCGTTTGAAGTTGGACTGCCTGAGATAACGCTTACCACCTTGCTCTTCTTCTTCGGTGTTCCAGTGCAGATCGCAGCCACAGCGACATTGTTAATGAGGCTGTTGACCTTGTGGGTCAGATTCTTCATCGGCTTTGGCGCGCAGCAGTGGCTTGGAATAAAAGAAATGACGACAAGCTCAGGAGTCAAAACGTCTCCGCCGACAAACTGAAAAGTTTATTGCGTTTGTAGCCAACTCCTAATATGATGCGCGCATGAAGATCAGGATTGAAGATGCATCGATCAAAGACTTGGACCAGCTCTGTGAAATAGAGGCTGAATGTTTTAAGAAGGAAGCATTCACAAGAAGGCAAATGGCGCAGTTGCTTGCGGACTACAATTCAATAAGCCTATTGGCCAAGGAGAATAACACGGTGATGGGTTTCATAATGGGCGCAGTTCGCTTCGATGGAAAACAATTGACTGGGCACATACTGACATTGGACGTGCGGCCCGCGCATCGCAGAAGAGGAATCGGCGGGAGACTACTGCAGGAGCTCGAAAACATCTTCAGAAAAAAGAACATAGTGGAATGCTACTTGGAAGCAAGAGAGGACAATGTTGCTGCTGTGAAGCTTTATGAAAGGCTGGGCTACAAACCGATCAGGAAGCTGAGCAACTATTACGGGGACACGCATGGAATTTACCTAAGGAAGGTCTTGACTCAGTTTTAGAAGCCGGAGCTTTGTTTTGTCGTCAAGGATTCTTTGCAAACTCAACCCTGTGGCTTCAATGATAACAAGCTCAGCAGTGGCGCCTACTGGAGAATTTTTCATCAGGTGCCCGCCGAACGCACGACCTTTCTCGTCGGAAACGACCAGATGAGCATGAACGACTACCTCTCCTTTGTCGTCCACGGCGATATTACCCGTGCATGAAGCCACTTCCAATGGACCTTCCAGATGAGTGTTCAAGTATTCCCCGTTCTTGTAGTAACCGAGCACCGCATGTTTAATGCTTCCTATCAGCATGAATACTCCCGCCTTTATCCCGTTTATTTCCGCCTTGTGCTTGATGGATTCGATCATGTCTTCATCCTCAAAGAGTCTGAAGACGCATATTCTTCCCACCTTTCCGTCGGCCATTGAATACATTCTCTCCTTCGTTTGACTTGGGTGGTAGCTCTTGAACGCAAACTCTAAAAAGTTTTGCTTTCATATATAACACCGTGAATGTTTTGGCAATTAGGAAGAGTGGCGAGTCGCAAAGGCTTGTTAGGGCTATCGTTGTTTTAATCCGTAATACGACATGGAGATGTGGAAAACTCGAGAGGGTGATAGTGGCGCATCTGTACCGTAAGAATACTCACTTGGGAAAGCCTGGGATGACCGTGAAAGATATGATTCAAAGCTTCAAGTTGACGGGAAAGAAACGAAACGAGTTCTTGGATGCGATAAGAAGGCTTGAAAGAAGAAATATAGTTAGGATTTTGGTGTTGTAGACTAGTAGCAGTGAAAACCCTTTAGGGTTTCTTTGCAAGTTCTTTTGCGGTTTCTATCCATCTTCCGGTGATTTTTGGCGAAACTTGCAGTTTGGCTGCGATGTCATCTGTGGAGGCGTTGGCCAAGTCTTCAATGCTGTTTATTCCGATGGCTTTGAGTTGTTGGGCTCGTTTTTCTTTTATTCCCTTAACTTGAGTGAGCCCTGAGGGCAGCATTTGAGGCTCTGTTGTTTTTTCGACCTGCTCTTTCTTTGGTTCTTCTTTGACACTGGTTGACACGGATGGCGGTGGCGGAGGCGAAGTCAACGTCGGTGCTGTTTCAGTGGATACCATCTGTTTTGGTCGTTGAGTGTATCCGAGGCCGATGAACACGAGTCCGAGTACCGCGGTGGTGACGATCCATAATTGCTGTTCAACTGAGTACGCTACTACAACACCGGTTAGGATGAAAAACACAATTGCTATTACATACAACGCAAAGTCTGAACGCATGTTATTTTCTCCATTACCTATGTTCGTGGCTAGTGTTTAAATAATTTTCTAAGGCTCAAAACAAAAGGGGAAAAGGTTGTTTTGTAGGGGTCTGAGTTTCTTCATCTACTTGAGGAGTTTCTCTTCAGACGGCATTGGCTTGATCAAGCCTTGCTTCATCAGTAGCTTCAATGATTCTCTTGCGTTCTGGATTATTGAGACGGCTCTGTCGTACAGTTCCTTCTTGCTGGGTTTGATTCTGGCAACGCCTTCGTCGATGGATTTCAAAGCGCATGCTACGGCTTCTCGTGGGAAGACTTCCCATTCTTCCATCCTGGGTAGGATGTCTTCCTCGTGCATTCCTCTTTCTTCAGCGAATTTTGCCAGTTCTTGAGCTGCTGCTATGCACATGTCGTCGGTGACGGTTTTGGCTCTGACGTCTAGGACGCCTCTGAATATTGCTGGAAACCCTAGGCTGTTGTTGACTTGGTTTGGAAAGTCGCTTCTTCCAGTTGCCACTATGCGTGCTCCGGCTTCTTTTGCTTCCCACGGCCAGATTTCTGGTATGGGGTTGGCGCAGGCGAAAATTATCGAGTCGTTTGCCATGGTTTTTATCCATTCTTTCTTTATGGTGTCTGGGCCTGGTTTGGAGGCTGCGACTACTGCGTCTACGTCCTTGAATGATGCGGCTGTGTCGCCTTCTCTTTCCTCTGCATTGGTCTTCTGGGCCAATTCGTATTTCCATGGGTCTGCTTCTTT
Organism: uncultured Candidatus Bathyarchaeia archaeon; assembly: GCA_964413045.1. Classification (GTDB taxonomy): domain Archaea; phylum Thermoproteota; class Bathyarchaeia; order Bathyarchaeales; family Bathycorpusculaceae; genus JBGQMW01. The sequence goes on from CAYPRE010000057.1 coordinate 3,469, forward strand.
TGTTATGTCCTTGCGGCCTGGGTAGATTATGCCCTTGGTGTCCACCATCATTATGTTGGCGGGCTTTATTCCCCATCTTATCAGGACGTAGGCCGTACGCAAGTTTGCGGCTCCCGAACCCACAAGGGTTATCAGTGCTTTCTTGGGGTCTTTTCCAACTATCTTGAATGCGTTCATCAATCCTGCCAAGATCACTGTGGCCGTCCCTTGTTGGTCGTCATGCCAGACTGGAATGCTCAGTTTTGTCCTTGCCTTTTCAAGAACGTAGAAGCATTTCGGTTTCTCTATGTCCTCGAGGTTTATTCCCCCGAACGTCGGTTGGATGAGTTCGCATACCTTCACGATTTCTTCTTGATTCTTCGTTCTGAGGCAGATTGGGAAGGCATCTACTCCTCCTAGGTATTTGAAAAGTAGGGCTTTTCCTTCCATTACAGGCATAGCTGCTTCTGGACCAATGTCTCCTAATCCTAATACGCGTGTGCCGTCTGAAACCACTGCGACATAATTCCAGCGGTTGGTCAGCTCGAATGATTTGTCAACGTTTGCTTGAATTTCTTTACATACTGTTGCTACTCCTGGCGTGTACCATATTGCGAAGTCGGCTGGACTTGACACAGCGCATTTGGGCATGATTTGGACCTTTCCTTCATAGAACCTGTGTAGGGGTGGAGAAAGCAGCGACGGTTTCTTTGCCTTGGCAAGAAGCTCTTCAACGGTGGGTTTTCTTTCAATCTTCTTAGGTTGTGGCATTATGGTTTCTCCTTTAAGGAGAAGTTGAGTCTCAGATGTTATGGCTTTAAACGTTGCGGTGAGACTGAATTGAAAACTACGAAGCCTTAACGTATGTTTTACTGCCGCGTTTGGAATGAAAAAAATGAAACTAGGTAGGCTGAACCCAGGCTCGGGCTGGTTTTAATATCTCCTTTGTCTGAAGCCGCCTCTTCTGTCTCGGTCCCGTCCGCCGAAATCTCTTCTTCCGCCGCCACCACCGAAGTCTCTTCGTCCTCCGAAGGATCTTCTCGGCTGCTCATGCACTTGGTTTGAGACGTTGTTCTCCGTGTTGACTTCGCCAGCTATTGCTTGTTCTGAAATCTCGAGTGTGCCGTACCTGCCGATGTTCAGGCGCATGTTTCCACGGAACAAGTTTATGTAACCGTTCTTCACGTTTACCGTGTCGCCTTCGTTCACTTTCTCGATGTTATCGTCCCAAAGGGTAAGGTATATGCATCCTGTCTCGTCTCCGACCAGCGCGTCACTGACTTTGTGCGGTTCCCCGTCTCTTCCTGCTGCAATGTTCCTAACTTCGCTCTTCGATACGACTTTTGCAAGCACATTTACAGCTCTGGAAGAAGGGTTCAGTTCGCCCACTTTGGCGTCTACGGGTTGCCTGTTTCCTGCGAAACCTTCTACTGCCAAGTTTTCTCAACATCCTATATATTTAACGATTCAACCATAACAAAACGAGCACACTTAAGGCTTTTGGTAAAGCAGACTTTCCTTTAAGTGCTACATCATGTTCCATTCATATACCTCTTGGACTTTCTGAACAGCATGATCCCGTCCTTCTCTGCTACGTAATTGCTTGTTATCGAACTCAGCGTAGACGTTTGCAAGAACCAGATGGTCCCACTTGGATTTTGCGTCATGATGTAGAACGTTTGGTCCTGTGATTTCGTATCTTGGCGCGCGATGCTGCAGATTGTTTGTATACGAAAGCATCAACAAAACATCGCGAAAAAGAGGGTCCTTCGCTGTCTCTATCCATTGGACTTCCACGGTCTTGTCTCTGTCCTTAAGCCCCATAAGTAAGCGTATGTGACTTCAGATCCTCGTTTCTGAACTTCTCAACAAAATCGAAGGGCGCATCTACAGCATCAAGACAAAACATCGTGTACATTTGATAGAGAGACACTTGGCTAGACAAAGTTGGAAAACTGATAACTGAAGAAGGTAGTGGATAAGTGCAGGACTTACTGGTAGTAGGTGCTCGTTCGTATCCGCCTCGAATTTTTGCAAATGATGCAGATCATAGTGGTTAGTGACGGAGTTCACAAAAACTAAGTTGCAGGAAACTTTATAAATTGGCGTTATCAAGATAACATCAGCGGGGAAAGGCAAGTTCATTGGTGAGAAGATGTCAAAGCTATTGTCTGCTTTGCTACCAGGTGATCACATGCTGGAACTCGCAATCAACAGAAAAATCTGTGTTCTTCTGCTCCTCACAGTTTTGCTTTTCAATGTGTTCTTCTCTGTTGGATATCTTGGTTGCACCGGCGCCGTTGCGAGTTCGGATCAGGACACCAGCCAATTGGCTCTCACCTTCTTGGGAGGAGTTGCAGATATAAACTTGACCACACATCCGTGTGTTTCTTAACGCTTCTAGATCTAAGATGCCGCATTCGCAACATGTACGGACTGATGTGAAGATTACTGTTGGCAACGACACTTGCCCTCTTGAAACTGTCATAACCTTTGTAGACAATGAGTTTTGGATCTACAGGTTTAGCCCTGTGATTCAGCAGTCTGGGGCAGAGAAGACGTACAATGAATGTCTGGTAATAGCAGGTTCCGCAATTGGGAGGTACGAGAACTCTTTCAACGCAAGCTACTGTGGCGAGCTGATGAACATGCTTTCTGAGGCGATCGCGAGTCAAAACCGAACAGTTGAAAGCGACGATGCACTCCTGAAGATATCTCCTAACG
>CAYPRE010000058.1:0-6132 GCA_964413045.1 uncultured Candidatus Bathyarchaeia archaeon
CGAAGACAAGCTCGTTGCCCTTTGCCAGCTCATTCTCTCGGTAGGTCCTGTCTGGGTCGACTCCTTCTATCTCAAGCCTCTTTATCCGTTTAGGGTCATCTTTCTCGCCTTTCCAAACCTTCACCAGCATAGTGCCGCCTAAGCATTTGATGGCTGTGGCGGCAATCGTAGCTTCGGGCCCTGCACCTGCACCTACTAGCAAATCGATGCCCGAACCTGGTCGACACGTGACCACGGCGCCTGCAATATCACCGTCAGGGATCAGGATGATTCTGACCCCGAGTTTTCTAAGGGTCTTCAGAATTTCGCTGTGCCTCTCGCGCTCAAGCATGATCACCGTGAAGTTCTCCAGAGGCAAGTCTTTTTCATGAGCGACCGTGCGCACGAGTTCTTCTATGCTCATGTCTAAACTGACTTTGCCGATTGAATTGTGGTCAGTGGCGACTTTGAAGTAGTAACCGTCATCTGGGAGAACTTGAAAGCATCCTGCGGGAGCGCAAGCCAGGGCAGAGATGGCGTCTTTTCGTCCCTTGGACGCTGCCGTTGTACCGTCCACTGGGTCTACGACAAACTCGACTTTTGGACCCTTTCCCGTGCCAACCTTCTCACGCCGCATGAACGCAGGCGCGTTGTCTTTGGGTCCTTCGCATGCGATGACCTCTCCTTCAATGTCAGTCTGGGCCAGAACAGCCCTGGAAAACTCAACGGCCTTCGCGTCGACAAGGTCTTCGTCACCCTGACCAATGTGTAACGCAGCACCAACGGCTGCAGCAACAGTGATTCTGGTCAGCGACGGCGCCAACGCCCTCAAAGTAACCAAATACTGCACCTCATGGTATGTGTAGATTTTTACAGTTGTTCCTAAGCGTTCCTAGTCTATTATTTTTGTGCCTAGGCCAGACAAATTGATAGGCATCTCGGAGCAATATGAGGAGACTCTTCATAATGCAGAGTGATGGAGCAGATTTTCGATCGATTTGATTCCCATAGGTTACACGCACAGAAACCTTTCAGTTGCCAAGTGGATAAGCTTTGTGAGTCATCATTCTGTTTGAAAAGTCTGGCGTTTTCTAAGACCCCTGAACCGAAGTTTCGCCGTGAGTATTTTTTCTGTTGCAAATAGTCGGGACGCGACGTACATTATGCCAAGTGTGAACAACGAAACATAGACTATTCCCAAGATGACAGTCAAATAGTCACCCATGATTATTGCCTTGGAAGCTAGAACAGGATGACTGTACGGGATGGCGAAGAGAACGTACTGCAGCCAGGCAGGTAGCGAATTGAAGTCCACGTAGATCATGAGCAGTGAAGGGACGAAAAGCAACGGGTAAATGTAGCCTACGAGCGACTGAGCACCACGCACATCCTCTGCGAAAGCGGAGAGAATCACTGCCAGAGCCAGCGCAGAGAGCAAAGTGACGAAAAGCGAAATCCCCAGCAGCAGATATCCAAGGGGCGAGGGCACCAACCCCAACGCTGCAAGGTCTATGTTTGACCCTGAAGACATAGCACCTGAGAAGGAACCGATGTAGAAGGTGAAGCCCACCATGTACGTCAAAGCACCCAATCCCGCCACAAGCATCGAGCCAGCAAGTTTTCCCATGAGAATCGCGAAACGGTCCATAGGCAACGTAAGTAGAGTCTCAAGGGTTTTCTCCTCTTTTTCCATGGCCACAGAAGTCGCGGCTATCTGCATAGAATAGGTAAGCAGGATCATAATCGTAATCGGCATTGCGATCTGCTGCGAAATCATCAACGTAGACAGTGCTGCAGGGTCAACGCCGGGTTTGGGTTCACCCTTGATGATGGAAGACTTGGTAATGGCAAGAATGTCGGGAGCATTGTCCCTGTTGAACTTGTTGACTAGGCTGTCGATGATTGAGGTGCCAATGTTCTCAAAGGCACCGCCACCCGAAAACACGCTATAATAGTTGATAGAGGCTTTGATGCTTGCGTTAGTCATGTGGTCGGTCACGGTAGTGTTGAAGCCTTTTGGGATTTCGATGAAATAGGTTGCGTTGTAGGTTCCGAGCAGGTTCTGGGATACAGCCTGTTCTGGTGTTGTATCGTTTATGACGAAGACTTTAAGCGAGTACGCAGGAGATTCTAGGAACGTAATGAACATATCTGAGTAGTAGGTGCCCACATCGTTGTTCAGGACGAGCGTCGTTGCGTTCATGGCTTTTTCCTGCGCTGTCTGCACCGAAAAACTCATTATCGCACCGAGAACCGGGAACATGAGCAGAGGAACAATGATCATTCCTAGAAGTATCTTGGGGTCTCTGACGAGTTCTTTAAGTTCCTTCAGAAATACGTTTCCGAACCCTTTAAGCAAACCCAACCACCTTTGCAAAAACCTCTTCCAAGTTCGCGCTACCGTATTTCTGCTTCAAGTCTTGCGGTTTTCCTTCAACGACAAGCTTGCCCTTGTTGAGCAAGGCAACGCGGTCACAAAGATATTCTACTTCTAGCATGTTGTGACTCGAAAGTAGCACAGTAACGCCTTGTTCTTTGACGAATCTCTTTATGATCTCTCTTACGTGGTAGGCGTGCAAAACGTCCAAGCCGCTTGCTGGTTCGTCCAAGATGGACAGTTTGGGTTTTGTCATCAGTGCTCTTGCAACAAGCAGGCGGCGCTTCATTCCTTTGCTGTAGGTTTTGGCTCTGTCCTTTAGCCTGTCGCCTAAGCCTGAAATCTCGGCCGCTTCGGCCACTATTTGATGGAGTTCTTCATGACTGTTGGCGTTGAATCTGGCCATGAACTCCAAGTACTCTTGTCCCGAGAGGTTGCGATAAGCCCCTGCTTCTTCGGGCAAATAAGAAATGATTTTGCGCACCTCTCCAGCGTCCTTAAGGACCTCTAGCCCGAACACTTTAACAGATCCTGAAGTGGGCAGAAGCAAAGTGGAGACTATTCGAAGGCACGTCGTCTTGCCAGCGCCATTGGGACCGATCAGCCCAAAGATCTCTCCCGGTTTGACTGCAAAGTCCAGACCGTCGAGTGCGCGAATGTTACTGAAGACTTTGACGACTGATTTTGCTTCGATTGCGAGACTCAAGAAAGCACCCGAATCCCTTAATCAAACATACGCATAATAAACGTTATCCCGTGTTTTCGCATCGAAAACATCAAAATATCAGCTGATGCAGCGAACTGCTAGCGGTCTTGCACACAAGATTTATAACGTATTCACGAAAATATAGGAAATTCTGTGGTCAAAATGGAAATGGAAAGAATTGCACGCTGGGCTTTCATCGCGTTTGTCGTCATAGCTATTGTCATGGGACTGGTGATGGGCTACTTGGCCTACAATCAGGACCCCAACTTTGATAATATTGACGGATGGGTTACCCTGGTGCTCTTGGTCTTAGGCATAATCATCGGTTTGGTAAGCATAACTGTGGAAGAAGTTCAACCGTTCCTGATCGCTGCAATCGCACTGATAGTGGTTAGCAGCGCGAATGTTTGGGCTCCACTGAACAATATTCACGGCTTGCTCTATCACTGGGCAGTATCCATCCTCCACTACATCACAGTGTTCGCCGCTCCAGCCGCGGTCATCATAGCCATCAGAAGCGTGCTTAAAATGGCAAAAAAAGGCTAGGTTCCACAGTCTGACGCCACAGCAACATTTATCCTTCTTTTTTTTAATTATTCTATTCTAGTAGAATCAATGAGTTGCAGTGCAGAACCGAGAACGTGAGGCTGTTCTTTGCATTTTCACAGATTCTGTTCGAATGAAGAGGAAAGAAGAAAGTGGCAAAATCCAGAAGTCATATTGCAAGCAGCAGGGCTGAAGTTGGGTTCAACATTCATCGACATTGGCGCTGGCGGCGGCTTCTTTGCCGTTCCAGCCGCGAAGATCGTAGGTCCAAAAGGAAAAGTGTACGCTTTGGATATTGACAAGGACGCCATTGTAACTTTGAAGAATCACGCCGAACGAGCGGGTTTGAAGAATATGGCTTTGAAGGTTGGACGGGCTGAAGAAAGCATTCTCTGTGAATCATGTGCGGATATTGTTTTCTTCGGTATTGTGCTTCATGATTTTGATGACGTATCCAAAGTTTTGTCGAACGCAAAGAGAATGCTGAAACCCACTGGTCGTCTAGTCGATTTGGATTGGAAAAAGAAACCAACGCCTTACGGTCCACCAGTGCAAATTAGATTCAGCCAAAAAACCGCCGCACTAGTCATCGAAGAGGCAGGCTTCAAGATTGAATCAGTCAAATCTGAAGGACCCTACCACTATTTGATAATTGCCAGACCCTAGCTGTTCGCCAATCGAGCATTTCAGAACAATGAAAAAGCTGAAAGTTTTTATTTCTTAGCTGGAACGGACTAACACATGGCAAGTCAAGATCAACTAAGCCTTGTAGGCTACTGCGGCCTCTATTGTGATATGTGCGCCGAACGCAACCGCATACCTAAACAGGCAAAGATGCTCCTGCAGAGCCTCGAAGAAGAAGGAGATGACAAGAGGTACTGTATCCCTGGAGATGACGGGCGCTCAAGAGCCGATTGTTGTCTTCCGATATAGATTATGATTTCATAAACGCTTTATGAAAAAATCCGACATTCTAGTGTTTGCGTTCGAAGCGAGGATGAAATTTCGAAAATCTGATTTAGACTGAGGCTTACGTCATGATAGTTAAGAACACTTCGCAGTACCCTTCCGAAGAAGTTGAGAGTTTAGTTAGGTTTGCTTTGAAAGGAGTACCGCATTCTGACGAATTGGAAGTGCACGTCAGAAACAGTAAATATGCGTTCTATGGACGCATTTTCGCAGGCGCCGCCGACTGCACCTGTGAATGCGACGAGCAACGTTTCCTGATTGTCGTAAGGATTGGAGACGAAAAACATTTTCCGTACTTCTCCGTCTATCCTGGCCACAAACGATGCGAGAAATATTCAGTTGTGCTACACGACTGGAAGGAAGCATTAGTGAAGGTCACAGCGCACGAAAGCATGCATCTGAAGCAGTGGATTCTAAAGAAACCGATGTGGGAACATCAAGCAGAGAAACACGCCGTAATGACACTAACCAAATACCGAAAAATCCTGACCCCCACCAAGAACTTGCAGTTTGCGTTTTAGACCGGCTACACAAGGATCTGATTGAACGGAGCATGCTTCTGCTCCCCAAAAAGCACTCGTTCGAGCATTATCATGAAAAACTGAACTTGAAACTGAAAAGATCGTGGTCCGGCCGGGATTCGGACCCGGGTCGCCTGCGCCACTAGATTGGGTTCTTTCTGATTTTCTGTCATTTCTTTCAGGAAATCTCTTCTTCAAATGCTACCATCGATCTGGACGTTGATATTTGATAGTAGGTGTATTTTCTTTTGCGTGTGTGACCTCTGCAGATATGCGGAGATACTCGTTTGTTCTCTCGGTCAGAAGCCTTGATATCATCTCCAGCAACTCTGTTACCTCAAAGGGTTTCAATACGTATCCATCGGCCCTTTCGTTGACGGCCTTCATGGCACTTTCAATCGAGGGATGGCCTGTGATGATTATCCTGATCATTTTGGGCTGTATCTGTCTCAGTCTACTAAGCAGTTCAGTGCCTTTCATATCCGGCAGTTCGATGTCGATGAGGGCAACTTCAAATAGTGATTTCTCACAGGCTTTGACTGCTTTCTTGCCATTTTCTACGGATTCAACCATGTATCCCTTATCGTCAAGGACCAAAGACAGCATATTCCTGACTCCGGTGTCATCATCAACAATGAGGATACTGGTTAGCAGAAGTGCCACCTCATCTTTCCACGATATTCTTGGCTCGCGCTCTCTCATATTCTCGCGTAACCTGGATAATTCTCTTGTGAAGTGAGAATATTAACCAGACCTACCTTCGTTCCAGTCAACCATAGCGCGCGCTAACAATGATTTTCGCTGATGCTTTTGTACATATACTTGATTCTCAAATGTTTCAATTGAAGCGCGGTTTTCTCGTTCTGCAGGTATTTAGTGGTATCACAAACGGTTCTGTATAGACAAGGGTTAAATCATTTGTATCGTTTAATACTATTGGTATGTGCCGTGCACATGCGTTCCTTTCCCCTAATTTGCAAAAGAATTCTTGTGCACGGCACGCCTTCTAATCATGAATCAGTTGTATAACGCGC
>CAYPRE010000059.1:0-6045 GCA_964413045.1 uncultured Candidatus Bathyarchaeia archaeon
CGATTGGGCTTTACGATTTTGACCAGGTTGCAGGGCCCTTGAGTTACACTGTGGCTAGGCCGGATGATGTTAGTTTTGTGCCTCTGGGTTTTGATGAGGAGATGAGTTTGCGGGAGATTCTGAAGCGGCATCCGAAGGGGTTAGAGTACGGTGACATCGTGCGGGGGCACAGTGTTCTTCCGGTGTTCTTGGATTCTGAGGAGAGGGTTTTGTCTTTTCCGCCTGTTATTAACTCGAATGATGTGGGAAGGGTGACGGAGATGACGCGGAATGTTCTTGTTGAGGTTACTGGTACTGTTCATGAGACGGTTCTTGACACGTTGACGATTGTGACGTTGTCGCTTGTTGACCGCGGTGGCAAAGCGTTTTCGGCTACGGTTCGTTACCCGGACGGTTTGACGGTGGTGACGCCGCGGTTTGAGAGCAAGGTTATGGGTTTGGATGTTGACTTTGCGAACAAGCTGCTTGGGCTTAGGCTTTCGGCTGAGCAGGTTGGTAAGCTTTTGGAGAAGGCGGGTTATGGTGTTGAAAAGGTTGAGCGTTCTCGTGTGAGGGTGCTGGTTCCTTGTTATCGGATTGATGTTATGCATATGGTTGATTTGGTTGAGGATGTTGCGATTGCTTATGGCTATAACAATTTTGAGCCGTTGATGCGGAGGCTTCCGACTCTTGGTGGGAAGCGGTCTGAGCAGGGTTTTTTGGATGCGGCGCGTGAGTTGATGGTGGGTTTGGGTTTTCAGGAAGTACTTACGTATACGTTGACGAATGAGGAAGCGTTGTTCAGGAAGATGAATGTTAGGAGGGGGAGGGTTGTTGAGGTTGCTAATCCTAAGGTGCAGACGTTGACGTGTTTGCGGAGTTGGCTGTTGCCGTGTTTGATGGATTTTTTGGCGTGTAACTTGCATGTTGAGTATCCGCAGAGGGTGTTTGAGTTGGGTAAGGTGACGGTTCCAGATGCGAAGGCGGAGACGCGGAGTCGGGATTTGGAAACGCTTGCGGCCGCAACGTGTCATGCGGGTGCAGGTTTTTCTGAGGTTAAGTCGGCGTTGGATGCGGTGTTCATGAATTTGGGGTTGTCGTGGACGGTTAAGGCGATGGTGCATTCGAGTTTTGTGGAGGGAAGGGTTGGAAAGGTGCTTGTTGGTGGGGAAGACGTGGGCTTTGTGGGTGAGGTGCATCCTGCTGTGCTGGAGTCGTGGGGGCTGGAGAATCCTGTTGCGGCGTTTGAGTTGAATATGGACAGGATAGTTGGGATTAGAAATCGTAATCCTTAGATGGTGTATTGTTCTTGGATTCATAAGCTATATGTTTGTCTGGTGCTGTTTCTGGTTCTGAGTCGATATGCGGTCTGATGTTGACGTTTTGGTTGAGGTTCCCTGTTTTAAGTGTTTATTGTGGAATCCGATCATGGCGAGTCATTTGCATTGTAGCCCGAATGATTGTGAAGTGCTGACGCAGTGGCTTCTGAAGCTGGTTGAGAAGGATGGCGAGTGTGTGGAGATCGCGGGTGTGGCGGCTGTTTCTGTTAAGAAGCATGCGGTGCGGCATGAGTGACTCTTGTTGAATGTTGATTCTTCTATAGAAATGTTTAACTTTCTTGTTTGGAATGTTGTTTTGGCGATGACGTAACGAGCCTTTTGTATCCCATCGGTATCAGCCATGCAGACGGACCCAACGGAAGAGATAAGCTTCGGCTTGTCGTGCTTGTGATGGCGGGTTTACCCAAACATGGGACACGGTGGGCGCGGGCGTAATATCCCTCGACGAGAGAGCTTAGCTTAGGGGAGCGTAACGCTCCGCAATGAAGCCAAGTGTTAGGTTACGTGGGAAACAAACTGCCCGCGATAACATAGGCGCTGATGCTGCCTCACAGTTGCCTGTGCTGACTGAGGTCTCACTCGACTAGTCAAAAAAAATTTCTACTGAGTAGTCAAACTGCATGAAGCGTTAGCACGTGGTTACTGGCCTCCCAGTTGACTGGCCAAAATTTTTTTCTACTGAGTGGTCAAATCCGACTGCGGCGGAACTTTCAATTCACTGGTCAACAATTTTTTTCTTTCACCAGTCAATTATTATGGTGATCGCGACGTTTTGCCTGCGCTCTCAATTGACAACTCAAAAAAAATTTTTTTTGGCCACGCGCGGTTTGGTCATTTGCGTGCTGGGAGTGAAGAGTCTGCTTGGAGAACAGAATTAGTTTTTGCTTGAATTTGCTCTGGTGAGTAGTTTTTGATGTGGGGAAATGCTCTCCTGTGTTGTTGTCGTTCTTGGTTTGGGGTGAAGTTTTATGCTGCATGTATCATTGGATGTTGGCGTGTGCTGGTTATTCGGTGGGTTCTTCCCAGTCTGTCGTGCATCCGCCTTGGGGAATCAGAATGATTGTTGCCTCGTTGGGTAATGATGATCTGGGGTTTTCTCTCAGGTTTATGAAGGGATTTGACGGAGTGTATGCTTGGATAGCGACTTGTGTATAGAACCTGTTTTCATTTGGATGATAAACCATGTGGAGCAGGCTTTTGCATTTTTCTATGGGAAACCTGTTCACTTTCTTCATTATTTCTTCATCTGCCGCTTTGATAGCGTCAAGGATGGACGCATCATCTTCCAACAAAAAGTGGAAACCGTTAGGGAAAATTCTGTTTAATGCTGTTTGACGCACGATCAAGGTTACACTTTTCATCAGGACAGCTTCACTCTGAAATAGCCCTTTCGTTTCAGCTATAACTCTTCTGCATCGTAGGTTGTTATGGTAAAGTTTTATCCCACACACATTGACACAACACAATGCCGTTGTCTCTGTGCATAGAACGGCGCGCGCGCCCTCACTATACAATGAAAGATTCCGAGTTCCTGCAACCTTCCATTTTCTCTAGGCGTGTTCTGGTTTTGATGCAATGCTGTTCTATAGAGTAGAATTATAGCCAAGTTGTGGCAAAGTATTGGTTGATGAGGAAAGCATACAAAATTGCAGTTGTGCTGGCTTTGCTCTCTATCCTTGCAGCCTTCATACTTTACCAGCTTGTCTTGTATCCAAGCTACGCTAGAGACTACTCAATAAACCAAGTCTGCTCCAGCCCGCAAGCATTCAACAACCTTCGTGTACGCCTGCAGGGGTATGTAATGCGCACAGGTTACATGTTCGGACCAGCTTTCGTTCTAAGAAACTTCAACTATGACGGAGCTGAAATTGCGATAGCTGGAAAAGGACAAACAATTGTGAATGGATTCAATCTCACTCAATATGTCAGTTTTGAGCAAGATGGCATTGGAGGAATGATGCAGGTGAACAATACGAAGGTGACCGTTGTAGGACATGTACATTACTGGGGCGTAAGAATTGACGCAGAGACCTTCGGTTTAGACATTGAAGAGGTTAGCGCACAAAGTCCGTAGAATCTTCGACGAAGATGCAACACTCTGACCCATTCATATTCGAATTCCGAGTTATCGATGAACCTCTTTGGAAGGAAACCCCTAACACTTTTGAATCTGTTTTCTTGTTTTGGTTCTTATGATCTGTGGAAGAATTGATTCAATCCAACTAGTAGATTTGGCCGGTAAATACCGCATCCCTATTCATAGACTAGTCCGTACTTCGATGAAAAACTTCTGGGGAATCCCTTAAACCATTGTGAAGAGTGGATTTCCAAAGAACCAGAAGTGGGGGTAAATTTTTATCCCGATTTTTCAGGTTGTCTTCGTCAGTATTCTTGGTTCTTTCCATTCTTCTCTGAGAATGCTGTATAGACAGCGGTCTCTCCATTCTCCTCTGGCGAAAACGGACTTGCGAATTATCCCTTCTTTCTTAAATCCTGCGTTCTGCAAAACCTTCTGAGAAGCCATGTTTCTTGCATCCGTGTGGGCCTGTATGCGAACAATGTTTTTAGAAAGAAACAGGTAGTCCAGAACAATCTTCACTGCTTCTGTGCAGTAGCCTTTTCTTCTTTCACTTAGAATCAGAACATAGCCTATTTCCAACATGTTATCTATGGGCCAGTGAAACATAGTCCCAATTTTGGTTCCATCTTTTTTCTCTATGAAAAACCACTTCGTATCAGGAGTAAGGTCATCATACTTTTTCGCCCACTCTGTTCTGGACTGCTGGGGAAGCCAAATATATTCACCCAAATACTCGGGATTGTTGCTCCAATCTGCTAACAAAGGCAAGTCTTCCTTTTCTATGACCCTCAGATTCACATTCTTACCTTCAAGCAAATCCTATTACCCATCCAAATGATGAAGATGGATCGGCTAAAGCTTTTCCGCCAAAACCAAAATCAGCTGAAGAGGAAAGTTAAAGTAATGATGTTGCTAATGGCATGCACAATGTATCCACCAAGCATTGTCTTTGACCTGAGTGTTCCGAAACCAAAAACCAACGCACTATTCTGCTTCGGAAAGAGGCTGAGCAAAAAGTTGGATATTCGTCTTTCAACCAGTTTTTCCTACGTGTTCAACACGTTAGTAAAAAGATATATTGGCGGCTCTTCAAATGAGAATAGGATAGGTTTGGGAAAGTCTTTTGAAAGTCATAAAGCAAGTTCCCTCTCTAGATTTTCATGACGACTTACTAGTGCGTCAAGCGAACAGTAATGACAATGTGACTGCAAGGATACCCGTCAAGCTTCTAGTTTTGGATTATGATGGAACTATAAGTTCCGTGAATGTCGCTCGAACTAAATCAATGGTTCCTGAGAAAACGCGTGTGATGCTCCAGAGAATAGGCAGATGCATTCCAATCGCCATTGTCACCACGAAAGACCTCTCATTTGTCATGTCAAGAACGTCGTTTGCCCACGCGTGGTCGGCGGTGAGTGGGCTGGAAGCGAAAATAAACGGGAAGATTCTGCGAAAGAAGGGTTATCTTCGTAGGTTGAAGCGTGTTTCTCTTGCTCTAGAATATTCAAGGTCACGTTTGACCGATTGTGAAATCGAGATTGAAGAGAAGCGAGATATGAACTGCCGCACAATTGCTTTCTGTGTGGATTGGCGTCGGGCTCAAGATACTGAAAAAGCGATGAATGAGGCAAACAAGGTGGCAGTCTACTGCGAAGAGTTGGGCTTGAAAGTTGTTGGTTATGAGCGACAGCCTTTTTTTGACGTATATCCCATGCCTGTTGACAAAGGTGAGGCTCTCGAGGAGATGCTTAAAGAATTAAAGTCAAAGAACGGGGTTCTTTACATGGGCGACGCCGAAGCGGATAACCCTGCTTTCGAAAGGTCTGATGTTAGCGTGGGAGTGGTCCATAAGGAGAGTTGCGTAGAAAAGTTGGCTTGCGACTATCTTGTCAAGTTTGAGGATGTTTCTTCTTTTCTGGGCAGGCTTCTGGCGAATCATTTTTTGTTTGATTCTAGTTTTCCCATGATCAAACGGAATTTTGAAAAGGTGAGGCGACAATGCACAAGAGAATAGGCGTTTTGATGTATCAAACAAGTACCAGCAAGGGCCAAGAACTTGTTGCCCAACGAATGGTCCGAGATCTAGTTTCTTTGGGACACGATGCCTATCTGATTACTAGCGTCTATCATGATGGGGCCGAAGTCATCTCATCAAATAGCCTGACGGACGGCAAAGGTTATGTACTGGTCGAGGACGCAGAGTTGGGAATTCCCGTTATTCGCGTGGCTAGTTACGTCATAAAGTGGCCCCGTCGAAGGATTAGCTTTCGGGATTTCGTTCATGTTCTGGAAAGAATAGTCGACGAATTCAAGTTGAACGTGCTCATAACTCATAGCACTCTTTGGAATGGACCTGAAGAGGTCGCCAAGTTTGTCGCTTGGAGACGATACATGAAAGATCTAGGGGGCTACGTGGACCCCATTGTTTTTTGTCATATGTCTCACTTTCAGGAACCTTCCGCAAAACATTACTCGCTTGTAGAGAGAACTTTTCGCATGGCTTGGAACAGGTTATCATTGTCTCAGATCCTGAAGACGGCAAACCTTGTTCTTGTCGTCACACCTGATGAGAAGGACGCGAAGATCAAGATGGGGGCTGACCCGAAGAAGTGCTTTCTCTTTTCCAGCGGCGTAAATGAAGAGTCA
>CAYPRE010000060.1:0-4445 GCA_964413045.1 uncultured Candidatus Bathyarchaeia archaeon
GCATTAACAGAATACTAGGAGTTCTTACATCTCAAGCTCTGTCAAGGTTCTATTGATTGTGAGATCAACCTGCTTTGTTGCAGTTCCCAAGTAGTCCTTCGGGTTCAAAGCTCCGTCGATCTCGTCTTCACTGAGCATTCTTGTCACTGTCTTATCTCCCAAAAGGGTTTCTTTGAAGCTTCGGTCTTCTGCTTCGCTCTTCATCGCCAGTTTTCTTAACAGTTCGTGAGCCTCTTGGCGGTTCATACCCTTCCGTACTAGTGCGATCATCACTGCTTCGGACATCATGCGTCCTCGGGTCAGTTCCACGTTCTTGAGCATTCGTTTTTCGTCCACTCGCAGGTTAGCCACTATTCCGCACATGAGAAAAAGCAGGTAGTCAGTCAGAATGCATGCTTCGGGAAAGATGAAGCGTTCTGCTGAAGATTGAGTCAAGTCACGTTCATGCCATGTCGTAACATCTTCCAGCGCCGGGATAACCAAACTCCTTACTATTCTTGCCAAACCACAGACTCTCTCACAGAGTTCAGGGTTCCTCTTCTGGGGCATAGTTGAACTGCCGACCTGTTTTGCGGTTTCGAAACGCTCAAAGAGTTCGCCGATTTCTGGCCGTTGCAGTTCACGAATTTCTGTCGCAAAATTCTCCAGCGAAGACACGACCAAAGCTAGCAAACATATGAATTCGGCGTAGCGGTCTCGCTGAACAATCTGCGTAGAGATATCAGCTGAACTAATCTCCAACCTATGCATCACAAGGTCTTGAATCTCCATCGCATGCTTGCCCAGCCCAGCCTGTGTGCCTACGGCTCCACTCATCTTGCCCACCAACACACGTTCTCTGCACTCTCTGAGTCTCTGAATGTGTCTCGAAATCTCTCGCATCCACACAGCAAACTTGAAGCCGAGGGTTATCGGCAATGCATGCTGTCCATGTGTCCTGCCGACCATCACTGCTTTCTTGTACTGCCTTGCTTTTGTCACCAGCATCTTCTCGAACTCGAAAAGTTTCTTCTCGATCAAGGCCAAAGCTTCCTTTAACTGCAGAGCATTAGTCGTGTCCACGATGTCATAGCTCGTCGCTCCCAAATGGACGTACGCGCCGCTTGGTCCACAAACCTCGGACAAGGCTCTGACCAAAGAAGCGATATCATGTTTTATTTCGCACTCTATCGCTTTGATCCTTTCTACCTTGACGTACTTTAGCGAAGCTTTGGATACAATCTTCTCGGCATCCTTACGTGGGATATCGCCGACCTCAGCGTGTGCCCATGCCAATGCAGCTTCAACATCGAGCATTTTCTGCACGCGGGTCTCTTCTTCAAAAACCTTCTTCATTTCAGACGTTCCGTAACGACCAGTGTCAATAGGCAGAACCGGCAACCTCCATATCCCTCATAAAAGGATAAGATGATTGAAGATTAATGTTTTACCAAGACAATAATACCGATTTGGCTCAAGAGGCTCCTTGTAATGGGCGCAATAGTGGCTGTTCTGGACAAGAAAGGGCAGAGTGCAGCAAGAACAGCAGTTGCCATGCTTCAAAGCTTCAAAAACAAAGGCATAGAAACTTACGGGTTGGCTTCTTCAGAAAATGTGCTGACGCGAAAATCGTGGGAAGACATGGATGAAAGCACCATAGCATCTAGCGCCGTACTTGGCCACGCTTTTTCAAGGATTCTTGAACAGGATAAGCCACAGCCACTGAAACTCCAATGCATGGCACTAGTATTTGATGGGAGAATATATTCTTCGGGCGGAGAAGACTCTGCTTCTTTCTTTGCAAAGAGAATATCAACTGAGGGCAAAAAGGCCGCTGGAAAGTTTGTCAAGGATTCAGAAGGCGACTTTGCTTTCGTGTTAGCTGGGCCCAAGAAGCTTCTTGCAGGCAGAGACGCCATTGGATCGCGGCCTCTTTACTATGGCGAAAACAAAGAACTTGCCGCTTTGGCCTCCGAGCGCAAAGCACTCTGGGGAATTGGTTTGAAGCAAGTAGAGTCATTTCCTCCAGGACACACCGCATGCGTAAATGAAAAGGGTTTCAGGTTCACTCTTGTGAAAAGGCTGCACCGTGTCAAACCGCGTCAGACAACGATGCGGGTTGCAGCAAAAAAACTTCGAATGATGTTGGAGCTTTCGGTGAAAGAAAAAGTGTCGGATCTAAAGAAAGTGGCAGTCGCCTTCTCCGGCGGATTGGACAGCAGCATAATTGCATCATTAACAAAGAATCTGCCAGTTGACGTTCACTTGATTCACGTAAGCATGGAGAACCAGCCTGAAACACAGTATGCACTCAGAGTAGCAGAAGAACTGAGGATACCAATATACCCCCAGACCTACACTGAAAAGGATGTTGAACGAGACCTTATTCCAGTCCTTCAGGCAATTGAGGAACCAGACCCGATTCAACTGGCCATAGGCATTCCAGTTTTTTGGGCTGCACAAAAAGCTGCTGAGAGGAGCTCCACCGTCATGTTGGCTGGGCAGGGAGCAGACGAATTTTTCGGCGGGTACAGACGGTATGTAGACGAATACCTGCACTTTGGAAAGAAAAAAGTGCAAGATACTATCTTCAAGGATATCTCGGGAGTATACGCGTCCAATCTGGAAAGAGACTGGAAAATATGCAACTTTCACAACGTCGAGTTGCGGCTCCCCTTTGCCAAACAGGACATAGCCGAATTTGCTTTAGGCCTGCCTCTGGAGCTCAAGATCGAACCTTCAGAAACCACGTTGAGGAAACTTGTTCTGAGGCAAGTAGCCAAAAACGTCGGGCTTCCTGAGTTTGTAGTGAACAAACCGAAGAAAGCCATGCAATATACTACTGGTGTTGACGCGGTTCTGAGAAAGTTGGCAAAACAAAACGGGTTACCCCTCAAAGAATTCGTCAAAGAAAGCTTTGAAAAAATCTGGAAAAGGTGAGATATCATGAGCAGAACGGCTGTGATTTTCTCACCGAAATATTATCTACACAACCCTGGAAGAAGACATCCTGAATCAGCAGCGCGGCTTAGCGCAATAGTCAACGAACTGGTCCGAGACCAACTTTCGAGAAGCCAAAACTGGAGATTCGTCGAGCCGAAAAGAGCCAGTGTAAGGAGCGTTGCATTAGCGCATGACATTGAATATATTCGACAAGTTGATGCGCTTTGCAGGTCCGGTGGCGGTCTTCTAGATTCTGGGGATACTGTTGTCTCTCCTGAAAGCTATGACGTCGCACTGTATGCTGCAGGTGGAACGCTAAGGGCAGTTGAGCTGGTGATGAGCAGAAGATTTGTCAATGCTTTTGCCGCTGTTAGACCGCCGGGGCATCATGCCGAGAGGTCTCGAGGTCTCGGTTTCTGCCTGTTCAACAATGTCGCAATAGCTGCAAAGCATTTGCTTAAGAGGTATAGGTTGAAGCGAATCCTGGTGTTGGACATAGACGCGCACCATGGCAATGGCACGCAATCAATTTTTTACAGGACTGACAAGGTGCTCTATGCGAGTTTACATGAGGACCCCACTGATTTTCCTGGAACCGGTTTCGTCAAGGAAGTTGGAGAAGCAACAGGCTTGGGCTTTAACGTTAATGTTCCATTGCCCTTTCGGACGGGAGATGACATTTACCTTAAAGCAGTTGAAGAAGTCATAATCCCAATATTGTTTCAGTACAAGCCGCAGTTCATGTTGGTCTCAGCCGGGTTGGATGCCCATTATGCAGACCCTGTGGGTAGCTTGTCTCTGTCTGCAATTTGCTACAGAAAAGTTTTTAGACTTATAACTGAAGCGTCATTGAAACTCTGTGAGGGAAGAATGGTTGCAGTTCTTGAAGGCGGATACGCCGTCAATCATGTTGGAAAAATCGCGTCCGCATTCATAGCAGAAATGAGCGGCAACCAATATTTCCTGCATGACAACGTTTCCAACGTGGCCAGACAAACGAGAATGCTAGGCGAAAAAATCATGTTTGAAGTGAAGAAAACCCAGCAGACCTATTGGAATATTGAGTAGCACAATCTGGAAAGGCCGTTAAAGCCGCAGTCAGCAGTCATTCTATTACTTGAATTGCAGCCTCAGGACACTGAACTTCGCATGCTCTGCACACCAAACATTCCTGAGGTCTGACTGGAACAGACTTGCCATCTTTCATTTCGAAAACACCAACTGGGCATGTGTCGACACATGATCCGTCTCCCGTACATTTCGCATTATCAATCACTATTTTCACCATTTTACGACACCTTCTTATATACTCCATTTTCAACTTTCGAACGTTGTCTAAACGTTGAAACAACGGAACGAACAGACGCACGTATAAATGTTTTTGTGAGCGTGCAGAATTCCAAACGTGCAATTCAAAGCGCACTAAGGGAGATGTCATGCTGCATCTTGCTCCCTCTAACCATTGCCAAGCTGTGAGTGAACGGAAAAAAAGTGAAAGCGAGCGGCGAATTCGAAAATACAAG
>CAYPRE010000060.1:4490-5903 GCA_964413045.1 uncultured Candidatus Bathyarchaeia archaeon
CTGATATTGAGAACGGCACCATTGCAGCGAGACAAAAGAAGAACAAGCCAGCAACAACGAACCGCTTGACCTTCATCTCGAATATTACGAGGAACGTCGAATGGTCGCATCACATCACTGCAGCATCTTCGTTCAGGTTGATCAGCGAGCTTCTTCACGTAGCCTCAGAAGGATTCCGTTAATGGCCGTCTCGGCCCTTTCTTTCTTGCGCTGATAGTCCCCCATGAGTTTTCTGTAAGCCTCTATCGAAACTTCGCCGCGACCCTGTCTAGCGTCGATGGTTTTGACGTTGGCTTCAACATCGTTGATTTCGGTTTCTGCGACCTCAAGTTGTCGCATCAGGTCTGCATGGTGACCACCTGATTGGCGCATTGCTTCTCTGACTTCTGTCAGTTCCCTTGACAAGGTGTTCAGCCTCATCTCCAAAGTTATCTTCTGAACTTTGTAGCGACGCCTTGGAATCTTGCTTTTCTGTACTCTAGCTTCAAGGGCATCTATCTCTCTCAATATCCTCATCTTTTCCTCATACGATTCAATGAACGATTTGATGTTCTCGGGTCGAAGCTTTCTCGTGGCTGAAGGCACAGCAATCTGGACTGGAGCCTTAGGACGTTTCCACACGATGAAAACTGCGCAACCTATCAAGGCTACGGACCAAACCCACATTGTGGGACGAAAAGCCATCCAAAGAGAATTGTACCCGTACACAACCTCGACCTGAAAACCGTCCAACGATATGAGACCTTGCTTCTGAATGGTTGCCGTGTCTGAGAAAATACTTTTGCCCACACTGTAGAAACCAGCGACAGGATTTCCTAGAAGCTTCGCACCTTCAGGCAAGCTGATAGACACAAAAGCTTGGTCAACATAACAAGTCATTTCGTTGAACATGGCCACGTCATAGGCAAATTTGTTCGCCTCATCCTGAGGCATAGAATATGCGCCCTTGTCGAGGCTATAAACCACGGTGAACCGAGATGGCTTCGTCGGCTCAACCGGCAATGTCAGGTTTATCCTGAAACTGCGTGGGTTGCTACCGATCAGCAATGGTGGACTCATTTGTCTTCCGAATTGGTCTTGAACGGTTGGAACAGAAGTATTCTGAGGCATGGCGACATCGAAGATGCTTATCAGATACGGCGAATCGTTTATTATGTAATAGGAATCCGTGACTTCTATTTCGCCAAACGCGTCTATCGTTAAATCGCGGGCAAGTTCTTTTATCTCGAAGAGTTGCACTTCATTGTCAGTCAACATGAAAGCTACCTGGGACACATTGTAAGAAAGGGCTGCAAGATTCGTTGTGCTATAGTTGAAAGCGCTAACGGTCCCTCCCAAGTACGTTGCCGCTGATGGCAACTGGATTAGGCCGCTGCAAAACGAAGCGGGCTTCGTGAGGCTGGGGTATGCTGG
>CAYPRE010000061.1:0-5523 GCA_964413045.1 uncultured Candidatus Bathyarchaeia archaeon
CGCCGTAAGCGGCATGGTCGCGGGTGAGGATTTTATCGACGGCATAATTCAACTTCAGGTCGCCGCCCAGTTTGTTGTTTAACCAAGCATGCCAAGTGGACAAATACGCCTTAAACCGTACCCCAGCCTCAACAAAATCCTTCATCTTGTAAGCACAAATAACACCAGTTCCAAGATGAACCAGACCCGACGGTTCCCACCCGTTATAGGCAACGGGATGCTCCTCAGTTTCCAAAAGACACTTCAAATCCTCAGGCGTCAAGACTTCCTCAGTCGGCGGCCTACAAATCAACTCGATCTTTCTCTCAACATCCAAAGCCTACATCCACCTAGGAACTAACTCGCTCCTAACCACTAACATCAAAGCACAACTTAAAACTTAAGGTCCATCCACCTTCAAAAAAAGCCAACACTCCAAGAGATGAACTTAAGAAACGAATGGTTCAAGAAAACCTTCAAGCCAATTTCAAATGACCTGAGGCCTGTTGATTCTGGAAAAAAGTAGTGTTGCAAAATCGTGCACCGTGCATAACTGTCCAAAGTGCTTTGATTGCCTAATGCGTAAATAATAAAACTGTGAACGTGCACCAATCGTAGCTATGCGTAGAAAATTCGTCTCGACCGTGATCTTGTTTCTCGTCGTGGGCCTGTTGACCTCACCATTCAGGGCAGTCGGTGCTGAAGCGGATAATGCGATTCACATCAGGTCTGACGGCTCCGTTGATCCCCCATCAGCCAACATAACCAGCTCCGACAACGTAACATACGCCTTAACCGCCGACGTATATACTACGGTCTCTGTCGAAAAAGACAACATTATCTTTGACGGCATGGACCACACTGTGCAAGGCTCATCAGCTCACGGCACCGACGGAATAACTCTGAACGGGAGAAACAACGTAACTATCAAGAACACACAAATAGTAGAATTTTGGCAGGGCATTTACATTCTGGCATCTTCAAACATCAACTTGACCCACAACCGCGTGACAGACCACTATGAAGGCATTACACTAATTTCCTCATCCAACAACACATTGATCGAAAACACGGTGGCCGCAAACTATGACGACGCCATATACCTTGAAGGATGCTCCAACAACACTATTAGCGACAATCAGATACTCGGAAGCGACGTAACAGACCATGACTACGGCATCACCCTCCGCGACTCTTCAGTCAACACGGTTTCTGGCAACAACATATCAGACATAGAGTTCGGAATCGGCATCCAAATCTCTTCCAACAACAAAATAAACGGAAACACAATATCAACAACCAACCAGTACGCCCTATGGTTCAGCAGCGCAACCAGCAACACCCTGCTAGAGAATAATGTTGCAAACAACGGCGTTGGCGTCTGGCTTTCAGACTCTTCAAACAACATCTTCTCCCATAACAATTTCATAAACAACAGTCACCAAGTGCAAGCGGGAAACACAACCAACCTCTGGAACGACGTCTACCCATTAGGAGGCAACTATTGGAGCGACTACAACGGGGCAGACTCGAAAAGTGGGCAATTCCAAAACCAAACCGGAAACGACGGAATCGGCGACACGCCTTACATCATTGACGACAACAATCAAGATCACTATCCGTTCGTACATGTGATCCCAGAATACTCATCGACCATCATCATAGTCCTATTCATGGCCACGACCTTGATCACCGCACTTGCCTGCAAAAAACAATCAAGAACACTGAACAACAAGGAATCCTAAATAACCCATTGAGCTTTCCTTTGAAACGACGCGTCAATTTAATATTGAGATGAAAGAAATTACTGGATATAAGTCAAACACTGATCTGAAGGAAGATGGAGCGTCGTGAAAAGAGAATCGTCTGATATTGAAAGAACCGTAATCGAATTGGTTATGACTGACGATTTATCGAAAAAAAAGGAACTAGCCAAAGAGATTTTTGACACCGCAAACAAGGAAGGGGCTTATCCTTCAAGTATCCATGAATTCTATAAAGCCCGAGGCAGGGGCGAATTCGGTGGCTTCACAGTCCCCGCGATAAACTTGAGGAGCATGACCTACGACTTGGCCCGAAGCATATTCAGGGTGGCCAAGAAAAACAATTCTGGCGCATTCATCTTTGAGATCGCTAGGTCCGAGATAGGTTACACCAATCAATCGCCCATAGAATATTCGAGCATGGTTCTGGCAGCAGCGATAAAAGAAAACTATTCGGGCCCGGTCTTCATTCAAGGAGACCATTTTCAAGCCAATGCCGCGAAATTCAAAGAGAACCCTGACAAAGAAACAGAAAGTCTGAAGGCATTGATCGCCGACGCAATTAGCTCGGGCTTCTACAATATCGACATTGACTCGTCAACACTCGTGGATTTGTCCAAACCCGACTTGAAAAAACAGCAGCTTCCAAATTGTGAGCTCTGCGCAAAACTCACCGAGTTCATCCGCAGCATTGAACCAAAAGGCATCACGACTTCAGTAGGTGGAGAGATCGGCGAGATCGGACACCAAAACTCAACGCCTGAAGACCTGCACGCATTCATGACGGGCCTCAACGAGAGACTGCCAAAAGGATTAGCTGGAATAAGCAAGATTTCAGTCCAGACAGGAACAACCCACGGTGGCGTTGTCCTGCCCAACGGCTCAATCGCTCAAATAAACCTTGACTTCAACACTTTGAAGACACTATCCGGGGCTGCCCGCAAAGAATACGGACTGGCAGGAGCCGTGCAACATGGAGCATCAACCTTACCTCCTGAAGCATTCCACAAATTTGTCGAATGCGAAACCGCTGAAGTGCACTTGGCCACAGAGTTCCAAAACATGATTTACGAATCAAAACACTTTCCAGCCGCCCTAAAGAAGAGAATCTACGAATGGCTAAGAATCAATGCCGCAAATGAAGCAAAACAAGGCGAAACTGAGGAACAATTCCTCTACAAAACCCGAAAGAAAGCGTTGGGTCCATTCAAGAAAGAGATTATGAATCTGCCACAAGAGACGCGCGATGCGATTGCAGTCGAAATCGAGAACAAATTTGATTTCCTCTTCAAGCAACTCAAGGCCGTGAACAAAAGAGAATTAGTTGACAAATACGTGCGAGCTAAACACAAACAGTTTTAAGTCCACAGAGGCAGGGCCATGAGGGAAACGTTGACCGCGGAGAAATTCATATGGCAGGATCAGGACGTGAACCGGAACAGCGAAGAACTACCCGCAGAAAGAAGAAATGCCTGCATCATCCCGCGATGGAATGCCCGATGCAGAATGAACCCTGCATTTTCGAACAGAAGACCGAAGACTGAATAGTCATGAAGCTAGCGCGCGCTTGAACGTATCAGCAAAACTGCAATGATTATTATAACAAGAACTACAATAGCTGTCTCCCAAAGAAGAGGTGGGATCTGAAAACTCTGTCCTACCACGTATTCGAACCTGTTTTCTCTCGCGAAGCCGGCAGTATCTGTCGCAGAAACGGTGCAGACAACTTTGGTTCCGTCGGGTTGTTTTGGAATGACAGCTTTGAAGGTTGACCCTTCCTGAACCATCTGCATTACCTTGTTAACGTTTCCGGCAGAATAGTTCAACAAGACTTGATTTGTTGTCCCTCGTGCGCTAACGATACTAGCCCTGACGGTGACGTCATCTTCAGCTTGAGGATTTTGGGGAGAAAACTCGACATTAAACTCTGAAAAAACGAGGGGAGAACTGATCCAGTCACCATCAGCAAAATCAGGAGGAGTCCAGCCGAGCGGATTCTCTTCGCCAGTAGCTTCAACCCAGATCCACCCCTGCCCTCTACCATCATTCGGAATGTCCCAGTAGTAATTGGCATTGTCGTATTCGGGAAGCCAAATCAGCAGAGCAACATGCTCAGGAGGCGACACCAAAGCCACATCAAAACCTGCTGCCAGATAAATAGTAGAGCACAAGAAAGCCATGTCTTCACAATCCCCAATAGAAACAGAATTTGTGTTTTCATCGAACATGTGAGCCATTTCATCTGCATTCCAAGCCCACTCATCTTGGGGCACGTTATTCATAAGGACGTTGTCAACGTCATATCCATAGTCAGTCCATCTTTGAACGTATGTCAAGATCGCCTCCGCTCTTTCCACTTCATGTGGATAATGAATCTTGAACCATTCGCCTATGTTGTACGCCAGTTCCTTGTCAGTTCCAAGTGATTCATACGCAACATTTGGCAGGAACCCGTCGCTACCGTCATAGTAATTCCTGTTAAAACCCCAACTGTCATACCATTCTCCGTGACGCAATGTGAACTCAGGAGGATATACTCCGCCACTTGGAAGACCGTAAGCTAAACTGAGTGCAGAAAAAACGAACAATATGATCATTCCCACTGCGAAGTTACTTGGCGCGATCATGTCCCTCATTCTTCTAACCCAACGGTATCATGAGGCTTCCGTAGATGATTAGCCCAAGAAACACTTCATATCCAAAAAGGAAAATGCCAACTGCGATTGGAGACTTATTCACATCATCTAAATCTATACCAAAGGGCGTCAGCTTAGCAAAAATAGTATAGAAAAGCCACCCAAAAAACAGGCTCACAAAGAAACTCAATGCCACAACTAAGAGACGTTGCACATTGAAGTATGAGCTAAATATTACTGATTGACCTAAGAAGAATGGATTAACCATTGATCCATACACGACAAGCCCGGCGAAAACTAGAAAACCACTCACAAAGAGGCTTGTGGCCGTTGGATTTCCTTTGATCGTCTTGAACTCAGAGATTTTTGTAGTTATACGGGTTAAACCTAATATTCCAATAATCCCGATGATTAAACAGATTAGGCTTGAAACGAAAGCACGAACAAACCAGAGTAATATGGAAGTAAGGAACTCTGAAGGCACCGCCACAAAATCTCACCTTAAAAGCATTCTACAAAGAATGCATATAAGAATGTTGCCAACGCGCGCTAAATGAGGATTAACGGTTTTTGATGGACTTTTGTAACAATTTTGCTGCAACAATACGTAACAAGTCCAGTTCTTAGAGCGCGCCACTTTTCGAATGGTTCACACTTTTCCCAGTTTTGGGATACGTTGGACTGCTAGCATACAGCATGATCAAGAGATAGTCTTTTTGTTCACAGTCTTCGTAAGCAAGTGCGAGTAGCAGTTGATCGCGGTTTGAAGCAAAGCCTTATACAATCAGGGTCAAAACTAGTTGTTCGCGAGTCTAGGGGTTGGCATGGTCGGATATGAGCATAGAGGCAAGACCTCAAAACCGTTTGTGAGTTTTTGGGAATCATTTCCAAACAAGGAAGGAGCAAAGGAGAGGGCACGTTATGTGCTGGAACCTGTAAATGAATACTGCAAGCGAGCAAAGAAGATACTGGAAATAGGTTGCGGAATTGGAGACGTCTTGGTAAATCTTCCCGAGAGATACATTATCTACGGTTTGGACCTTGAAAGAGATTACATTGAGGTTTGCAGAAGGAGAATGCCAAGGGGCAAGTTCTTTGTTTCCAGCATGCACAACTTCAAGATTGATGAGAAATTTGATGTCATA
>CAYPRE010000062.1:0-5516 GCA_964413045.1 uncultured Candidatus Bathyarchaeia archaeon
CTCCGAGACGCGCGGAATACCGAGAAGTGAGTTACGACGCAAAACGATGGACAATGCTCAAAAAACTCAGAGAGCGAGCAAAATACGTGATGGAAGCTCTGGAGTCGGCTCATATTGAAACGATCGTGTACGGAAGCATTGCAAGGGGAGACGTCACAGAAAAAAGCGACATAGACGTCTTTTTGAGGACACCCGTCTCATCGTTCGCCGTTGAAACGGCTTTGGAAAGAGCAGGCATACAGGCGGAGAAACGTTTGGTTGTTCAGGCCACGCCTACCTATGCCATGAAAGCACACGTTGAAATCGGCGAAAACACGAGCGTTTCTTTTCCTCTGATGAAGATGCGCACCGTAGAACGGGAATTCTACGGTTTCGGCGGAGAAATCACCATGGAAAGTTTGAGGCGAGGTTTGCGTGTGCCCGGAGTGGACAAACGTCTGATGCTTATCGAACCCACTGTGAAAGGTCATAGGGAGAGCACTATAGTTGGATGTGAGGACCGAGTTGCGCATGTTCTTAATGTGTCAGTTGAAACGGTTCTCGACAGAGTCCGTGCCCTTCTTCGGAGGGATGAAGTTGGCAGGACGGGCGTTTTCTTGGAAGAGGAATTGTCTCCTGATGAGACTTTTGAGATGGCTCTGAAAAGATTAGCCGTAAAGAACCCGGCTGTCAGGCGACGATGGAGAAGCGCTTAGAGCCTCGAGCTCTCAAGAGGAACATCTCGAAGTCATGTTGAAACGAGAACTCCTATGAGTTTGACTCTTTCAAGAGTGTCTTCTCCGTGTGGTGCTCCTTCGAATTCTTGAGTCAGGTCTTTTCCAGCTTGATGTTCACCTAGGTGGTCACCGCCTGTCCACAGAAAATCGTTTGTAACGTCGTAGACGTTGCCCTTGTAAGCCACGTATGCGGGTCTTCCTTCTTTGCCGTCAAACTGCATTAATTCTTCAAGCGTGAATTTTCGGCCTGAATCTTCCAACTGCGACACCGTCTTTTCGAAGAGGTTTTCATAAGACTAGAATAGAGACTTTCCCCAGAATTAAGTTACACGCTTTTGGGCGTCTCGTCGGGGTAGAAGATGAGTTCTTTTTCTTCGAGTAATTCTTGAAGTTTGTTGACGGCTGTGTACACGTCTTGTTCTTTCTTTGCGCCCACGCATACGAGTTTGCCTGCTGAGAATATCAGGAACACGACCTTGGGCTCGTCCATTCTGAACACCGCGCCTGGAAACTGTTCTGGTTCGTACATGACTTTCTTGAGTTTGTAAACGACGTTTTCCAAGTCGATTTCGCCGTTGAGTTCTGCGGAAGCAACGATGTTCTGGATGGTTATGGCGGGTTTGTTGAGCACTGACATGCCGTGAGTCTTAAGCTCTTTCACAACTTTGTGGACTGCTTGTATTGCTTCTTTCTCCGATTTGGCTCCGGTGCACACCATCTTTCCAGTCTCGAAAATCAGCGTGGCCGTCTTGGGCTTCTTGAGTCGAAAGACCAGTCCTGGAAAGACTCTGGGACTGTACTCGGCATGCGGAAACTTTTCAACGATCGTCTTTAGGCTTATTCGCTGGTTGAGGGCGGCTGAAGCAACGATGTTTTGGATGCGTATAACAGGCTTTCTTTTCGGCATTGTTCACTCATCTCAGATTCTGAGAACAACATATTGGGCTTTATATATAATACACTTTTGATTTATGAATAGATTAGACCGTGAAAAAAGAGGAAAAAACAGCGTTAACTGTAGTCTTTTGGAAGCGGAAAACGCAGAAGTGCCGCAACGCCGCTTAATGCGAGGATTTTTCTTCCGGCTTCGTGTTCTATGCTGACCACGATGATGCTACCTCTCTTCTCTTCCACTGCTTTCATAACTCGCTCTAAACGCAAACGTTCTTCATCCGCAGAGTCGCGGAGCATCGAATCTGCCAAGACAAGCGTTTCAACCGCTCCCATGCTTGAGGCTTTCTCCACTTCTGCCACGCCGTAGGCGACGGTGCCTTCTTCTTTTCCCAGCCGCTTCAGCAACTCTTCAACAACTTCAGTTTCTTCCGCGATTCTGAGCTGCTTCATCGTCTTCAAGAGCACGCCCGAGCGGAAGGCTTCGTAAATGCCCGCAACGCCGCCGTTGTTGACACTCTTGACATCCACAACCGAGCTGGCTATGTCGGCTGCTTCGTTTTCTAGGAATTTGGCGAAGTCGTTCTTAACGAAACCCACGCCGATCACTGCGATAGGGCTGTGGGTGGGGGTCCATGTTTGGCGCAGGCTGGCTAGCACTTTTCTGAAATACTCGTTAAGCGCTGCGCTTCGTTTGTCGGATTCGAGTTTGCCTGGAAGTTTGATTCTTTCTTCGAGTTTCTCTTCAATGCCATATTGAGCGGTTGTGGCGATAGCATATCCTTCATCGTCCACGGAGACTATTATGATGGGTTTTTCAGCCGTCCTGCTTGCTCGCTGGAGCCTTTCAACCTGGTGTCTTGCCCATGTCTTCTTCACAATCGTGATAGGAGTATTCAGAGTAATGTTCAACGTGTGATGAGCACCCGTGGGAACGGTTTCCGGCGCTTCACAAATTGTTCCATGAACTCTGAGTCTTCCGAGGAACTTGTCCCAGTTCACATCTTCCACGTTGACTCCTAAGAAAACTGGGACTCTTTCGCCGCGGCTGGAGCGAGCGTATTTCTCGTCTGTCTTCATTTCGCGGGTCGTGCGCGCGTAGACTTGGTCGCCCTTGTAGATGACGTTGTACAGGTGCCAAAAATCGTCAAACGTTTCGGGAACAACTTTTGCAAACCCTTTTTTTTGATTTATTTCCACAATCCTCAAATCCAGCCGCTTCCCCGACTCTTTTTCTCGACATTCAATACCAGATTCTCGTATTAAAAGCGTTAATCCCCTTCCAGCAAACCTGTAGAATGCGCGTAATGAATTTAAGATTCATGAGCTGAAAAAAGAAGACTGTTTCTGAAAATCGGAGAAGCAGATGAGTTTGGGAGAAGAGAAGAAGTATGAAGGCGTACTTTGAGAGAACGTGCGGGTTTTCGCCCTTTCGTGACAAAAACCACGCAACAATCACGCAACGATCAGGTTTTCCATTTTTCGCTGGAAACCGTTAACGCGCGTGTGCGGAAATAGGAAAATCAGTTTGAAGGGCGAAATAAATAAATAAACAGCAAAAACAGAAGCTAATCATGGAGTTTTCCAATTCTTATGAGGATACCAAACGTGCGGAAGCCTATGCGAAACTGGAGTTTCCTAGCACGTATTATTTAGCGTACAGGGATTTGCCTGAAATCATATTTGAACATGTAAAGGGAAGAAGGGCGATAGATTTTGGGTGTGGTGCGGGACGTTCT
The DNA here is from genome assembly GCA_964413045.1 of uncultured Candidatus Bathyarchaeia archaeon. GTDB lineage: Archaea > Thermoproteota > Bathyarchaeia > Bathyarchaeales > Bathycorpusculaceae > JBGQMW01. Next base: position 3,347 of record CAYPRE010000062.1, read on the forward strand.
ACGAGGTTTCTGCAGAAACTTGGGTTTGATGTTGTCGGGGTTGATATATCGGAGGATATGCTGAAGAAAGCAAGAGAAATAGGCTCCAATGGGGATTATCGTCTTATTGAGAATGGTGACCTCAGCCAGTTTGAAGATAACGCCTACGATCTTGTACTGTCAGCTTTTACATTTGACAACATACCTACGATGGAAACGAAGGTTAAGAATTTCAGGGAAATTGGAAGACTATTGAAAGGTGAAGGAAGGATAGCTAACTTGGTCTCTTCACCTGAAATTTACACACATGAGTGGGCATCATTTTCTACCAAAGACTTTCCTGAGAACAAGTATGCAAAAAGCGGAGACAAAGTAAGAATAATCCAGACAGACTTGGAGGACAAAAGGCCGGTTGAGGATGTCGTTTGGACTGATGAATACTATCAGATGGTCTTCAACAGGGCTGGATTAGAATCAGTCAAGACCTACAAGCCTTTAGCAAAAGAGAGTGAGCCGTACAAATGGGTCAATGAAACAAGGATTGCACCTTGGGTCATTTATGTACTGAAGAAGAAAGAATAAAACCTCATACAGATTCAAGCAGAATGTCTGAAAACAACGAACTGCCACGATTTCTGAGATTATGCGCGCAGTCATGAGGAAACACTTGTTTTGTCCTATTTTCAGGAGCCAGCCTAACGGCGATATTCTGGCACGAGGAAATTCGCATGGTCGCTTTTACGGTACTAACTTCTGGTACGGGATGTTCCAAGGCTTAGCATAAAATCAGTGAGAGTACTAGTTGATCATGGTGAAATCTAAATGCAGAAGGAGATCACAAAACGAATACGATTCTACGGCGTTGCAGCTATTCTTCTAGCCCTACTTCTAGTATCAGTGTGCTACCAATTCGGCTACATACCACACATCCCATTTCCAACAACTTCGGCGATGGCGACCTTTGGCTCCTCCGAAGAACTCCATGACTTCTTGAAGAGCAAATCGCAGCCTCAAGGATGGTACACTTATCGAGATGCCCAAGGTGGCGTAAGCGTCTTCCTGTCTCCATCAACGAATGGAGTTGTGGCTCAAGGCCTTTTTCAAACGGACACAAAGCTAGGCGAAGCAGTATCGAGCCTCGAACATTCAACAACAAACATCCAAGTCTCTGGTGTTGACGAAGCAGACAGTGTGAAAACTGACGACCACGGATACATCTACCTTATCGCGGGAAGCAACATTACAATTCTGAAAGGTTATCCTCCGGAAAACGCAAGCATAGTCTCCGTCATAGCTTTCACAGACATATCACCTCAGGGAATCTTTGTCAACGGCGACAGGCTAACCGTTCTGGGAGCCAAGTACAACGTGGCTCAGACTCCGTACAACGATGTCAGATGGAGCTACTTCACAGACACCTCAACCTACGCTAAGATCTATGATGTCTCAAACAGATCGCAGCCTGAACTCTTGAAGACGTACACCACGAGCGGGAGCTACTTCAACTCAAGAATGATTGGTGAATACGTTTACCTTGTCGCCAGCACGCCTGCCTACTACACTATCGAAGTCTTACCGGGCGTGACAATCGACAACATCAACCTGCCAAAGATCTGGTCCAACGGAGCCTCAAAAGACATCGCAGCAACAGAAGTCTACTACTCTAACACGACTGACAGCTACTACATGTTCACAACAATAGTCGCAATGAATGTCCAAGAAACTGCAGAAGAGCCAAATTATAGAACGATCATGACAGGCGGAGCCAGTGTAATGTACGTTTCTATGAACAATGTTTACATAGGCTACCCTGCTGCGGATAAGACGTCAATCTATAGAGTGCACATAGAAAACAGTGTAATCACTCCCGAAGCGCAAGGTGAAGTTCCAGGGTATGTTCTCAACCAGTTCTCGATGGATGAGTACAACGACTTTTTCCGAGTGGCCACCACGACATGGGCGGAGACTCAGAAAAACAACGTCTACGTGTTTGACATGAACTTGACCGTGGTGGGGAGCCTCACAGACATCGCCCCTGGCGAACACATCTATTCAGCCAGATTCATGGGTAACAAGTGCTACCTCGTAACATTCGTGAGCATCGACCCACTGTTTGTGATAGACTTGAGCGATCCAACGAACCCAGTTGTCCTCGGCGCACTAGAAATACCAGGATATTCAGACTATTTGC
>CAYPRE010000063.1:0-284 GCA_964413045.1 uncultured Candidatus Bathyarchaeia archaeon
AGGTTTCTTTCACGTTAGTCAGCGAAGAGTCCGGTGTGAAAGAGTATGGCAGAAATGCGTTGGAGTGTTTCGTGACGTGTGACCCGATAGATGGGACGACCAACCTTATGCGGGGTGTGCCTTTCTATGCTACGTCGATTGCGGTTTCAGCAGAACCGTTTCTAGACAAGGTTTACGCGGGATTGGTTGCCGACCTTTTTCATGATGTCACTTATGTTGCCGAGTTAGGGAAGGGCGCGTTTCGTGACGGCCTGAGGATTGTGCCTTCGGCGAATGTTTCTTTG
>CAYPRE010000063.1:294-898 GCA_964413045.1 uncultured Candidatus Bathyarchaeia archaeon
AACTTCGTTCGGTGCTGGGGCGGTGGGGCAAGCACTCCCTTTTTTCTTTAGAGGAGGCGGTGGTGGGTGTGGACTTGAACAGTTACAAGGTGGACAGAGTCGTACCAAGGTTGATGGAGCTTATGCGCAGGACGAAGCATCTGCGGCATTTTGGCGCCAATGCTCTGGAATTGTGTTATGTGGCTGACGGTAAGACGGATGCTTTCATTGACATCAGGGGCAAGCTTCGGACGACGGACATGGCGGCTGCATGGTTGATTCTACGCGAGGCTGGCGCCCTGATAAGCAGCCCCGAGGGTGAGGAGTTACGCGTCAGATTGGACCCCAAACAGAAAGTGGAGTTTGTGGCTTCCGCGAACACGAAACTGCATAGAATGATTCTTGGGCTGATAGGCGCTGGGTAAGGATGTTTGATGATAACTCTGTTGTGGCCTCATCCTGCGATGTTGGTCAAGTCGGGCGACTCGCGGACGATTGTTGTTGCTGATTTGCATATAGGGTGGGAAGTTGCTCTTTCTCGGCAGGGCATTCATGTTCCAGCCCAGACTTCGAAGCTTTTGAAGAGGCTCGTTGACCTGGCTTCAGCATACAAAGCTGATAAGCT
>CAYPRE010000063.1:944-3356 GCA_964413045.1 uncultured Candidatus Bathyarchaeia archaeon
TTTGGAGTGGCGGGATATTCCCGATTTTTTCGCGGCTTTGGCTGGGCATGTGAAGGAGATACTGGTCGTGCGCGGAAACCATGATGGTAACCTTGAGCCATTGTTGCCCGAGACGGTGAAGGTGTTGCCTTCCACGGGCGTCGTTTTGGGCGGCGTGGGGTTTTTCCATGGGCATCGATGGCCTTCGCCTGCGTTGCTCAAATGCAAAACGCTTGTGATGGGACATGTTCATCCTGTCGTAGTTTTCCGCGACCCAGCTGGGTTCAGGGTAACGCGGCAGGTTTGGGTCAGTGCGGCTTGTGACGGCCTGTTGCTTAGGCAAGTTTTGCTCAAGAAACAAAAGGCTGAACTGAAGGATGCCGAGAGTGTGCATGGTGGTTCAGGTGCTGAGGCGAAGAGTTCCAGGCTTCTTATCTTGCCTTCGTTCAATGATTTCTTGGGCGGTAGGCCTTTGAATGAGGATCGGAGCCGAAGCGCGAAATTGGTTGCGGGGCCTGTTTTGCGTTCGGAGGCTGTTGACATGAGGAATGCTGAGACTTACCTTCTTGATGGGACTTATCTTGGGACTCTTGAGCAGCTTAAGAGCCTAAGCTGAGAGCGTTGTTGGAGCACAAGGTTTATAGAAGGTTGGTTTTCTTCACTGTAGCGAGGTGAATTGAGTGCCGTCTGATGAAGATTCTTCTGAATGGTTCAGGAAGAAACGTTCTCCGTTTTCCAGGAGTTGGGGGTTTGATGATGTTGACAAGATGTTTGAAGATATAGAGAAGGTGATGGAGAAAGAGTTTGAGGATTTTACTTCTCGCGTGCCCAAGGATTATGTTCGGGAGCGCAAGCTGCCGGATGGTTCCACGTCGCGTGAGTGGGGACCGTTCGTGTACGGTTATAGCGTGAAGATCGGTCCAGATGGAAAGCCTGAGATACGGGAGTTCGGGAATGTTAAGCCGAGTCTTCGTGGACCGCAGGTGAAGGAAGAACGGGAGCCGTTGGTGGACGTTGTCGAGACGGATGGTGAGGTTCAGGTTGTGGCGGAGTTGCCTGGGGTTGACAAGAAGGACATTAAGTTGACGGCGACGGAGGATGAGTTGACGATTTCGGTGGAGAATCCTGAGCGTAAGTACTTCAAGCAGGTTGCGCTTCCAGTGAAGGTCAGGGTGAGGGAGGCGAGGACGCAGTACAAGAATGGGGTTCTGGAGGTTGCGTTTCCGAAGGCTGTGCAGGACAAGCGGGATAAGGGTGAACCGTTGAAGGTTGAGTAGCTTCTTTTTTTCTTTGTTTTGGTTGTTGTTATGGGTGAAGAATCGGAAACTGGTTTGCTTGATGTGGTTTGTAAGGAGGCTAAGGCAGAGGGTAAGTTGACGGGGAAGAGTTTGAATAGGTTGTATGAGGTTTTTGGTCAGCGGTTTACGAGGGCTTTTGAGGCTTTGAACGAGGGAAGAGTGAAGAAGTATGTTTTCAAGCCCAGTGGCAGGGTTGTGTGGATTGTGGTTGGGAAGGAGCGTGATTACTTGTTGATGCCTGAGGTGGAGTTTTGCACGTGTGACGATTTCTATTTCAGGGTTTTGGACAGGAAGGTGCATCTGTGTTATCATCTTATCGGGCAGAAGTTGGCGAAGAATTTGGACTGGTTTGAGGTTGTTCGTGAGCATGATGAGCTTTATGATTCGTTGATGAATGAATGGAAAAAAGCTACTGTTTAAATATTTAAACTCTGAATAATGCTGTGGAAGGAGAACGTGTCCATGGACGTAATTTCATACTTCCAACTCTTGGAGTATGTCGCGATGACGGCGACTTTCATCGTGTTGGTTCTGGTTTTCCTGTACGTCTTGTACGGAAAAGAAGATAAAGAGTCTTAGGCGTCTGTTTTCTTCAGGGTCTTCTCATCAACAGATGAGCTGTTTTGCTCACGATGGTGAGAACGGAGGCCAATGCTATAAGCAAGGCGGCTTGTGGTCCTGCGCCTAATGTTAAGAGTATGGGCCTAGGAGAATTATGATGCCGATGCTTGTGTTGCCGTTTGAGTAGGCTATGGCGATGGTGATTGGGGTGATTCCGGCAGGGATTGTTTCAGCATGCTTTTTGGAGTCATGACTAAGTGATTTCTCTTTGAGTTCAGGTCTCTCAATTGACTAGTCAAAAAAAATTTCTACTGAGTAGTCAAACCGCATGAAGGGTCAGCACGTGGTGACTGGTCTGTCAATTGACTGGTCAAAAATAATTTCTACTGAGTGGTCAAATTTACATGTTGCCTATCGAGTGTGGTGGCTGGTTGTCAATTGACTGGTCAAAATTTTTTTGTTTCACCAGTCAATTATTGATGGTCTTCAAGGCGTCTTGTCTGGTCTCTCAATTGACAAATCACAAAATCCTGGAAGGTAGTACAGAAAAGAATTCAAGGGGCACCATAATAGC
>CAYPRE010000063.1:3438-5427 GCA_964413045.1 uncultured Candidatus Bathyarchaeia archaeon
CGAGTATCGCGCCAATGAATCCGACCACAGATCCTGCGAAGAGGCTAACGATGGAGAAGACCAGTATCAGACTTCCCCACCATCTACAGCACACGCGTAAGCCGCTCTCACCTTCTCCAGGACGAATCTTGAGCATGATGGCAGAAATCAATACGAGTATCCCTGACACTACTCCGATAATCATCCCGATCCCCTCAATCGTTGCATAGAGGCTGTCTGCATAGAGACTGCCCAGAATAATCAAGATACCTGCGACCAGTGAGATGATGATTGCTGTCGTGACCATCTTAGGTTCTGACATTTTTTCAACTCTGTCGAGATTTCGACGTCCAGCATATTTAAGCGCTGTGATGAAATGGCGAACTGCGCGCGAGTTGTATTGGAGACTTAAGAGAGGGGTCCAAAGAAGACAGGAATTTAGGTTTAGCTCGCGCGGGAAAGAGGATACAAAAAAAGGGATAGATGTTGAGTAGGTTTGGAAATCTACATAGTTGCTGCGAGGATTTTCCATGCCTCTCTTACGGCTGCTTTTCCTTTTTCCCAGGGGACTATCTCCTGTACCTTGAATTCTTCGAAGGGCATGAACATGCTCACGTCTCGCATGACTGTTGTCGATTCTCCTTCGCCAATTGCGTATCCTGATTTCCCGTCTAGAAACCATCCGAATTCTTTTATTTCGCCCTTCTTCATGAGGTTATCTATGCCCGCCCACAGCGTTTCCAGGAGCTTCGTCGTTTCTTTAAGGTCTTTAGGCCATGGTGCTAGCGGATTTCTGTCCCATAGTATCAAAAATCTTGCCATTCAACCACCCGTTCAACATTATCTGTTCGTAAGCGTATAGCTCTTTTGGTAGTTCAATTCTTGACAAGAATCCTCACAAAATAGCGAAGACTGATTTTTGATTCGTTCAATTGAAGTGTGCGCTAGCGCGCGTAATTCTTTTATTTGTCCAACATGAGAAAGGGAGGGGGAGAGAGTCAAGCAGTGCCATCTCGACTTCCAGAGTCAAAACATTTTCAGATAGAACGATTGGCAGATGGTGTCTATGCTGCAGTTGCATCTGAGCAGGGATATGCAAGCTGTAATGCTGGTGTCATCGACATTGGTGGTAGAACTATTATCTTCGACACGTTCCTCACTCCTGAAGCAGCCAGAGATCTTCTGAAGGCAGCTGAACGACTCACCTCAAATAAGGTCACTCATGTTATCAACAGTCACGAGCACAACGACCATATTCGCGGCAACCAAGTCTTTGGTTCGGATGTCGATATCATCAGTACTTCATTGACTCGTGAAGCAATTGCGCGAAACGAGCCTGGACAGATCAAATCAGAAAAAGAGACGATTCTCAAAGAAATTATCGATACGCAGTCAAGCCTTGATGCTGAAAAAGATCCCAAACGAAGGCGGGAACTTGCTTTGTTGATTTCTTACATGCAGGGTGTAAGCAAATCGCATTCCGAATTGAAGACGAGACTTCCAAACATTACTTTTGAACGTAAGCTCACAATACATGGCACAGAGAGAACAATAGAGCTTCTACCTCTTGCTGGCCACACGTTCAGTGACGTTGTTCTTTATCTAACAAAAGAGAGAATTGCGTTTATGGGCGATTTGCTTTTTGTCAATATGCATCCTTACCTCGCAAGTGGTTCTCCTGAAAAATGGAAACAATCACTCGCTGAGGTCGAAGGATTAGGAGTCCAGATTGCCGTTCCTGGTCATGGTGAGGTGGGTCGATCGGCACACCTTTCCGTAATGTCTCAATATATTAAGTCACTTGAAAGCATCGCAGTGAACATGATAAAGTCTGGCAAACCTGTGGAGCAAGCGTCTTTTGAACCAATCCCCTCACCATTCGACACTTGGCTGTGTTTGGAAAACTTTTTCGTCTCCAATCTCAAGTTCCTTTACAAACTCTCAACGCAAGGAAAAGAGACAATATAGATCACAGGGGTTCTAGAAATAGCGTAGGTTCTCAGCGCTAAT
>CAYPRE010000064.1:0-1069 GCA_964413045.1 uncultured Candidatus Bathyarchaeia archaeon
GGTTTCCTAGAGAGTCAAGCACTCCCCACCAGTCACAAGGTTGTGGTATGTAGCCAGCAGGCTGCATCAATTGAATAACGTCGCATGGTTCAAGCATGCCGTTCAGCATCGGCGGCATCTCTTGGAATTGGAGGACTATACCTGTTCCGAACTGGAAGGAAACGCCGGACCAGAATGACATTGTGGTATTGCTGGTGAAGTTGATGGTTTCGCCCGTGGCAAAGTTCATAGTGTTGGGTTGAGCAGTAGCTGTTTTAAATGGGTACACGTTAAGAAGGCTAACTAACATTAGGGTTATCGATAGAAAGGCAATAGTGATTAAACTAGGTTTTTTCAAATTCTCCATTCTCCCTTTTGAATAAAGCAAGTATAAAATACGGCCTTTCTAGTTAATTAGATTATCTGAAACAGTGTTCTAGTCTCAGACCACTCCGACAAACATTTGCCACCGTGAAAAACAAGTCACGGACCATGTTGCACTGAAGTGTTAACTTCGTATCACAACCTTGCCTTTCAATAAGAGAATTAGGCCTATCGTCAGAGCCCCAATCAACAGCCATAGACCCAGCCATTGAAATTCGTATAGTATGACAATCTAATGCGCTGAGTGCCCATACTCGAAGTATATTGACCTATAAACACCATCGTCATACAAGTTGTAGTTCGCAAACGAAACGTTAACCAGTCCACCGTCGATGATCACGTTCAGTTCAGGCTCAACCAGACTGTGCGGAACACGTACTCTGCAGAAACCCAGAGTCTCATTAGGGCCTTCCACAGTCAACACAATGGCACGACCACCTTCTTCGAAAGTCAAGCCGAGAACGGTCGAATTGCTTATCACCCCAACTTCTTGATATTCCGCTTCATAGTCTATTTCAAAAGCGTGGTAGAGACCCGACAGTGGGAAATGATCCCGATCCACGGCGGCAACAATGTATTCCTCGTCTGCAATCCCGTTCCTATCGCCGTCGGGGACATTGTTGTCGCTCCAGAAGTTGCCTTCATGGCCGTCGTCCCACACGTTCTGGTTTGAGCTCACTAAATCCGCTTGTGCAATGTTTTGAAC
>CAYPRE010000064.1:1119-5406 GCA_964413045.1 uncultured Candidatus Bathyarchaeia archaeon
ACAACCGAATCCCGAAAACACTGTTCCTAATAGTGTTGCCTTCAACGCGATTCGTATCGGCGTCGTAGAGCGAGATTCCCTTTTCGCCCGCAACCAACGTGTTGTTCTTCACCGTGTTCATGTTTGAACTCTCAAGGCGAATGCCTACCCAGTTGTTTTCGCAGTAGTTGTTGCTTACAGTGTTGTTATTCGAACTAAGAAGGTCTACACCGTAGTTGTTTCTCGACGCGGTCAAGTTTTCAAAGTGAGAATAGGTCACGTTGTAGCAGAATACTCCTTGACCGTTTCCAGTCAGGTTCAGGTTTCTGACCGTAATATTGACACAGCTTATGAGATAAAGAGCACCTATAGACTTGGTATCGTCGAAAACTTCATTTGCGCCTCCGACGACATAATAAATGGGCTTACCCTCCACACTGTTAGTCACGTCTATACTGTTGTTGAAGTTTTCGAACTCGTTTCCAAAAACGCCGAAGCCGTACGTGTTATTGAACAAAGCGTTCCTGCTGAGCGTGTTACGACCTGAATGCCAAAGCCAGATGCCACTCTCAATGTTAGAGTATACCAAGTTGTCTTCTAGACGATTCTGTTCTGAAAAGAACAAGTATACTCCGATTCGATTGCCAACAAAAATGTTGGAGCTTACGTTACCCCCGACGGAATGATCAAGAAGAAGGCCACAATCATTCCCATATGGAGGGTAATTCAATCCGCTGTTCTGGATAGTGAAACCAACAAGGCTGACGTTGTCAGCGTCTACGGTAACAACGCTGCCAACACTTCCGCCGTCAATCACTGTAGTGGTCTGGTTCTCTCCAATAATGGACAAGGATTTGTTCATAACAACATGTTCACGATAGATCCCGCTCTTCACTGAGATCTCATGCCCGTCCAACGTTTCAGATGCGTCTATAGCCGATTGAATCGTCAGATAGCACATGTTAGTCTCAACGTTCAATATGGAGCCGTACGGATGCATCAATGGATATCTGTCTCTCTCGTGAAGACTCACGTCATAAGCAGTGTCTCCAATTCCATCACAACCTGTCTCGTTCTGGAATTCACCGCTATAAGAGTCAGTGCCGTTGTACCTGCCCCAATAATTACCACCTGACGGGTATCCATTGTCCCAGAAACTATTGGTGCCCCTGTAGATGAATGGGTTCTCGTTTTCGATGAAGTTGTTATGGAAAAAACGGTTGGCGAACAGAGTTGAGTTGTATGGCACCGTATCGATCATACCATCGTACGTGTTGTTGAATACAGTGTTTTCACGTATTTCGTTGTAAACGCATGGCGTGTACAGGCGGATTCCTTGACTGTTTCCTTGAAGGAGATTCCTGCTTACGGTACATTCTGTAGCGTTTTCTAGATGGACGGCCCCAACGCAGTCAGAAACTTTGTTGTTGCTTATTGTGCAGTTGATAGAGTTTTCTACTCTGATTCCATACATCGTGGGTTGGGTCATGGTACCGTCTATCGTGTTCTCAATTACGCTAATGTTGACTGTGTAGTTGAGTTTTATATTATGACACGTGTCGTGCATCCAGTTACCTTTGATGGTGACGTTTTCTGCCTTGTAGACGTATATGCCATGCCTGGTCCAGCCATAACCACTGTTTCTAACAGTGAAACCTGAAATCCTCACAAGGTCACTTGTTATCTCCACAACTGTACCGTTGTTTCCGCCGTCGATTATTGTTGAAGACACGTTTTCTCCAACAAGATTGATTGTCTTGTTAATGAAAAGGTGCTCATAGTATATGCCTGATGGTACCTCGATGGTGGACCCGTTTGCTGCGTCGTTAATTGCTTGTTGTATTGAGGAGAAAGACGCTTGAACGGTTCTTCCATCTTGGTCTGTGATTGAGAAGGCAGATCCAGATACGAAGACTCTGAACCCATTCTGAGTAAAACATGAGATGGTCAGGACAAGTGCTCCTAGTAAGAGGAGACAGATTTTGCTGTCGATGCAGTGACTAGTTCTCATGGCTTATCCTTCTGCCTTTCTCCAAGCTTGTAAGTGCTTGAGTCGCGATTAAAGAATCTAACGTTTTTCCAAGGATCTTTCAAGGTGAAGCAGAGAATGAGAAGAACACGTTGTGCAGGTTTCTAGTCTTGTCACAAACCTCTTTGTCTGCGAAATGACAAGAAGAATAGATAAAGTGTCGCAACATATGTTTTGAGCACAAGGCGCCATCCATACTCGGAGACTAGATTGTGATGAGACTGAAGGGACAAAACTGCGTTGAGAGATTCAGAGGGATCGCTGAAGAGCTTGTTTCGAAGATCGTTGAAAATGGTGGCGTGGCCGGGATTGTTCTTGCTGGAGGGTTAGAGAGAGGCTTCACGGACAAATACTCAGATGTTGACATCTTGGTTTTCCTCCGAAAGAAGAGTCAGGTTCTAAGAAACAGAATATTGAAACTTGGTTCTGAGATGCAGAAACTTTCGGGCGTTGATGTTGACCTTGAGGTTCATTTTCTTGACGACTTTAAAAAGCGAAAAGTGAGTGAGATGCACAAGTGGGACCTGTCTCATATGCTGATTGTTTTTGACCCTCAGAGTGAGATAAAGCGGCTGCTTAGGCAAAAGACGAAGGTTCCGCGAAGTTACTGGGTTAGAAGAGTCGTTGTCCACAGCGAACATCTCAAGTGGTATTGTTGCCCACCTGAAACGAGAATCGGAACAATCACCGAGGCGTGGGTTGAGAGAGGTGACATGGTCTCTGCTCACTACTGTGCAGATTACTCTCTTGACCTGATTATCAGAGTATTGTTTGCATTGAATAGGGAATTCTTGCCTCCGCCGAAATGGAGAATCTTCTACTCGTATGGCCTTAAATGGCTACCAAAGAAATATTGCGAACTGTTGAAGGAAGCGATGACAGCCCATGAGTTATCCCTACGTGAACTTAATCGGAGAATGAACACTTTAAGGGAGCTATGGCGTGGGATTCTGCCAAGGATAGAGCAGAAAACTGGTCTGACAACATCATCAATTTCAAAGTATTATGTTCAGAGAATACTTCATCAGAGCTAAGCGAACGCTGAATAGCCTATAAGATCTAAGGCAGTTCCTTCAATACGCCGATGATCTCTTGAACATCTGGGAGCTGCCCCAACTTGTAGATTTTGAAGAAGGCTATTTTCTGGCTTTCATCGATGATTATGTTTGCGCGTTCTGAAAAACCGTCTTCTGCTCTGAAAATTCCGTAGGATTTAGCTACTTTGCCGTGCGGCCAGAAATCAGAAAGGAGCCTCGTTTTCTCGATGCCCAAACTTTTCGCCCAGGCCTTCTTTGATGGCACAGTGTCGACACTTACTCCAACGGCTATCGTGTTAAGAGAATCAAAAGCTTCCTTGTTTCTTTCCAAAGATTTCATCTGTTCAGAGCATACAGAGGTCCATGCCGATGGATGGAAGGAAAGAAGCACTTTCTTCCCCTTGAATTCTGAAAGCGTGAACAGTTTTCCTTCTTGATCTTCTAGACTGAAGTTCTTTGCCTTATCACCTATCTTCAGTCTTCTGTCCATGTTCGTCCTCCCAACGCTCAATTGCAAGTTGATTTTGGCTTTTTAACTTTTCGAGCCTCAAAATAACGTGCGTCACACGCTCGTCTTTGATGACAGATTGCCTGAGAAAAACACTTTCACAACAGATAGTCAATGAAGAATTCTTCATTCTTGCGCAGTTGTCGCATTCAGATCTGCTGTTTCACGGATTCTACTACAAGCGACTGTGGTCTGAGAAGAACTTCTCTCAGCGGCGGATGTTTTTCCAGTCCTTTCTTTGTCGGTTGTGGCTCTACAAGTCTTCTTACGAGAAGTTTGTTCTTGCAGAGTGCATCGGAGTATTCTGTTAATGTTCTGTGAAAACTCGTTGTTTTGAAAGGTTTCAATAGTCTCTCCATTTTCCATTGAATTGGATACGTTGCTGCTCCGAAATATCTCGTAGCTGCGCTTATCCTGTTTCCGTTTTCAACAATGACTTCAAAGCAGGGATGAGGAATCGAGAACACAAATCGGCCTTTGTTCTTCAGAACTCTTGCCACTTCAGAAATGGCTTTTTCATAGTTTTCGATGTCTTGCATTGCCATGAAACAAGTTGCGAGGTCAAAATGGTTGTCTGGAAACTTTGACAGGTCTGCAGCGTCTGAAGCGTAGTAATCTATTCCCAGTTTTTCTTTGGTCTCTTCCAATTTGGCGAGCTCTAGTAGTTTGGTTGAAAAGTCTACTCCAGTTACTTTGGCGCCTTTTCTGGCCAGCATCCGAGTGTTATAGCCTTC
>CAYPRE010000065.1:0-5339 GCA_964413045.1 uncultured Candidatus Bathyarchaeia archaeon
CCGTCTTTCAGCAACCTGTATTATGCCTACATGTTCGATATGAACGGAACATTACTCTGGAGGTTCGGACCTGTAACCAACTCCAGCGATCCCCTCGACACAAGCGACACTTACGGAGGGTTCTGGAACGCCGCCATAACGGGAGACGGCTCCCTAGCGGCTGCAGGAACCACCAACGGAGAACTCTTTGTCTTTGATAGGCACGGCTTACTGTGGAACGTCAACGCAACAGTCCCTAATGGCGCAACGGCATTTGCAAAGTTTTCTCCAGATGGACAATACCTGGTGGATACCGTCCTTCGCGGCACGGTTGAATTCAGGAATGCGACAACGGGTACGCTCCTCTGGACTGCGCACACTGATGAGTATGCCGATCCGAGAGCGACGCTCTTCAGCGCAGACGGCAGCAAACTGCTGGTTGGAACTTCAGTTCTGCGGATGTTTGACACTGCAAACGGAGAACTGCTCTGGGCAAGAGTGACGAATGGGTTCATCTGGCCAACTGCGATTGCCGCGACGCCTGACTTCTCCTTCATCGTCGTTGGCACGGGGAAGGGCGGCAGTATTTGGGCCTATGACGGTGACGGCAACTTCAAGTGGGAACTCGATACAACAAGCACAGCGGTTAATTGGGTGTCCATGTCAAGCAATGGCTCCGTCATTGCCGTGGGCGCAAGGGATGGCCTAAGAGTCTTCAACCAAGAAGGAAAGCTACTTTGGGGGATCTGTGGTCTAGCAACCATCCTTCCTTGGCTTGGCGACGTAACGGCAGGAGCCGTGACCCCTGACGGCCGCTACATTCTCGCAGGTACAGATGGCTCCACAGTCTATGTTAGTGACTTCAACGTCACTCTCAACGGAGCCTTGCTCTTTGACGTGAACGGCACCTTCCTCTGGAGCGACTTCTGGAACACCACGGCGACGAAGTGGTCGCCCCCCGACTTCGGGAAACCAACATTTGCCGCAATATCCAATGATGCCAGCACTTTCGCTTTTGGGTCCACCGACAACAGGGTAAGAGTATACCGAGGTGCAGTCGTGGCATCTCCGGCTTCTCAAAGCCTCAATCATGTTATTGACCATAGTGTTCAGGTGGATGGAAGAGTTTTTCATGTTGTTACGGAAAGCAACTCCACTGTGTCGGATCCTGTCTTAGATCAATCACAAATAGAATTCAATGCCTCTGGTGATTCCGGCACTGTGGGATATTTCAACGTGACAATTCCAAAGTCTTTGATGAACTGCACAGAACTTGGTGATTGGGTTGTATGGGTTAATGGCACACAGCTTCTTCCGTCTGACTTCCCCACGCCAACAGAAAATGCAACACACACATTCATACACTTCACTTGCACGTTTGCTTCTACGGTACAAGTAACTATCATAGGAACACACGTGGTACCAGAATTCTCATCACCAACCATTCTGCTATTATCCATTGCGACAACGCTTCTAGCAATCATAGTTTACAGAAGAGAATATGGGAAACGCCAAAGACTTTGGAAATAGGAGCACCTTCAGCATTTATCGAGTGTAGGAGACGGGTACACACCTAGTTACAGAGATGTCAGATACATAAGAGAAATCGGTTTTTCGGGAAGTATCTCCACTTGATTATTAATTCAGCCTGTACACGCAGGCAGAAAGGACCCGTAGTCTAGCGCGCACGTGATCTACGCTCAATCTGAGAACTGCGCGGTTAAGAAAAGAAAGAAGGAAACTATTTTTTGAGTTCGACAACTAAGAGGTCTAAATCGGTTTTCCCTGGGTTCTCGGCTTCGTGAAATTGGGCTTTAAGGAAGATTGCTTGACCAGTTTTCAGGTCCAAGAGATCTGTTTTTCCTGAAGATGTCATCTTTGCTTTCCCACCTTTGAGAACATGTACCACAGGGTCTGGATGGTAATGCATTACCGCCTTGTCGCCAGGCCTAAGCACAACCTCAAGTACACGCACACGGTCGTTTTCCACTATGAACTTATAGACGTTTTTGGCCACTTTCAAAGGGTCTTGTGCTTTTTCCGTTATTCCGCCTCCATTTTCCTCATTCCTTCTTAGACCCTTCGCTTGCATATTTATAAACATGTGACTGTAACCACAGAGCAAAAGCGCACGAGTCGCGGGAGACGTCGTACCTCAATTGTCAATATAGGCGGGATCATACCTCCTGTAAAGGGTTGACACGCAGATAATCGTTGGCTCTTTTGTTTGGTTTCAATTCTTCATTGAAGTTTACAAAGCATTTAAGCTTGGTTTCTTTCAGTATTGAATGTTTCAAATGACGGGGATACCATGAAAGTCATCTTCTGGCTTTTGGACCTAAACTATGAGGCAAAGGCTGAACGACCAGAAATCCGAATCTGGGGCATTTCTGCTTCAGGAGAAAGGATCCTCATTATCGACAGGAACCTGCCCTCATATTTCTACGCGATTGCTAAGGAAGAAGTTGAACCAGTGAAGCTTGCAGAGGAGATTAGAAAGGGAGACTTCCCATCGATAACGAAGCTTGAGCCTGTTGAGCGCAAGTTTTTCGGCAAACCAGTCAAGACTGTGAAGATTTACTGCGGTGATCCAGAGGCAATTTCAGGATATGCAAAAGAGGTTCGAAAGCTCGAAGGCGCCAAAGACTGCCTCGAAGACGACATTCGACACGCTATGCGCTACTTGATCGACAACAACATTGTACCATGCGGCTGGCACGAAGTAGAGGCAGCCGAAACCGAAAAAATCCCAAACACAAAAGCCGACAAATTCTACGCAGCAAAATCCACCCCGAAACTCATCGAGAAAACTGAAACCCCGAAACTGCGCATCCTCGGCTTCTCAACAATATGCTACAGCCATGAAGGCTCGCCTAAGCCTGATAGAAACCCTGTTGTCATAATCTCAACTGTCACCAACTGCGGCGACCAGAAACAGTTCTCGGCCGAAGAAGACCGAAAAGACAAACACATACTCGAACAATTCATGAATTACACTCAGCAATTCGACCCCGACATCATCGTAGGCTACGGCATCAACAATCAACACTGGTCTTACCTCCGCGAAAGATGCAAAAAATCAGGCTTGCACTTGTACGTTGACCGAGCCAAGACCGAGCCACATACAAGCGTGTACAGCCACGTTTCACTCACCGGCAGAGCAAACCTAGATCTCGCAGACTACATCGTAGAATTTCAAGAAATCAAAGTAAAAACACTCGAAAACTTTGCTGATTTCTTGGGCGTGATGAAAATCAAAGACCGTACGATCATCGAAGATATTGACATCGCAGACTACTGGGATAACAAAACAAAACGGGAAACCCTCAAAAAATACTCGATGGATAACACTTGCTGTATCATGGGCATAACTGAAGCCGTGCTTGACTTTGCCACGCAACTCTCTATCCTCGTCGGACTACCATTGGACCACGTGGGTACGGCAGCCGCAGGCTTTCGCGTTGAATGGTTCCTCATCAAACAAACGCACAAACTAGGCGAACTCGTACCCAAAAGAATAGAGCAACCATACCGCCCATACGCAGGCGGCCTCGTTCTCCAGCCCACATCAGGACTGCACGATAACATCGTCGCCTTAGACTTCAAGAGCATGTACCCAAACCTCATGATAACCTACAACCTATCCCCAGACACTTACCTATCCCCCAATGATCCAATACCCGCAGGCGGAGTCTATGAAGCTCCAGAAGTGGGACACAAATTCCGCAAAGAACCCCCAGGCTTCTACAAAGAAGCCCTAACGTACCTAATCAAAGCCCGAAGCGAGATTCGCCCCAAAATGAAAAAACTCACACCCTCAAGTCTTGAGTTCCGAGTTTTAGATTCCCGCCAGAAAGCTGTGAAAATAATAACAAACGCCACTTACGGTTACGCAGGCTGGACAGGCGCAAGATGGTACGTCAAGCCCGTGGCAGAAGCAGCTGCCGCCTGGGGAAGACACACGATACAGAGCGCGATCCAGATGGCTGAAAAGACTGAGTTGAAAGTCGTTTACGGCGACACCGACAGCATCTTTCTCCAGAACGATACTCAGAAAATTGAAACGCTCGAAAAAGAAATAATGCACGAGCTCAAGCTGGAGATCGCTCCTGACAAGGTTTACGTTCGCATCTTCTTCACAGAAGCAAAGAAACGTTACGCGGGTCTTTTGCAGGACGGAAGACTCGACATCGTAGGCATGGAAGTCGTCCGCGGTGACTGGGCGACAATAGCCAAAACCGTGCAGGAAAAAGTGCTGGAAATCATTCTGAAAGAACAATCACCCAAGAAAGCCGCTGACTTTGTGCACCAGTTCATCTACGACCTTCGACAGAAGCGCGTTTCCTACCGCGACCTCATAATCTGGAAAACGTTGACGAAGCCTGCTGAAGAGTATGAGATTAACGCGTCGCACGTTGAGGCCGCAAAGATGCTGAGAGCAAAAGGATGGGAACTCTCGGTAGGCGACAAGATAGGCTACGTAATAATCATCGGAAAGGGCAGACTTTTCGAAAGAGTCAAACCCTACATGCTTGCCAACTACGACGAAATCGACATAGAATATTACGTTACGAAACAAATCGTGCCCGCAGCAGCCCGCATCCTCGGAAGCTTCGGAATAAACGAAGAACAACTGTTAGCATCAAAGGCAGGAGCAAAAGAAACTATAAAACTGTCAGACTTCTTCGGAAGCTAAGCAGCGGCAATCTCTGCGGATGTCATGAGCTCAACAGTAAGCGAAGGCTTAACAGCATCTGAAACACGTGAAGCCACAATCCGTTTTATGTTCTTCTCGCTCGCAATGTCAACGACTCTTTGTGTGATGATACCGTCGAAGATGATCGTGTCTATTCCTTCTACTTGCTGCAGTTTTTCGGCGAGTTGACTCACTGGCAATCGTTCTATCTGCTCAAACTTGTCGTTAAGCAACACGGCTTCTAAGGTTCCTTCCAAGGACTTCATCACGTCAGCGATCTCTTTGGGCACTTCCACTTTCTGCTTTTCTTTTCTGGGAGGCTTGGGTGGTTCTGGCTTCACGGCGGCTCCTTCTCGAATAGCCATCTTTGCTTCTAGCGCGCCGAAAATTTCCTTGCAGTTCAGCTCTTCAACCTCTTTTCCCCTAGGCGCCCTAGCAACGAATTTTATGTCAGTTACCTGCAAGAGTTCCTTGAAAATCAGGTCTCCGCCCCTGTCACCGTCAAGCAGCGCGGTTGCTTCTTTCTCTTTGCACAACGTCTTTATCGCTTCTGGGACTTTGGCCCCTTCCAACGCCACCGTGTTTAGCAGTCCGCAGCGCATCAGGTTGATGATGTCTGCTCTGCCTTCGACAATGATGATTTCTTTTGAACTCTGAAGAGCAG
>CAYPRE010000066.1:0-5232 GCA_964413045.1 uncultured Candidatus Bathyarchaeia archaeon
GATCTCTTCTTCGGTAGCAGAGGATTTTGCTCGTTCAATGTCTCTTTTCAAACGATTGATCTCAACAATGCAGCTTGTAATCGTGTATATTCTGCCTATGAACTCGTCAGGCTTACCCTCAGGCTTGGGTTTTCCCAGTTTCTCGTAGCCGTAAGCAACTACTGAAGATTGACGGCCAACGTCATCAATGTAGAAGTGACGAGATATGGCATGTCCCCTTGCTTTGAGAAGACGAGCCAGCGTGTCGCCAAGCACGGGGTTCCGAGCGGTCCCAACATTGATAGGATGAAGAGGGTTAGCACTTGTGTGTTCAACGATTAGTCTAAGCGGCTTTTCTGTTTTGACGAGACCGTACTGTTGGTCCAGTTTTCTGGCAGATTCGAGAGTCAAACGTGAGAACCTGAGGACGTTTACATGGAAGTTTATGTATCCTCCGCCAGCTGGTACGATTTTCTCGATGAGTGAGTAGTCTGAATCGTTGATGGCTTTGATTATACGTTGAGCTAGGGGGAAGGGTTTTTCTCCGATTTTCTTGGCAAGCTCGAAACATAATGAAGAGGCCAACTGACCGAAATCAGGATTGGTTGGGTTCTCCATCGCCAAATCCTCCATTCGAATTTCAGGGAACAGATTTCTGAAAGCGGCTGTCAAGTGGTCTGTGCATTCTTGACGAAACGCAGAGAAGGGGTTCTCGACAAAGCTGAGGGAAGTTTTCTTCATTTTTGGATAGTTTCTCCAAGTTCTAGAGAGATGAGGTTATATTTTAATCTGAAAAATATCAACCTATCTGATTAGGGATGCTTAGACTTTGAAGACCAAGATCGTGTTTTCAGAAAAATGCTTGGGTTATGGTTCTTGGAATATTGAAGGTCCCGAGAGGGTTAGGACGGCTCGTGAAATCTTGAAGGCGAAAGGTTACGAGTTCTTGACTCCTGAACCAGCCTCTGAGGAGCAGTTGTTCAAGGTGCATGATGATGATTATGTGTGGAGGGTCAAGAAAGGGCTGGTTGAGGATGGTGACACACCGGCTTATGATAACATTTTTGAGTATGCGAGACTTTCGGCGGGAGGAGCGCTTTTGGCCGCCAAGATTAAGGGGTTCTCGCTTATGCGTCCACCTGGACACCATTGTGGAAAAAGTGGAGCAGCATTGGGTGCGGCTACGAGGGGGTTCTGCTACTTCAACAACATAGCCATTGCAGTGAAGCGTTTGGACAAGCCGACTTTGATTCTGGACATTGACGGGCATCATGGGAATGGGACTCAAGAAATCTTTCAGGGAGACAAAAAAGTAACGTATGTTTCATTGCATAAGCACCCGAATTATCCAGGCACGGGCAACGCATCCGAAGCAAACTACCTAAATTTTCCGTTGCCACCAGATTGCGGAGACGAGTCGTACCTGAAAACCCTTGACAAAGCCCTCCACATGATAAGCAGTAGAACGTTTGAAGTCGTGGCAGTTTCGGCAGGATTCGACACGCATGCTGGAGATTTGGCGTCGCTTGGTCTGACAGAGAAAGGCTATGAGGGTATTGGAAGAAGGATTGCAGCGGTGAAAATGCCGACTTTTTTTGTGTTGGAAGGCGGATACGCGGGCGAGCATTTAGGAAGAGATGTCGATAAACTGCTGCGAAGTTACGAGGCATCTGCATCAAGCTGACTGGAAAGAGGACAAGAAGAGCAGTCAAAGACGTTATCGGCGTCCAGGTCTATGTGGTCTGTGCTTCTATTTCAGTAGCCTTTTTTTCATCAGGTTTATGCTCAGGACGAAGAAAACTGGTGTTACTATGGCTATCCACACGATGCTGAGGAACATGGATGATTCTAGGCTTCCGAACAGCAAGCCTCTTGTCAAGTTCACTGTGTGGGTGAGGGGCAGAAAAAGTTGCGCGAACGTCTGCATCAGAACAGGTGTGCTTGAGAGTGGAAAGAATGTTCCGCTTAACAGGAACATTGGTGTTACGAAGAGGAAGCCAGGATAGTTGAAGAAATCTATGTTTGGAGCGAGCGCAGTGAAGCACATGCCTATTGCTGAGAACATTAGGCCGCTGAAGAATGCGACGATCGGGATTAGGATGAATAAGGGACTTGTGATCAGACCGAAGGCGGCTACGACGGCTAAGACTATGCTTGAGCTGATGAGGCTGCGGGTTGCTCCCCAAAAGAGTTCGCCTGCTATGACTTCTTCTATGCTTATTGGTGTGGCGATTATTCCGTCGAAGGTTTTTTGGTAGTACATGCGCACGAAAGAACCGTAAGTGCATTCAAAGAAGGAGCCGTACATTATCGAGATGGAAATCAGCCCTGGTGCTATGAACTGTATGTAGGGTAAGCCGCCTACTGACTGGATGAAGCCTCCGAGACCAAAACCCATCGCGAGCAGATAGAAGATGGGTTCCAGTAGCGGCGGGAAGAAGTTGACTTTCCATGTTTTCATGAACACGTCCCAGTCTCGGCGCCACCCTTTCCAGACTCGGTACGTCAACTCGGGAAGGTTGAAGCTTGCTGCAACACGATTCTGGGTTTTCATTCTCTTAGCTGCCTCCCCGTCAGTTTGAGGAAGACATCTTCCAAGTTCGCATTTCGTACAGTTGCTCCTTTTGTGGGGTAATCTTCGAGGAAACTTTGGAAGAACCCATGTGGCTTAGCCGTGAACACGCGGATCCTGTCGCCTAACACTTCTAGGCGGGCGTCTGGGAATTTTTGCTGTAGTTTTTTTAACATTTCCTCGTCGTAGTCCAACTCCAAAACGTCCTCGCCGATGTGTTTCTTAACGAGGCCGGCGGGTGTGCCCTGCTCGATGATCTTGCCGTGGTCCATGATCAACGTTCGGTCGCACAGGGCAGTGGCTTCGTCCATGTAGTGAGTTGTCAGGATTATGGTTACGCCCTGCTTCTTGAGCATTCGAATTTTGTCCCATATCAGGTGGCGTGCTTGGGGGTCAAGCCCTGTGGTAGGCTCGTCCAAGAGTAGGATTTGTGGTTCGTTAATCAAGGCCCGAGCCAATATTAAACGGCGTTTCATGCCTGCGGACAACTGGTCAATGACGACATCCCGTTTTTCTTCCAGCTGCGAGAATTTAAGCAATTCTTCGGAACGTTTCAGGGCTTCGCCTCTTGGTATGTCGAAGTAACGGGCGTAGACGAGCAGATTCTGAAGGACTGTGAAATCAGGGTCAAGGTTGTCTTCTTGCGGAGACACGCCGATCATTTTCTTGATCTCCCGCGGCTTCAATTCTACGTTCATGTCTGCAACCGTCAACAAACCCGAAGTGAGCGGCAAAACGCAGTGAACCATCTTGATAGTGGTCGTCTTTCCGGCCCCGTTCGGACCCAGAAATCCACAGCATTCACCCCTGTAGACTTCGAAGTCTATGTCATCAACTGCCAAGTAATCATCGTATTTTTTAGTAATACGCTGTGCCCTGATGAGAACTTCCGAAACCATACAGTCTCTCTCAACCTGACTATCATGAACCGTCCTTTCTTAAGAAAATTCCTTCTGCACTCGTTGAATCGTCAGAAGCGTGGCGGGCCCGCAGGGATTTGAACCCTGGATCTCCGGCTCCGCAGGCCAGCATCCTATCCAGCCTAGACTACGGGCCCTAGGCCTAGATTACTCTACTCTAATAATATAAACGCTGACGTCAAAGGAAAAATCATCAACACACTGTTGAAACTCACAAACAGAAATACTGCGCTTCTACTCTTCCTCATATCTATTACAGAAAATCAGTCTGTGACATTGTCTCCATTGATGTCGGCTTTGAAGGCCGAAATACGATCATCTCTTTCTTCGTTTTCGATTTCTTCAAGCGCAGCCGTCATGAGTCTCTTCATTCGGCGGTCTTCAATTCGTTTCAGGATTTCTTCACGGCTCAAATATCGAGATTGTGAATGAGTACCTGAAACACCATCGAACCATTCACCGCCCAAGTCCAGTTTTTGCTCAGCATACGTCACCTGCGAGTCAGCTTTCTCTCGGCTAGTTTTTTCATGGTAATCATCAACGTTCTTCACGCCGACAAGAATGCCTCGCGTGTCATAGATTTCAATCGAGTTGAAGTTCCGTTTGGGACGTATTATATGGAATGAAGTTTCGAAACCGCACTTTGGACAGTAGAACCGAATGTTATTGAATTTTCTATCATGCCTAAGTCTGAAACTCTTTTCCCTGCATTGTGAGCAACCATCGAGTGCACATTGAGCTAATGCTGGGTTGTTGACACTTGCCCATTTCAAGTATTGCGCTTCAGGCGAAGAATCATTCTCAATGGTTCTAAATTCAACCCAATGGTGCTTTCGACTTCTGCCGCGTTTATGGACAGTCACCAATGTTCACCTGCCAAGCCCAAAGTCACAGACACCTCGAGTCTACAATGTATATGTTCTCTATGAACTCACATCAATCTGAACGTGAGGGCAACTTCATATAAAATCTTTTTGAAATCAAATATGCTGTGTTTTGACTTGAGGGGGGACTTTGCGGAGCCGGCGTGTTATTTGGATTTTGTGATGTGTACGTTTTTGATTAGGGCATAGGGCGCTAATGACGGCGGGTCTGCTTCTCCCCACCAGTGCACGTGTTGTCGTTCTTTTGAGACTGCTGCAATGTTGCCCAGCATGTTTAGGATGTTGTCGCTTATGCGCAGGTCTTTGAGGGATTGTTTGATTTCGCCGTTTTGTATCTTGAAGATGCCGTCTCTTGGGATGGTTGAGAAGTCGCCTTTTGCGTAGTTTTGGAAGCGCGTGTACCACGTGTTCGTGAGGTAGAGTCCGCTTTTCACTGTTTGGAACAGTTCTTCCTTGGTCACACCTCCTGCGTCCATTTCTATGTTCCACGGGGTAGGAAAGACTAAGCCTGCGTTGCCTGTGGTCTTTGTTTTGAACATTTTGGCGGTTGAAGTGTTGTGCAGGTACGTTTTAAGTACGCCGCGGTCTATGAACACGTTCTCTCTCGCTGGGACACCCTCGTCGTCGAAGACCCTGTTCATTATCGAGTATGCGGCTGGATTGTCCCTCAGCGTAACGGTGCTGGGCGCCACTTTCTTACCGAGCTTGTCTACGAACACGGACATTTGGACCAGGACGTTGTAGGCTGAAGCCATGCCGCCCCATACGCCCAGCGAGGAGCCCAGGATCAGCGGGTCAAACACGACGTCATACACGCCCTCTTCGCCGCGTTTGGGGTTTCTCGCGAGCTTGGCGATTTCTCCCGCTTTCGCGCCAG
>CAYPRE010000067.1:0-5220 GCA_964413045.1 uncultured Candidatus Bathyarchaeia archaeon
GTCGTCGACCCAATGTGCGGCAGCGGCACGACGATCGACGTATGCAAGGAGGAAGGACGAAGAGCTATCTGCTACGATATTGCTCCTCCCTCTTCCAGATCGGACATAATTCAGAATGACGCACGCAAAATTCCGCTATCTGATGACCACGTCGACATGGTCTTCATTGATTCGCCCTATGGAGACAATATAAGATACAATGAACATCCGGATTGCATAGGCAAGATTTCAAGTGAAACTGAAGAGTTCTACGACGAGCTTGAAAAAGTAATAAAAGAATGTCATAGAATTCTGAAACCTGGGAAAGTGCTTGGCTGGTTAATCGGAGACCAATGGGTCAAGAAGAAGTTCACCCCAGTCGGGTTTCTACTTTACGAAAGACTGATGAAATATTTTGATACAGTTGACGTAATATGCGTAGTTCGCCGAGGGCAATCTTCCAACACAAGCCTTTGGTATAACCGTGCGAGGCGATTCAACTTTTACTTACGAGGCTTCAAATATCTTTTCATAATGAGAAAACCCCTGCCGGGCGCAAAGAAAACTGAAGAAGCAAGGGTAATCAACTGGAAATACTACGAAAGGAACACTCGAAAAAACCGTGGTTAGACGTGGAGAGATAACATGAAAATCAAAGATTTGATAGAGCTATATGAAGAAAAAAGGAAGACCTACGGTAATGAAGTCTACAAACATATTTCAGAGCTTTTCGAACAGGCTAAGAAACTGCACCATGAAGATTGGCTGAAGAATCCAACGGCAATGAAAGACCATGAACAATCATGGCGAGCATGGAAAGGAAAGAACCTCGAAAAAATCGTTCTACACATGCTCAGAAAGGAAGTCGAGCTTCTAGGATTGAAAATAGTCGAAGGAAACAAACTCGAGCGAACAAGCGGTCAGAACCTACCGTACGAGCTAAATTCAGTTAAGAGAAATCTACTAGTTGATTTCGGTGAATTCGGCTCGCATTTGCCTGACGTCGACATCATAATATACGACCCAAAAACTTGCAAAGTCCTGGCAGTAATATCAAGCAAAGTCACTCTGCGAGAGAGAATTGCCCAAACAGGGTATTGGAAGATCAAACTGTCAAAAGATCAAGTTACGAAGCACATCAAAGTGTTCTTTGTTACCCCCGATGAAGACAGCACATTGTCAGTAAAGAAGCCAGCAAAAAAAGGAAGGGCTATCGTAGAAGTTGACACTGATGGCAGCTACGTTATGAGCCAAAACCAAGTACAAGAGAGCAACAAGGTAAAAATGTTTGACAGGTTCATAGACGACCTGAAGAAACTTATGAACGCGTAGAACAACGCTAGTAATGAACTGACTGACCGACAAAGCAGAAAGAATTTGACCAATCACTACATAACCAAAGAGACTGTCAGATTATTTTCAGTTCTTTTCCTATTTTCTCGAAGATGCCGATCGCGAAGTCCAAGTCTTTCCTTATCAGCGCAGCGTTCATTATCGTTCGTATTCTTGCCTTGTCTCTTGCCACCATCGGGAACACTATCGGCAGCGCAAACACTCCTTCCTCGAAAAGCCGCGCGCTCAGTTTCTTGGCCACACTGCTTTCACCCACGATCACTGGCGTAATGGGTGTCTCGCTGTTGCCTATGTTGAAACCCAAGTCTTTCATTGCCTTCTTGAAGTAGCGCGTGTGTTCCCACAGTGTTCGCACATGCTGCGGCTCGCTTTCCAGCACGTCTACGGCCGCAATGCATGCTGCTGCTACTGCGGGCGGATGTGAACCGCTGAGCAGCCAAGTCCGCGACTTATTGTAGGCAAAACTATACAGGTCCTTTGACCCTGAAACGTGACCGCCGACCACGCCGAAAGCTTTGGAAAAAGTTCCCATTTCAACCTGAACCTTGTCTCTTCCCAGCTTGAAATGCGACACTATGCCTCTTCCGCCTTCGCCCAGAACGCCTTCACCATGCGCATCATCAACGTAAACCATCGCACCATGCTCAGCCGCTACCTTCGCGACCTTGTCAAGCGGTGCTATGTCTCCGTCCATCGAAAAGACCCCGTCAGTGATTACCAGAATCCTCCTGTAAGGAGGCGTGTGCTTTTCCGCCTCATCCAAAACTCGGCTCAAATCCTCCGCGTCCGAATGCTTGTAAACCGCCCTCTCACCATGCGACAAACGCACACCATCGATTATGCTCCCATGATTGAGTTCATCACTGACTATCAAATCTCCCTTGCCCACTAATTGAGGAATTAAGCCCGCATTAGCCGCAAACCCCGTCTGATACACTAGCGAAGCTTCCGCATGCTTGAACCTTGCCAGCCTCTTCTCAAGCTCAACATGAATATCCATCGTGCCAGCGATAGGACGCACAGACCCAGAACCCGCACCATGAGTCTCAACTGCTTTCACAGCAGCTTCCTTCAAACGCGGATGATTACTCAAACCCAAATAATTGTTAGAACAGAACATCAGAACCTTCTTTCCATCAACGCTGCACCAAGGAGTGCTCGGACCCTGCAAAACCCGCAGTTTCCAGTCAAGCTCACTCTTCACAAGCTCCTCGTACTCTTCACGCAAGAATGACGTCGGATTTCTCACTTTCACCATACCTCATTTTTTCCTATTTCAACCGTTCTTCTCTTAACCTTTTCTCGCTTACAAACACTTTTTACAGCTTACCTTCTTTGAATCTCTTCAACAACTTCCCAATCATGTCTTTGGCCATAGCGGTCAAGTTGTAGGTGGGTTTCCATCCCCAATCTTTTTGCGCTGCACTGTCGTCTATGGACATTGGCCACGAATCCGCGATCTTCTGTCTAAAGTCAGGCCTGTATTCGCACTCGAAATCTGGAATGTGCTTCCTGATTTCAGCCGCCAATTCCCCAGCCGAAAAGCTCATCCCAGCAACGTTGTAGCTATCATGACGTTTAACGCGCGCCGAGTCAGCTTCCATCAGGTCTACAGTCGCTTTGATGCAGTCGGGCATGTACATCATAGGCAGCACAGTATCCTCCCTTACAAAACAAACATAACGCTTCTTCTTTATGGCCTCATAAAAAATAGCCACAGCATAATCCGTCGTACCCCCGCCAGGAAGAACCTCACTGCTGATGATGCCTGGATAACGCAGACCCCTCACATCCACGCCAAACTTCACGAAATAGTAATTGCACAAAAGCTCCCCCGCGACCTTCGTTACGCCGTACATAGTGTTCGGAATCATAACGGTTTCCTGAGGTGTGCCAATTCGCGGGCTTGTCGGACCGAAGGCAGCTATCGAACTCGGCCAGAAAACCCTGCTCAACCTGCATTCTCTCGCTATCTCCAGCACGTTGTAAAGACTGCCCATGTTCAAGTCCCAAGCAAGCTGGGGGTTCTGTTCACCCGAGGCTGAGAGGACAGCCGCCAAATGATAAACCGTGTCCACATCATACTTTCTGACAACCTTCTCAACACTCCCACGGTTGCCAACGTCAAGAGACTCGAACGGGCCCGAGTTCAACAGTGCCTCGCCGGGTTTTCGGCTGTGTCCAACAGCGACCACGTTGTCACCGCCGTACCTCTTCCGCAATTCCAATGTCAATTCTGAACCAATCTGGCCCGTGGCGCCAGTCACAAGCAGCTTCCTCGGCTTAGCAGGCATCAATCAATCCCCTTGTCGTATGCAATGTGCAAAAACTCCGCATATAAGAATTTCCAGTAGCCAACGCTTCTTCCACATGGTATAAACTGAACAAGCACGACGGTCCCAACACTCTGCAGCCAAACTATCCGCCTCGGCAAGAAACGGTTTATACACTGTCCCGCAAACTCTTGCTAGTGACAACCAATGAGACTCGGCCTGATCGTCAACCCAATCGCGGGCATGGGCGGAAAAGTAGGCCTGAAAGGAACAGACCACTTCCTGAAAGAAGCAGTTGCCCGCGGAGCAGAACCCGTATCGCCAGCAAGAGCGACAGAATTCCTCAGAAAACTCCACTCGAACATGACAGATTCATCCATGACTATTCTGACATGCCCCGGAATAATGGGCGAAAACGAAGCAAAAACCGCTAGAATCACAGTCCAAGTCTTACCCATGAAAGTCGCACAAGTAACATCCGCAGACGACACGAAAAACGCCGTGAAATTTATGGTCAAAGCAAAAGCTGACCTGATAGTCTTCATCGGAGGAGACGGCACAGCCAAAGACATATTCGATGCGCTTCAAGGCGAGGACACACCAGTCCTCGGCGTTCCATCCGGTGTCAAAATGTACAGCGGCGTTTTCGCAGTGAACCCCTCAGACGCCGTCGAGGTGGTACTTGCTTACGCTGAGAAAAGGGCAGAAACAGCAGAGTTCGAAGTCATGGATGCCGATGAAAAAGCCATACGCGACGACGTATTCTCGGTAAAGCTTCACGGCTACTTGAAAGCCCCTCTACTCCCAGCCCACATCCAAGGTGGCAAACAGTTGAGCCCAGAAACAGACGATGAAAAAGACAATCAAACAGCCATAGCCAAATTCATATTGGAAGAGATACCCAAAGACGCAACCATCATTCTCGGCCCAGGAACAACTGTGAAACGTTTCGCAGAACTCCTGGGCGTTCCAAAAACGGTTCTAGGCGTAGACATCTACACAGACGGCAAAATTATGCTTGACGTGGATGAGAAGACAATTTTGCAAACAGTAACTAACTGGCAAAAAACGTGGATCATCCTCTCGCCCATCGGCCATCAAGGAATCCTTCTCGGCAGAGGAAACCAGCAGATAAGCCCCAAAATCGTAACCCACGTCGGAAAACAACGCATAATCGTAGCAGCTACGAAGAACAAACTAAGAACCATCGACAGCAACATCCTACGAGTGGACACAGGCAGCCCAGAAACGGACAAAATGCTCAGAGGGTATACTCGCGTCGCAACTGACTACAAAGAATGGAGACTCATGCCCGTCGCGTAAAAGCTACGAGCCAAACTTCTTTGCCTTCCCGACAAGATTCATCAGTATATACATCAGGTCAAGGCCTCTAATCCTGCCAAGCCCACCCTCAGCACACGCTCTTTCGCCAAATTCCCACACTCCGTCCTTGCGAACATACGGACCTGTTATCGCAACAGGCACTGGGTCACCCTCATGATTCCGCGTAACGCACGAAGTCGTATGGTCAGCAGTCAACGCCAGATACGTCGAATCCAAATCAACCTTATTCAAGATGTAACCAAGCATCTTGTCAATGTTCTCGATGACTTCT
>CAYPRE010000068.1:0-2256 GCA_964413045.1 uncultured Candidatus Bathyarchaeia archaeon
AGGAGTGGCCTACGTACACACTTGTGTTGCTGGCTTCGGTGAAAGGTCGGGGTGCGCCCCAATAGAGGAAGTCTGTGCTGCGTTGGAGCTGCTGTATAATATTGACACGGGTTTGGAATTGGACAAGCTCTACCGTCTTTCGCAGTTGGCTGAGAAGACTTTTGCCTTGCCAATTCAATTCCACAAGCCAATGATAGGCGAAAACGCTTTTTCCTACGAAGAGGAAGAACACGTTCGAGCAATGCTTGCTAACCCAATGACTTTTGAGCCATTCCCTCCTGAAATCATAGGACGAGAGACCAACTTCTTTATCGGAAAGCACACTGGAAAAAATCTGGTTGAGACTCGTTTGGCTCAAGCGAGTATCAAGGCTACTCCCGTGCAGATAGACGAGATAGTGAAGAGAATAAGAGGGACACGTGAAAGCTTGGACAAGGGTGAAGCGCAGATGACTTTCTATCAAATCAAGAAGCTCCTGAAAGACCTGCGCAAGAGTTTGACGGAAGAAGAATTCTGGAAGGTAGTCGAGCAGGTCACCAAACAGAAACCCAAGCTACCCCAGAAAGAGGCGAAGCCTACTTAGTCCACGGTATGTAAATCCCGTCAGGGTCAATTGCTTTCAAAAGCGTCAGCTCCTCGCAGGTCGGGAGATCTGTTGTCGGTACTCTATTTGGAATAGCAAGCTCAAACTCTGTGTTTTCCGAGACTTGTTGAATCGTGACACTCGGATGAACAGTCGCAAGTCGCATGCACTTTGTTTGAGGGTCAAAGTCCATCTGACAAAGATTGGTGACCACAAGAGAGGGTCCTCCACCCAGCAGGCCCGCCTTTTCTCTTGCTCCTGGGCCATCGAGGAATCCTGGACTCGTCAAATAATCCAATTTGTTAACCATCTTTCTCTTCTCATGAGTCATTATGACCACGATCCGCTTCGCAGACGATACTATGTCGTTTCCACCGCCACTTCCAGGCAGTCTTACTACTGGCTTCTCGAAGGCTCCAATGTATGTCGTGTTGATATTGCCGCGTTTGTCAATCTGCGCCGCACCAACGAAGCCAACGTCAACGTGTCCCCCTTGAAGCATGAGCCCAAGTGTTTCGACTAGGCCAATAGCTCCAGAAGCGCGATAGCCAAGTCTGGAGTCAGCGATCGATAATGCTACATCTTTGGCGTTTGAATCTATGAACCCCGCTTCAAAAACGATCTTTGCGTCTGGGGCATGTGTTCTCTTAGCTAGCAAAGCTGCGATCATGGGCAAACCAGTGCCTATGAACACGACCTCGCCGTTCCTTATTGCGCGGGATCCACAAACAGCCATCAGTTCTAGGGTAGAGAACTCTTTTGGATCTGCCGTTTTCTTTATCGTTTGAATGCTTCCTCCTTTCAATAGGCAAAGGGTTTCTTTGCCTTCAGCTTCATGAGTTTTTCGAGACCTGTCTTTTTAAGGAACTCGGTGTGATCTTTGAGCCCTGTTATGTATTCTTCGCAATATTCCTGCCATCCTTCTTCTGTCTTGCATTTAGCGTAGTACATCCTAATGTGTTCCATATCGTAATCGTAGTAGTTGTACACCATCATCGGGTATGCGCCCCAAGGACACTCAACAACGTGCGTGACGTAAATATTCGGAATGACCGTCTGGTCTGGTTGGCTTCGAATGAACTCTGTGTCGACGATCTCCTCGGCCAAGACGATAAGCTTCTTGCCTGCTCTTGCGCCTTCTATGTCTTCGCCTTTGATACCGTCTATTTGCACATTTCCCTCGCTGTCAACTCGCGAAGCATGCACGATGCTGAAATCGGGTCTGACAGAAGGAACGAGCACGATTCTGTCTCCGGTGAAGGGACAGTTGATCACTTCCGCCTTCTTGGGTTTGAACCTAGTTTTGGTCATTAGATCTGTGCCTAACATGCTTCTTAAAGGCATAAACGGCACTCCCAAGGCACCTCCGAGAAACCTGAGGGCCATGGCCAAATTTGTGTAGTCCTCGATCTCGATGGTGCCTTCGCGAATTCTTCTCTGGATGTTTGGCGCCAAACCTATGCCTTCGATGGCAAAAAAAGCCAACTCGAAACGTGAAACTACCTTTGCGCCTGACAGTATGTCTATGTCTATTTCTGAACCACACGTGTAGATAGTCAAGTCGCGTTTGCCCTGTCTTACAAGCTCATGAGCGAAGGCCATCGGTGGACGCTGAAAACCAAATCCGCCCCAGAAAAGGTACGCCCCCATAATGCAGGTGAACATAAAGGCAA
>CAYPRE010000068.1:2266-5188 GCA_964413045.1 uncultured Candidatus Bathyarchaeia archaeon
GCGTATGGGGAACAGAGATGGACAACCTACAAAGACAGCTTCTTGAAGAGAAATCTGTTTGTCTTCTATGGATGCCTGAACCAAACGTGTCACCAGTCGCTTGGGTCTGGTTTAGTGCACATCTTCCACATAGGTTTTTCGACGAATCATTTGGGCAGACATTTGGACTTTCGGCCATTCGTGCTTACTTCAAAATGAGCTGGCGTTCTATTTCAAGCAAGTCTTGAGTTTTCAATCTACGTGGATAGTTGTAGAATGGACCGCTTGGTCTTTCGTTATAATACGGACGGTTGCAGTCTGGGCAGCCACTTGTGAGAAAAGCTTTTCCATCTTTGATTATTTGGCTTAAGATACTGTCAGTGACGCCGAAATCAGTCAGACGGCTCTTGTCATCAAATTGCATACGGTCGTATCGGGACAGCCTGTGCCATATCAGAAATCTAGCGATTTGGATACGTCTGAATTCTTGAATTGAAGGCTGTGGAGTGTTTTCCATTCTTGTACCTTTGATAGGTGTGAATGCAAAAAGTGCTGGGAGTACGCCCTTGTCGGTGCAGTCTTGGACAATTCTGATCATTTCTTGCTCAGTTTCACCCAGCCCGATGATTAGGTGTGTACTTACGTTGCCCTTCCCGAACGAGTCTATTGCTTGTTCGAGCAACTTCACTTGTCTTTCCCAGCGGTACGGTCCCCTTACCTGCTGGCCTTTAACCTTGTCGAAAATGTTTTCAGTAGCTCCATCTAGGGGTATTCCCAGCCTCTGGACTCCTGCTGCGGCGAGCTGTTGAATATCTTGCGCGTCAAAGGGCTGACAAGAAACAGAAATAGGCAGCTCGCAGACATCGCGGATTGATTCGACAATGGAGACCACATCCAGCAGAGATCCAGGGTAGTTAAGCGTCTGAATGCAGATTCGTTTCATCCGGGTGTTCCCTGAGAATCTTTCGATGGCTTCCAACACGTTGTTCGTGTGGAGAACTGGCCATGATACTCTTGAAAGCATGGATGTTGAGCTGCGGCTTTCTCTTGCTTGCGGGCAGTAACTGCAGTTTGCTGTACACTTCTGTGGACTGTATGTCATCATGTAAATAGTAGACGGTTTTGTGTCCAATCTCTCCTCTCTCAGTTTAAGTGCAGCTGCTGATCCTGAGGAGAGTCGAACAAACTCGGGCAGTTTCCTTGTTATTCTCTGGTCGACAGCTGATTTCATATGATTTCTGCCGATGAAGAGAAAAAAGAGACTTTTATGTTTGTTGGGACATTGCAAGACACATCGCAGGTTCTCTATACCTGAGGGTTAGGTTTCTTGTGAAGTCTCCTTGACAAGTACACTGTAGTCGCCAGCAACACGGCAGTCGCTGCTGCGACGATGTAGACCAAATTACGATTGTTGTCCACACTTTGAAAATAAGCCCGCACATTATCGTTGTAGGAATCGTTTAATTGATTGTGCTCCTGTCTCAGCTGGTTGTATTGGTCCAAGAGGTTGTTGTAGTCGTCGAGAATATTATTGATCGTTCCGTTTTGTGCGGATAGAAGTACCTGCAACTGCATGTATTCTTCAAGCAATTGGCTCAAGAGATACGCTGTCTTTGAGGAGATTAGCGAGACTGTGCGGTTGCTGTGCACGGATGCGAAATAGATATACGAGGCCGTCTGGTCGGAACCGTTCAACAGCTTCGGAACGACTTCCTCGTCTCCAACAAGTAGAGTCAAGGGATAGTTGAACAGTGTTTTTGGGACCTTCAGCCTACAGAAAAAGCCATTCTCTTCTCTACCTTCCGCATTGAAATTGATTATCCTGTTCCCAGTTTCGGTGCCGACTTCAAATCCGAACTCGGAGACGGTCGCATTGGTGATAACGTAGATTTGGTAACGTTCGGGTCTCAATTGAATTTCGTGTTCAGAAAATGCTCCCATCAATGGACTGTTGTCTTTGTTGTTCTGGTCTATGCCATATTGAGTGTCCCCTATACCGTCGGTATCTTCATCTTGGCCGTTGTAGTCGCTCCAATAATTGCCTTCTCCGTTGAAATCCCACGTGTTTGGAAGCCCGTTGACGCTGCTCCCCACCTGTACGGGTGCGTTGTTGAAGTTGTTGTGGAAGAAAGTGTTGTCATTGCTGCCAGAGGCTAGGTAGATGCCCTCAAAAGTGTTTGCATATATCGAGTTGGCTTCAATCACGTTGTTGCTTGAGGTGTAGAAGCCTATCCCGTCAGCGTTGCCTGTCAAGTTGTTGGAGGAGACTACGTTGTTGTTTGACGTGTAAAGGCCGACTCCGTCATAATTGCCATATATTGTATTGTTCAGGATGATGTTTGAGCTTGAAGCGTAGATGCCTACGCCGTCAGAAGCTTCCTGTATTATCGTGTTGTTCGACACTACGTTGTAGTTTGAGGCGGTTATGCCAACCCCATCGTAATTGTCTCTCACCATGTTGTTCGAGATCGTGTTGTTGGTTGACGTGTACAGTCCAACTCCCTCGTAGCTGTCGGACAAAATGTTATCGTGTATAAGGTTGCCGATGACGTGGTCCATCCGAATCGCACTATTGTTTCTGTATACCCCGCTGTTCATGATGTGGAAGCCCGCGATGGTGACGTTGCCGGCCGTTATGCTGATTACATTTGAGATTTGACCGCCGTCGATTATCGTTGTTTCTTTCCCTTGACCGATGAGTGAGATGCTTTTGTCAATGAAAATATTCTCAAAGTATGTTCCGTTGTAAACAAAGACCGTGTCTGAAGAGTTAGCAGCATTGACTGCCTCTTGTATGGTGTTGTACGTTCCCTGCCCACGTGGGTCAACGATCAGGGTTCTTGTCTGTGCAGAAACTGAAATGCTGCTTTTCAGAATCGTCGAAACTAACAAGGAGCACAGAATGAGTACAACCAAGGCAGTTCTCTTCAACGCCACCACATT
>CAYPRE010000069.1:0-5148 GCA_964413045.1 uncultured Candidatus Bathyarchaeia archaeon
CCCTCTTTTGTCCACCCTCGCGATTCGTAATAGTCATCAAGCAGCAGGTCCAGCTCTTCCTGTGTAACGAAGGCACCCTTTGACGGGCCCTCATCAGGGATCGGGTTATGCATGACCTTGTATGGGAGGTTGTCATCTTTTCTGCCTAAGCCTTCTCTGATGTTGAATAGTTTGGCGACGTTCTGTATCCTTTCTCCTGCTTTCTTGAGTTCTTCAGGCGTTGTTTCGTAGCCCGTCACGAGTGTGTAAAGCTTGGCCATGTCTGGCAGTTCTTTGTAGTAAGTGCCCCTGGAGAATTTGCACACGATAAATGAATCGATCAAGTTATAGACGTCTTCCATGTCTCTCACGAGTTTCCCGCGGCCCTTTTCGGCTATCAACCGATTGACTTTGCCTTTGACATCGAACGCGTAGGCTCCGTGTCTGTTGTGGTCAGCGCCACGGAAGGAAACTGCAAAGCCAAGAGCTGCGGTCTTCAGGCATCTGAGGTCGTATCCCGTGACTTCCACGCCTTTGATATGCAAGGCAAGTTTGTTTGAGCCTTTGCCGATTCTTTCAGCGGCAAACTTGACGCCGTCAGCAAGCAGTTCGCCTATTCCTTCGCGTTTTCCAATCTTTTCAATTAACTGAACCATGGCTTCAGCGTTACCAAACTTAGCATCAATTCCGTTCATTTCCTGTTTTGTGAGCAGCCCAGTTTCATAGCAGTCCATCGCGAAGCCTACTATCACGCCTGCGCTGATGGAATCTATGCCATAATAGTTGCACATGTCCATCGCTTTGATTATGGCGTCAAGACTGTCGACACCGCAGTAGGGTCCTAGGGCCCACAGTGACTCGTACTCCATTCTTGTCATCGTGTCCTTGTAGGGACCTTCGGGCACGACTACTTCATGCTCGCATCTCATCGCGCATGAACCGCAGCCAATGACCTTTGCCACATACTTTTCGTTCAAGACTTCTCCGCTTACTTTCTCTGCTCCCTCAAACCTGGAGTTGCGATAGTTCCTCGTAGGCATGCATGAGAGCGAATTGTGAACCAATACGTTTTCAACCGTACCCAACGCACGGTACTTCTGAGTGGCTGGACCCTTCATTCTCTCGTGGAACTCTTTGACGTATTCCATGAACTCGTCTGTTTTTGCAACCGCTACGTCTTTTGTTCCGCGCATGGCGATTGCCTTGAGGTTCTTCGAGCCCATCACCGCGCCCATGCCAGTTCTTCCAGCTGCTCTGGTCTTGTCGTTTATTATGCAGGCTATTCTGGAAAGCCTTTCTCCGGCGACACCGATTGCTGCGACTCTAATGTAGTAGTCGCCCAGTTCCTCTCTCAACGCGTCTTCTGTTTCACCGGGAGATTTGCCGAGAAGGTGTGACGCTTCCACAAGCTGTACTGAATCGTCATCAACCCAAAGGTAGACGGGTTTCTCGGCTTTGCCCTTGATTATTATGGCGTCGTAGCCGGCTCTTTTCATCTCTGTTCCGAACGAGCCGTGAGCTTTGGCCTCGCCCACTCCGAATGTCTGGGGCGACTTGGAAACAAAGGTGTGACCGTTTCCACCCGTGGGCCACATCGTACCTGAAATTGGGCCTGTGGTAACAATAAGAGGGTTGTCAGGGCTAAAGGGGTCTAATCCTGCCTTTGAATGAGCCAAGTAAAGCCTCATTCCGAGGCCTATTCCGCCAATGTATTTCTTCGCGTATTCCTCGTTCAGGGGTTCAACGCTCGTTGTTCCGTTTGTCAAATCCACGAGAAGTATTCGACCTGCGTATCCGAACAAGAGTTTTCCTCCGTGACTGTTATCTTTAGACGCTTCAGACGATATATTAACCTAGCGAATCACATGAAGAAAAAAGAGCGTGCGCTATATAGTATAGTCATTGATTTGAAGAGTTTTAACGGAGGGACTTCTTGGTGACGGCAACGTAGCACTTGAGGTCGTGCTCATCGTCAAGACTGAGAATCTGCAGGCCTGAGGAGTTGAGCAATAAGTCAAAAGATGTGTGTGAAAAACATTTCTTCAAGCCTGTCACGACTATGGATGAGTTGGGTTTGGCTACTCTTCTGACCTCTTTCAGGGTTGCCTGCGGGTCGGGAGTGTTCTGGAGGACTGTGAACGCGAAAACATCATCAAAGAGACTGCGTTTGAATGGCATGTGGTCTGCATCTGCACAGATCAGGTGCGTGTTAGGGGAGCTCGCCGCGCGTTTCTTGGCATATCTTAATGTTTTTCTGGAAATGTCTAAGCCAACTATTCCTGCTTTCCCCGTTATGTGATTGAAAAGTAAGCCTGTTCCGCAGCCCACATCTAAGATTAGGGATCGGTTGTCAATTTCAAGGTGTTTCAATGCCGCGGTGATTTTTGTGGTCTGTTCTTTCTCATACCGAATGTCATAGATGTGAGCCGTAATGTCGTAGTCGCGCATTACTCTCTTTTTCTTGACCCATTCATCCATTGTGATCCTTGGGAAATCTTATGTGCTGATACGTCTTCTAAACCTGTTGGCGAACGTCTTGGACAAGCCTGAGTTTCTGACGGTGCTGGTTGACCCGAACGTTGGGGAAGCTGAAACTGTTGTTAGGAACGCTCTGGTCCAGCGAAAAATGTTGATCGTCGTTGGCAGGTGCTGTGTGCGGTACGTTGGGAGAGCAACGTCGAAGCTTGAGAAGGGGGAACGTATCCTGATGGTGAAGGCAGATGGTTCTGTGCTTGTGCACCGTGCCACAGGCTATGAGCCTGTCAACTGGATGCCCAGTGGAGACACGGTCTTTCAAGTCGGTGCAAAAGATGACGTGTTGGAGATCCGTGCAGTCAGGCGCAAACCAGCAGAATCGGTGGCTGTCTCTTTTGACGTGATCAGTCTGGTCTTTTCGTCTAAGCTTGCTGATGCGGGGGAGTTTTCGCTTCATGCCAGTGAGGAGGACATGCACAATGCGTTGTTATTGAAGCCTCAATTGTTGGAGGAGGGATTCAAGGTGATAAGCTATGAGAAGAAGGTTGAGCCTGGCTTTGTTGATGTTTATGGAATAGACAAGAATGGAAGACTTGTCGTGGTCGAAGTTAAGCGAAAGACTGCTGGAAGGAATGCTGTGCTTCAGTTGGCCAAATACATCGAAGCCGTCAAAATAAGAGCTGATCGTCAAGTGCGCGGAATCATAGTCGCACCAAGTATCGCAAAGGGTGTTCAGAGGATGTTGGTAGCTCTCGGACTGGAGTTCAAGTATCTTGATCCCAAAAAATGTTCGGAAACGCTCCGCAGAGCTAAGACCAAGAAGCTGGCTGAGTTTTTTGAGGAAGAATAGACTGGTGAATTGACCTTTTCTGTCTTGCAGTAGTGTTGCAGGAAGGTTCATCTGACTTTACAGATTCGTTGTCTGTTGCAGTGTGGACTCGCTCCGCAAGAGTGTACAGTTTTCCTCGAACGACTATGGGGAGAAGAAATCTGAGATCCTGCGCTGAAACAACGTGTTGCGGATCAGGTGGCTTTCTCTTATCCAACTCTCAAGCGGGATGTTGAATTGGCTGGCTATTCTGTGCAGTGTTTCGTTCAGGGTGTTGAAAAGCAGGGGCTTTTGGCGCATCGCGTTCTTGACGTTTTCCCTTACTTGCCAGACGCCTACGGGCATTATGTATCCTGGGTGGGCCTCTCGTAGGACGATAATCCTGGCTTGGCGTCTTTCTTTCACGAGCAGTTCGCATACGGCCAGGCGTGCTGCGTAGTAGCATCCGCCGATTTGGGCGTACGTTGTCCTGTTCTCATGGCCTTCCCAGTCTGAAAACATGACGGTTTGTTTGCCGTTGGGGTTCCACACTGTGCCCGGATACCAAGCCTCTATGGCTTCGTAGCTCCATTCACGTGGGATCATTAGCACTTCGAAAACGTTGTCCAAGTATTGGCTCTCGTAGACGCGGTATTCGTTAATTTCGGGAAATTGCTTCACTTTTTCTATCAGGTTCTTCGAGATTATGTCGTCAACGGCAGTGATGCTCCAGCGGGTGGGGACGAGGCGGCGGTTTTTTTCTATGCCGAAGGCGCCGACGCTGAAAGCGCGCTGGATTCTTGTTTCCATCACTCCTTTGCTGTACAGTTCGAGGACTGCGGGAACAGCTTTCAGGTCAGTGTCGGTGTAGGCGTTTTCTAGGTGGTGGTCCCAGCTTGTGTTGCCCATGTGCAAGTCTCTGATGGGGGCTGAGGGGCCGAATGGTTGGATTTCGTCGCTCATGAAAATGTTTCCGTGCGGTTTCTTTGTGAGATTAAGCTCGATGTCAACGGACTTGACTGCCAAGGCTAGTTCGCGGGTTTTTTCGATTATTTTTCCTGCTTCGTGGAATTTTTGAACGTGAGCGCGGTGTTTTCCTCGTACAAGCATGGATCTGAAGGCTACGATTTCGTCTATTGATTTTCCGAACCAGAGTTCGGGTAAGTCGTACATGCTGGTGTCTGCTTGTACGGGTGGTACGAGTGGTCCGGCGTAGACGTTGGGGTAGCCTATTCTGCCGATGAAAACGCTTGGGGGTGAAGCTCCATCGATGTCTTGGCTGTTCATCAGGGGGATGTTTTTGAGGTAGTAGTTGACTTTCACTATTATTGGGCAGCGAAGTTTGCCGCAGAGCAGTCTTGAGCCTTTGCAGACTACGCATAGGCCGCTTTTTGAGTCTCTGGCGGTGACGGTGAGGATGTCTTCTTGGTTGATGCCTTTGTTTTTGAGGATGTTGTGTAGCCATGTGTCTGAATACTTGTTTGTCTGTTTCAGTTGCGAAAAACTCAATGCTTATCGGTCAAATCATGGATGGAAGTGATTCTTATGCTTTCTGGGAGCTGTCGCATATTCATTCTGATGATTTGTTATGGGTCGGCAGGTCTTGTGTGTGCGTAGAGCCTCCCCCTAGGGTCCACTATATGGTCCAAATATGCTTCTAGTCGGATATGGAAATGATGACCCAGCCTTGCATCGCCTTGAAAATGGGGAAGTTGTGGGTGCAGAAGCGTTTGTTTTATATTTGTTTCAACGTGAGAATCAGTGTGGATTATTATGAGCAGCGAGGTCAGGTTCTACAAGGGTAAACACAGGGTCAAGGTCTTGTCTGAAAGCTACGGTAACTGGGTTGTGGAAGCGTTAGAAGCGTTCGAGGATTTGGTTGATGG
>CAYPRE010000070.1:0-5130 GCA_964413045.1 uncultured Candidatus Bathyarchaeia archaeon
GAGACGTTTCCTCCGAGCCACTACAGCTTGACACTCTACGGGGAGTTCGCTTCCTATCATGTGTCGAATAATCTGAGCTGGTACCCCATTGGAACAGCCAATTATAATCTGATCTTCGACGGACCTGAGGGTCGTTTCGGCTACGTTAGTCCACCAATCGCAAAGTCTATTACGCCCAACTCCACGTTCGGGCTTTCGTTCTTTTCACCAGAAGCGAGATACTACACCGAAACGAGCAAGAACTCAGACCACCTTAAACATGCGCAAGTGTACCTAAACAATGCCAATCCCAAAATGTATCTGATTGGATTCGAAAACGGTTTAGGCATCAGCGACAAGGACTACAACGACATGGTAGTCGCCCTTGAAAACGTTAACAATCCACCAAGCGTGCCCTTGATTTCTGGCAGTTCCCGTGGTTATGTCTACACCAACTATACTTGCATAGCAAACAGCACGGACCCGGAGGGCGACAATGTCTATTATCTATTTAGCTGGGGCGATGGAACAAACAGCACAGTAGGGCCCGCCCAATCCCATGCCAACACCACCGCAACGCACCAGTGGACAAGACCTGGAACATACACTGTCACTGCAACGTCAAGGGACACATATGGAGCCTCAAACAACCAATCATCCTCACCTTTGGAGCTAAACGTTACTCAAAACGATAACGGATGTCTTGGAGATGCAAGTAACACTCACGCTAATGCAACCACTTATGGCCAAGGGGGGGTTCCAACAGGCGCGTTATACAACTCGAGCCCTGCAGATACGGAAGACTGGTACAAGTTTTATGCCAATTCTGGTGATTTGATAAGGATTGACATGACGCCTCCCTCGGGAATCGATTTTGACCTTGAACTCTACCGCCAGGGCGACGCCGTAAACTCTTACAATGGGTCCTATTATGTGGCGGGCTATACAGAACAAATCATTTCCACAGCCAACGAGACCGGTTGGTGGAGAGCAAGAATCTTCGAATCTTGGGTTAATGAAGGAGATGGACAGTATACTTTTCATGTATCTGTCACACCGCCAGGAGGCGGGGGCGGTTGTCCGTATGTCTACACTTGGAACGGTACAAGCTACGTTAAGGACAACAATATCCTTCCAGCATCAGAAAATGGCAACGGCACAGACACAGAAGACCACTATAAGCTTGAACAACCGCTTGTTCCCTTTTTCCAAAGCCAGCAAATATCCTTATATTCCCTGCAGCTCCGCGAGTTCGAACATGAACACGACTATATCGACCAAGTGAAGCTCCTTGCAGTCGACCACTCCCAAGGCACAAGCATAGCCGTGACTCCCGAAGGGGAAGTCCTCACTTACCAGAACCCCGTTTCTCCGGCTTCATGCGTTGACAATTATGGAAATAGTCGGTTAGGTGAAGTAGGCAGGATGGACGGCAACGTCTCTGAGCAGGCCACGTACTTTCAAGGATACTCGGGCGACTGGCTCTTGCTGAATTTCGGGAGAGTCACAGCTGAGAACGCGAAGCTTATTCTGCGAGACGATCAGAAATGTGCTGATGTCTGCATAAACGTACAAGTACCAGATCAGGCTGGTAACTGGCAGACGGTTGAAGTCCTGCATCCTCGGGATTACTGGGCCGTCGAAGCTGCTAATCTGACAGCCTATGTGCCAGTGAACGGGGACTTCATCGTAAGGCTTCTTTGGACGGCGACACATCGGCTGGACTACGTGGGACTCGACACAACATCGCAGGAAGTCTGCGAATTTCATCAGGCATCTCCGTTTTTGGCAATCCACTCAACAGAGGGCAACGTAATCTGGAAGATTCTGGAGAACGATCAAATCTACACTGGACTCGTGCCTGGAGAGCGAATACAACTAGCTTTCTTCCTCCCATCAAACCAAAACCAAGAAAGAACATTCATACTTTACACTGAAGGACACTACAACACAGTCACATGATCTAATCTTGGAAAACTTCGAAAAACAACCTTAAAAGAAAATCCGACAATGTTGCAACTTTGGACTTTTGAGATGACTCAAACGTTTTCTTTGATTATTTTTCTTATTTTCTCTTGAACGATTGAAACCGGCTCCACTGTGTTGACAATGTAGCATGGGGCGAATTTGAAGAGGCGTTTAAAGAAGTCTTGTCTCGTTTGGACCTTTTCAGGTGTTTTAACGATCAGGTAAGGGTTTAGGAACTGTTCAGGTTGCGTTGTCAAGTATTCGACCGCTTCTTCTGCGCTTAGCTTTCTAACAGTTTCTGTGTCATTGACGTCTCTTTTGAGTAGTACTACTTTTTTCACTCGTGTTGTGTCTACGAACTTTTCGGACCCAGATATCCACAATGGGTCAAGCATGGCGCGGGAATACTCATGCGCTATGTAAGGGTCTTCTAAGAGTTTCTGGATTGATTCTTCGCTTGCACCTTTCTTTCTCAGAGTCTCCGCTTCGTCCAACGTGAACGGTTCAACATTCTCCAGTTTGCACTTTTCAAGCAGAGGTCTTATTTCTGAGAAGACTCGAACTATGTTGGTTCGAATGTAGAATTTTCTCTCACTTATGTCGGCGCTTGCTCTGCCTTCTGAACCGCCGACGAATTTCACGTAGAGCCAGTCGTCACTGTGCAATCGTGCTCCTTCCATCTTCAGCAATGCATAACTGTGTGTTGATTTGCCCGTGCCAGTGGGCGCGATTAAGACGATTCCGTTTCCGTTCACTTCAATGCAACTGCCGTGTATGCTGTGGATGTCGTGTTGGTCCTCGGCTATGTCGCAGGTTATGCCAAGAGCCCAACTCTTGACCTGCCCATAATATTCCGTGTTGAAAATTATGGCTGTTTTAGTATCAGGGTTGTAGTAAGCGTGAGGGCGTCCTTCATTGAAGTCTGGGTCGAGCACTGCGTATAGACGCCCGTGTGATTTGGTTTCGCGGGACATGGAGAACCAGTTTTCTACCCAGAAATCGTAGACATGCTCGCCATTGGTGAAAAGTTGCATGCAGAAGCCGTCTATACTGGCTTTCCAACCGTACCACTCCTTGCCTAAAGCTTCCTCAGCTCTGGCGACCAGTCGGTCCCTCTCCTTCTTGGAGACTACACTACTTTCAACTCTTCCTCTAACCCTTGTAATCTTGTTGTAAGTATTCATTCACGTTCCCCTCTCAAACAT
The DNA here is from genome assembly GCA_964413045.1 of uncultured Candidatus Bathyarchaeia archaeon. Classification (GTDB taxonomy): domain Archaea; phylum Thermoproteota; class Bathyarchaeia; order Bathyarchaeales; family Bathycorpusculaceae; genus JBGQMW01. Next base: position 3,153 of record CAYPRE010000070.1, read on the forward strand.
GGCACATGGAAAGGTTCCAGCATTTTTTGGAAAAAGGCATTGCTCCCACTTCTTCCAGTTCTCAAATAAGTATTTGCATGCTTTCCTAACTTTGTTATTCTTAGGCATTGTTTCCACAGGCTATTTGCACTTAACTCGGCCGGAAAAAGATTGCCTTTCTAGGTGAACGCGTCAGATTGCCATGCTACACTTGTGGAGGATGTTGGTCAGGCTGAGAATCCTGGTATTATTTGAGTTATGGGTTGGAGCGTGATGCCGCCGAGTCCTATTTTGGTCTTGATGTCTATTTTCTTGTGTGCGGACTGGTAGTTTGTGGTTTTCAGTGAGCACTGCGTGTTGCTGGATGTGCCTGTGAATTGGTTGTTGTTTATTGTTATTCCGCCTATGTCGACGGTGCCTTCTAGGCCTGCGCCGATCTGGGCAGTGTTGACGTTAACGCCAATTGAGGCGCCGCCGATGTTGGTGTTCATGTTTATTGTGGCGTCTTTCGCGATGTGGTCGGCGTCTATGTTGAGTACGATTCCGCCGAGGTCCACGGCCAAATCAAGCTGTTCAAAGGAGACACCGCTGTGTACGTCGACGACTATGCCTCCGATGTACTCTATCTGGGCTTCAAGCTTGCTGATGTTTGCGTTTTGGTCCAGCTGAGTGGTGATGCCGCCTATTCGGAGGTTAAGGCTTCCATTGTATTCCAAGCTTTTTCCCAATGTCAGGTTAAGGACTCCTGCTTCACCGTACATGTTGACGCGGAGAACTTGGTTTTCAGTTGTCTGGCTCGCTGCCAGAGCAGACGTGTTTTCTCCACGGTCAAACTTGGCTTCAACTGCTACGTCGGAGTTGTCTGAGAAGACTACAGATATGGCGCCGAACTTGACTGTCGCATTAAGCTCGACGTAGTTAACGTTTTGGGAAACGTTTGCGTTCTTGATGAGATTGTAGTAGTCGGATACTCCAGTTCCTTGGTTGAATCCTGGAATCTGAACTTGTGGAAAGACTATGGGTTGTAGAGTGGGCGATAATGCCGCGTAGATGACACCGACTACCATGATAGCAATGAAAATCCAGCCTAGGACCGTTCTTGCTATGATCATTTACATGAACCCTCCTGTGAAAGACCTTAACGCGAGTAGCATCCACGCCCAGAAGAGGCCCATGATTAGTAACCACAAGAGCATTGGGCCGATGAACGATGATATGAACCCTTTGCCTATATCGATCCCGTAGTTATGCTTGACTGCGACGGCCATCAAGAGCACGACCCAAAAAACCGTTACTATGCTAAAGAATATTGCAATGGGCCAAGTCGTCCAGCTCAATCCGATCAGCACTGTACCCAGTATGACTAGACTATAGGGTATGAGTGTGTACCCATAGAGCTTCATCAGTTGAATGAATGAGCCTTGGCCCCTGAAAATGTATTTGGCGATTAAGTGCGCGATACCAGCGACGATCACCCAGAAGATCAAAGTGGCTATTATCATCCCAAAAATCATGCTTACAAACACAATACTCATCAACGAGGAGGAAAACATGCCGCCCGTAACAGGATTAAGGGCGTTCGTCACGGCGGAGACGAACCTGTAGGCGAAAGAAGAGACTACTGCGCATTCGACCACGATGAGCATCAATACGAGGAGAAAGGATTCCCAGAAACTGACCTTTCCAGTGATGATCTGGTTAAAAGTGTTGTCAGGCGCCAAGAATGTGCCGCCTACCCTGTTCACGAATGAGGTGAAAAGAGAACGTGATTCTTTCTTGGGAGGTTGGTTACTGGTATTTTCCATCTTGACTTCTCCTTGCGCTGTGTTTCTTAGTTTTATCTTATGTTAGGCTAATTAAACTATTGTGCTCTAGCTAATGCAGCGTAGGAACTCAAGATCTTTTCTTCAAGTACTCTAAAACTCGAGAAGCATTTTCGTTCGATATCTGTTTTGACTTAAGGAGAGAGGCAACGATGTCTGAAACCTTTGTTAGTGCA
>CAYPRE010000071.1:0-2185 GCA_964413045.1 uncultured Candidatus Bathyarchaeia archaeon
AAGCCGCGATCAGTAAAGCTTACGAAGAACTGGGCAAAAGACTCAGCATAAAAGATGTCTTCGTAGCCGTCAGGTCAAGCGCAACGGCCGAAGACCTGCCTGACGCATCTTTCGCGGGGCAGCAGGAGACGTTCCTTAACACCAGGGGAATAAAGGAGCTTCTGTTGAACACAGTCAGGTGTTGGTCCAGCCTTTTCACGCCGCGAGCAATCTTCTACCGCAACGAGAAGGGCTTCCCGCACGAGAAAGTGTTCATAAGCGTCGGCGTCCAAAAAATGGTCAATTCACGAGCCGCAGGCGTGATATTCACGCTGAACCCTGTGACAGGCGACACGAGCCAGATAATCATCGAAGGAAACTACGGATTAGGCGAAGCAGTCGTGTCAGGCGCCGTCACACCAGATGATTTTGTTGTTGACAAACAGTCTCTGCGAATAATAGAAAGAAAACTGGCCAAAAAAAACGTACAATACATAAGAGACCCAAAGACTGGAAACACTATTCACACGGAAGTTCCTCCTGAAATACAAGAACGACCGTGCGTGAGCGATGAGGAAATACTAAAACTCGGCGAGTTTGCCAAACGAATAGAACAGCATTATGGAAAGCCCCAAGACATTGAATGGGCAATAGACAGGGACATCCCGTCCCCATCCAACATGTTCATCGTTCAAGCCAGACCGGAGACAGTTTGGGGTGGAAAAGCAATGATAAAAGGCGAATCTGAGGAAGCCAAATCGACCGAGACGATGAAAGTTGTTGTCAAAGGCATCGCGGCAGGAAGAAGAGGGTATGGAGCTGGAACAGCAAAAGTAGTAACAGACCCAACCACCGCGGCCAAAATGATGAAGAAAGGCGACATACTCGTCACAGACATGACCAATCCGGACTACGTGCCTTTCATGAAGCTTGCAAGCGCAATAGTAACCGACAAAGGCGGCGTGACCTGTCATGCGGCCATAGTCAGCCGTGAACTAGGCATCGCATGCGTTGTCGGGACAGAAAAAGCCACTCAGCTCATGGCCACGGGTAAAGAATACACTGTGGATTCACGAAGCGGAGTCGTATATGAAGGAATACTCAAAAGCATGATGGAGAAACCTGCGGCTCAAGCTGGAGCGCAGGGCACCATACTCACAAGCGTCATTCAGTCAGCACCAGTCACTGCTACGAAGATTTACATGAACCTCGGCGTTCCTGACAAAGCTGAAGAATACAAAGATCTGCCCTTCGAAGGCATAGGACTAATGCGAATGGAATTCATCTTGGCAAGTTACATTGGCGAGCACCCATTGCATTTCGTGGAAACTGGAAAGGGCCAAGATTTCGTTGACAGGCTTGCCCAAGGAATAAGCACCGTCGCCAGAACTATACAACCGCGGCCCGTGGTAGTTCGCTTCAGCGACTTCAAGACCAACGAGTACAGAGAGTTGAAGGGCGGCGAAAAATACGAAATCGTCGAAGCCAACCCAATGCTGGGATGGAGAGGCTGCAGCCGCTACATCAGCCAATGGTACGAAAAAGCATTCAGACTCGAATGCCAAGCCATCGTCAAATGCCGCAAAGAATGGGGCTTAAAGAACGTCTGGGTCATGCTTCCAGTCGTACGCACACTGTGGGAAGCCAAGGCAGTACTGGAAATCATGCGTCAAGAAGGACTTGAAAGGTCGAAAGACTTCAAAGTCTGGTTCATGGCCGAGACACCGTCAATCGCGATACTCGCTGATGAATTCTCAAAGCTTGCTGATGGATTCTCAATCGGCTCAAACGACATGACCCAAGGCATACTAATGATAGACAGAGACTCAGAACGCCTGGGACAAATGGGCTACTTCGACGAAAGAGATCCAGCCGTTGAAAGGATAATAGCCCACCTCATCAGGGTCGCCCACGAAAACGGTGCCACAGTATCAATCTGCGGAGAAGGCCCATCAAACCTTCCAGACTTTGCAGAGTTCTTGGTCAGAGTAGGAATCGACAGCATCTCAGTCAACAACGACGCCGTGGTCGCCACAAGAAAACTCGTAGCCAGCATAGAACAGAAAATAGTACTGGAAAGCCTTGCTGAACAACGAGAAAGGGCGCTCGGTCACCAAGTCATAAGACCGAAACAGCCGTGGGAATGGACAGAATAGTTCCCCCAACATCCTCATTTCATTTCTCGAACTAAGATCCGAACACACGT
>CAYPRE010000071.1:2292-5093 GCA_964413045.1 uncultured Candidatus Bathyarchaeia archaeon
TAAAACCTGAAGCACCTCGACTGGCAAAGATGATCGAAAAACTCGGTGTCCTTCCTATAATCTCCGCAGACCCATGCTACGGCGCGTGCGACTTGGCCACGACAGAAGCGGAAACCCTTGGAGTAGACCTACTGATCCACTACGGACATTCAAAACAGATGAAATACGAGAGAATTCCCACAATCTATGTCGAAGCCCGCGCAACCCTAGATGTCAATGCCACAGTCGAAAAGGCTTTGCCGATGCTGGAAAAATGGCGCAAAATAGGGTTAGCCACCACGGTTCAGCACGTACAAGCATTGGACGAAGTGAGAGAAACCCTAGTGCGTAACGGAAAAACAGTCGCTGTAGGAGACACCAGACGGTTGAGTTACCCTGGACAAGTGGTCGGATGCGACTACAGCAACGCCGTTTCGATAGCAAAGGATGTCGAAGCTTTTCTGTTCATCGGCGGCGGAAAATTCCACGCTTTGGGCGTTGCACTTTCTACTTCAAGACCCACAATTGCTCTGGACCCCTATGACAACATGGCGTTTTCAGTCGACAAGGAAGCAGAAAAGATTCTCAAACAAAGATGGGCAAGCCTGGAAGAAGCGAAGAAAGCCAAGACTTTTGCAGTGCTCATCGGCTTAAAACCCGGCCAGAAAAAACTGGAACAGGCTCTCCACATGAAAGAAGTGCTTGAAGAAAAAGGGAGAACAGTCAGTCTGTTTGCCATCAAAGAGATCACACCCGAAGCAATGCTGGAATTTCCAAGCATAGACGCGTTCGTGAACACGGCGTGTCCCCGAATTTCACTTGATGACGCTGTCAGGTACCGAAAACCTGTTCTAACAGTCAACGAAACACTAGTCGTAATAGGCAAACTTTCCTGGGAAGAGCTGTGCAAAAAAGGCTTGCTCGAAAACTAGACCTAGAGATGCTGCTCTCGCGAGTCAAACCGCATCCAGCACCCTCGCCGGACCTTGAACAGTACACTGTTTCAGCCGACACTGCCGCCACAATGCTGTACATAGCAGCTTACGCACACGACGACATTGTAGGAAAGAAAGTCTTGGACTTAGGCTGCGGTACAGGAAGACTTGCCATAGGAGCCGCGTTCTTGGGCGCAAAACAGGCAGTCGGCGTGGACATAGACAGAAACGCCGTGAAGACTGCGCATCAGAACGCAGTCGAAACAGGCCTCATAGATAAGAGCCAATGGGTTGCTGGAGACATAGATGTAGTTCAGGGCAGGTTTGACACTGTCTTACAGAACCCGCCGTTTGGTGTGCAAAAACGTGGGGCCGACAGGAAATTTCTGGACAAGGCACTGGCCTCAGCAGATACTGTGTATTCTCTTCACAAGAGCATTCATGACGATAAGCGCCTCATCGGCAAGTTGAAGTCCACAGGTAACGATGGCTTGGCGGTTTCTCCTTCTGGTTTTATGGAAAGGTACATCGAAGAGGACGGCGGACGCATAAAAGCCGTGTACGCTTTAGTCATGACTGTTCCTTACATGTTCGATTTTCACACGAAGAAGAAACACGAATTCATCGTCGACCTGTACGTCATAGGCAAACAGCCGCCAAGCGAAGTTTGAGCCAGAGTGCTGGGAAAAGGTTTATTGATAGGCGCAAAGAGTTATATCATTCAATCGATGTTTACGGTTAGCAACATAGACATTCAGCCGTTGAAAGCTGAAATGATTAGCTGAAAAAGGTAAAATAAATGAGTTCGAAGCCCGGCGAGCAAAAAACTGGCCAACTTGTGGTGCCTGGTGAACGCCTAGGCGTAATCGAAGAGTTCATTCCCGACTCTGGCACCTACGTTAAAGACGGTGTCATCTACGCCAAAGTCATCGGCCGCGCGTTAGTCGACCTGATCCACAAGCGTGTTTCTGTGTATGAGCTGGCTCACGGAGCTAAAGTCCCCAGGGTAGGAAGCACCGTCATGGGACAGGTTTCGAGCGCTCAGAACGAAACCGCATCAGTGCGCATTTTCAAAGTAAGCAATAAAGACGTTTCCGGAGTCTTCACAGGCATACTGCATGTTTCAGACGTGCAGCTGAGATACGTGGATTCAATGTTCGACATCTGCAAGCCGGGAGACATTATCAGGGCGAAAGTAATCAGCGACAAGAACAGGACGTATCATCTGTCAACCAAAGACGAAGACTTGGGCGTCGTCTACGCTTTCTGCTCAAACTGCGGTAACCTGCTTGAGCCAAAAAAACAGGGTATGCACTGCTCAAAATGCGGCAGATTCGAGGCGCGCAAGACGACTGCAGATTATGGAAAAGGAATGATATGAGAGGAATGGTGCAGGACGGATGAAAGTCACCATTTTGAAGAAGACATCAGATGAGCTTAAGATAGAAATCGAGGGCGGCGGACACACAATCTGCAACATTCTTCAGAAGAGAATCCTAGAAGAAGAGAACGTGGATTTGGCAGGGTACGACGTACCCCATCCTTTGGCATCTAGCGCTACCATCTACATCCGCACGACGGGCAACGTGAAACCCGAACAAGTTCTCAAGAACGCGCTGGAAAAAGCTCGCGAAGCAAACAAGGAATTCGGCAAGGAATTCGAGAAAGCCCTCAAGAAAAAGTGATTCTCTTCTTCAGCGTCACAAGCAATTGAGCCAGACCCTTAACGGGATCCTCATTTTCACCAATGATCTTGACGGTTTCCTCTAACGTGCAGAGCTCTTGAAGCCAAGCATACACGAGCATCGCTTCCGCCGCATCAGCCAACGCGTGCGTCGTCATTCTTGAAGGCAAGTACTCCCTCAAACCAGCCTTCCTGAGCGCCTG
>CAYPRE010000072.1:0-5060 GCA_964413045.1 uncultured Candidatus Bathyarchaeia archaeon
TAGTTGACCGTGAGGACGTGGCCCGGCTGATCGTGAAATGAGGTGGAACAGTTGAGCAGAGACGGTTTCAGAAGACGCATAAGGGGAAAGGGTCCAGTTGACTTGAAGGCTCATCGCCCCAAGAAACGTGAGGACGAAATACTGAGTATCGCCAAGAGTCCAGTGATCGTCGTGTCTCCTACCACGCCAGTTTATGACGCTGTACAGGTGATGGTTAAGCAGGATATTCGACGGTTGCCTATCGCCAACCCTGGCACGAAGCATCTTGAGGGAATCGTGACTGCTACCGATATTATCGAGTATTTGGGCGGCGGCAAAAAGTTTGAGATCATACAGCAGAAGTATGATGGCAACTTTTTCAAAGCCATAAACGAGCCGATAAAACTGATAATGACGCAGAAGGTCGTGTCAATTCGGTCTTCTGCCAAGATAGACGAAGCGATAGAACGGATGAAGCAGTCGGGCATGGGCGGGTTGCCCATCGTGGACGAGAAGGACAGTGTGAAAGGCGTAATTTCTGAAAGGGACATTGCGGGCCTTTTTGCAGACAGGATAAGCGGAGTGAGGGTTGCGCAGTTGATGTCTGAAAATGTTGTGACGGCGTTGCCTACTACAACGATATTCGAGTCAGAGAGGACGATGGCGACAGAGGGGTTCAGGAGGCTGCCAATAGTCGCGAACGGCAAAGTGATGGGCATAGTGACGACTATGGACATTATTCGTTTCTTCGGCTCGGGTGAAGTTTTCAAGCACCTGCGTTCTGGCACGATAATACAGGTTCTGAACACGCCGGCCTTTCACATCGCCACGAAACCAGTCGCGACTATAGAGCCAGAAGCAGATGTGGGTCAAGTTGCGAAGATGATGCGGGAAAAAGACATAGGCGCCGTGCCAGTTGTCAAGAAAGAACGGCTTGTTGGAATAGTAACAGAGAGAGACTTCTTCAAATTGATTGAATAGGCACTGTGCCAAGTATGCTGAAACTCTGCATTAAGACTTGCTGCGCTACCGTTTCAGTCTTTGCAGTTCAGTAAACCTTTAACGCCCTTTCTTTGCTTATTCAGACAAGGGAAGCGGTTGATATGATCGTCGACCTTGTACTTACAAACACGAAAGCTTACTTGAACGGAGCCGTGGTTGAATGCTCGATAGCGGTTGAAGGAGAGAAGATTGTCAAGATTGGCAAAGAGACGAACATGCCCAAGACTGATGTTCGAACTGATTTGAAGGGCCTTCTGGTTCTGCCTGGGCTGGTTGATGCTCACGTGCATCTCAGGGATGAGGGGAAAGCCTACAAGGAAAATTTTTACAGCGGAACGGCCGCGGCTGCCGCAGGAGGCTTTACAACTGTGCTGGACATGCCTAACAACAATCCTGTCACGATGAGCTCTGAGACATTGAGAAACAGGATGGAAACGGCTGAAGGTAAGATATTGGTGAACGTTGGCTTTTTCTCAGCATTTCCAAACGAGGTACAACGCATCGGAGGACTCGTTAAGGCAGGCGCTGTGGCCTTCAAACTGTTCATGGCTGAGCAGATTGGGGGCTTAAACATTGACGATGATGCGGCTCTTTTGGAAGCGTTTCAGACTGTGAAGAAGATGGGCCGTTTGACGGCTGTGCATGCAGAGGATCGGACTGCTCTGAGAAAGAGCGAGGATGAACTTAAGCATCTAGGCCGGAATGACGTTGATGCTTTTCTCAAGGCACACGCCGAGTCTGTTGAGACAAAGGCAATTAACCGTTTGCTGCGCATCGACAAGGAGGCGGCTATGCACCTGCATTTTTGTCACGTGAGTACGCGGAGCAGCCTGGAGGCGATCGTTGACGCGAAGAAGGCTGGGTTGCCGGTGACGTGTGAGGTTACGCCTCATCATCTGCTCTTGTCCACTGAAGACCTGAGAAGGGTCGGCACTTTGGCTGTGACTATGCCGCCCGTACGGTCTAGGGAGCACACCGAGGCTTTATGGGAAGGCGTCAGGAACGGTGGGGTTGACATTATCGCGTCAGACCATGCGCCGCACACTCTGGAGGAAAAGGAGGCTGAAAGCGTGTGGGATGTCAAAGTGGGGATTCCAGGTTTAGAGACCATGTTGCCGTTGCTGTTGACTGAAGTGAAGCATGGTCGCCTCTCGGTGGGCGATGTTGTTAGGCTTGTGGCTGAAAGGCCTTCGGAGATTTTCGGACTCGAAGGCAAGGGTGTGCTGAAGAGTGGTTGCAGCGCTGACTTGACGGTTGTTGATTTGGACAAGAAACATGTGGTGGACGCGGCTGGGTTCCGTTCGAAAGCGAAGTATTCGCCGTTTGACGGAAAGACGCTCACAGGCGAGGCTGTTCGAACGTATGTTAATGGTCAGTTGGTCATGGATGACGGGCAAATCGTGGCTAAGCCTGGATGTGGCGAGATTGTTCGGAGAGCCTGACAGGTTGAAGTTTGTCGTTGATGGCATGCTGGGAAGACTTGCGCGTTGGCTTCGTATGATGGGTCACGACGTGGAATATTCGAACAATATGGATGATGCTGAGTTGCTGATGCTTGCGAAGAAAGAGAATAGGATTCTGCTCACGAGGGATTTCCATCTTTATCAGCATGCGACTGCCAAGGGAGCTGATGCCTTCTACGTTGAGGGACAGAAGGAGGAAGAACGGCTTGCTGAAGTTGCAGGGCGGTATGGTGTCAAACTGGAAATTGACATGACAGTTTCAAGGTGTCCAAAATGCAACACTCGCGTCAAACAAATTCCAAAAGAGGACGTTGAAGGAAAAGTCGAGGAGAGCACTTTCAGCTATTACACCGAGTTCTGGCAGTGTCCGAAATGCGGTCAAATCTACTGGCAGGGGGCTCACTGGACGAAGATCAGAGAAATGCTTGATGCGGCCGAAAACAACCTTAAGAGTGCCAAGGAAGAAGGAGCTTAGGCTTTTCCCAGGAGCCACTTCAACGGAATATCCTGGAAGGAGCCGTCTGGCAGCGTCCGTCTGATGGTCATGGGAAGAATGTCTGAGTCAAACTCTTTCAAAGCTATGTCAATCGGACTTGAGAGGCCTTCTGGCACGTCGATGAGTATGGGGGCGCCCATCGATATTTGCAGGGCTCTGGCTCCCACTACCCGTGCCTTTTCAAAACGAGTGATTTTTGGTGGTCCTATTTCGATTTTGCTTTTTTCAGACGTTTTCTAATAGTCCCCCATTCCTGGGTATCCTCCGCCAGGGGGCATCCCACCCATCCCGCCGCCTGGTGGTCCTGGGGGTGTTTTCATTCTTCCAGATGCTATTACGTCATCGATTTTCAGAATCATTGTTGATGCTTCTGTTGCTGACTTTATTATCTGTTTCTTAACGGCCAAGGGCTCGTAGACTCCAGCTTTGGACATGTCTTGGATTTTTCCGGAGTTGACTTCTATTCCTGCCCAAGTTTCGCCTTTCTCGTGTCTGGACCTTAGCTCTGAGAGGATGTCGATTGGGTCTAGCCCGGCGTTCTCGGTTAATGTGACTGTTATGGCTTCGAGGGCTTCTGCGAAGGCTCTTACTGCAAGTTGCTCTCTTCCTGGGAGTGTCTCAGAGTATTTCTTTAGCATCCGCGAGACTTCTAGTTCTGGTGAGCCGCCTCCTGCTACGATGAAGGGTTCTTCAACTAGGTCCCGGACGACGCATAATGCATCGTGTACTGAGCGTTCTGCTTCGTCGACTATGCGTTGTGTTCCGCCGCGGATGAGAATGGTCACTGCCTTCGGATGTTTGCATCCTTCGATGAACGTCATCTTGTCGTCGCCTATCTTGCGTTCCTCAACGAGGGCCGCGTAGCCTAGGTCTTCTGAAGTGATTGCGTCAAGGTTTGTGACGACCTTGCCGCCTGTGGCCTTTGCGAGTTTTTCCATGTCTGACTTCTTGTTTCTGCGAACTGCCATTATGCCTTTCCTTGCCAAGAAATGCTGAGCCATGTCGTCGATGCCCTTCTCGCATAGGACGACGTTTGCGCCTGACTTGGTTACCTTGTCAACCATGTCTCGGAGCATGTCTTCTTCCTGTTTCAGGAAGCCTTCCATCTGTTCAGGGCTTTCGATGTTGATTTTTGCGTCGAATTCTGTTTTTTCAATCTCAAGTGGAGAGTCCAAGAGTAGTATCTTGGCCTTTTCAACGCGTTTGGGCATGCCTGAGTGTGCTATGTCTTTGTCTAGGACTATTCCTTGGATGAGTTTTGTTTCTCTGACGGATTCTCCTGGTTTCTTTTCTACTTTGACGTCGTCTACATCGGCTTTGTATTTGTCTCCGTCTTTCTCTGCCACTGCAAGGATGGCTTTGACGGCTATGTCTGCCAAGTACTCTTTGTGGTCTGCGACTAGTTTGCTGGCCATGGATGTCATTGCGGCTTTCTTGAGGTAATCTGGGGATTCTGGGTTTATTTTTATGGCGATCTTGTCCAGGACTTCGAGGGCTTTTTCTGCGGCTTTCTTGTATCCGTCGATAATTACGGTTGGGTGAACGCTCTTCTCTATTAGTTCTTGAGCTTTGTTGAGCAATTCGCCGGATATGATGACTGCTGTTGTCGTTCCGTCTCCAGCTTCATTGTCCTGCGTTTTTGCTACTTCTACCATCATTTTGGCTGCTGGATGCTGAATGTCCATTTCATCCAAGATTGTGCGGCCGTCGCTTGTTATGGTAACGTCGCCGAAGCTGTCGACGAGCATTTTGTCCATGCCTTTGGGTCCGAGGGCACTTTTCACGGTCTCTGCAACAATCTTTGCAGCTTCTATGTTGTTGTTTTGAGCTTCTCTTCCTCTGCTACGGTTTGAGCCTTCTTTAAGTACTAGAACTGGAACGCCAGTTGATGATGATGACAATTAAACAACCTCCTTTAACGGGTCACAATGAGAAACAGCTTCACAATATAAATATTTCTCAAATATTGATTAAGAATCAAATTGTGGATGATGGATTTTTGGAAATCGTCAAACGGTTGGTTTTAGCATGCTTTTCAGTCCCGTTCCAGTCAACACTATCACTGTTCTTTCTTTCGCATGCGCTTCCTCGCTGGTCAAGCTCTTCTTGTAAGCTGCGTA
>CAYPRE010000073.1:0-4982 GCA_964413045.1 uncultured Candidatus Bathyarchaeia archaeon
AAAGAATTCTTGTGCACGGCACGCCTTCTAATCATGAATCAGTTGTATAACGCGCGCTAGAAGTGCCATCCGTGAGTGTGCCGTTAGATGGGAAAGTGGAACATTAGATTTATTAGTCGTATGGTCAGAGCATGCAGATTGAATTGTGCACGCGCTTAAAGCGCTTAAGTCATCATCTGGAGACATGTAGTCCTATTTCACGAACAGCAAAAGAAAGAGCGTGCGCACAAAAGTGACGTAAATCATAGAGTCGAATGCGTCTAACCGAAGGATTCCCAAGCTTTTCAGCTACATCTTCTGAGCCGCCGCCATATATTGGCCATCCACTTCGAATCAAGGAAACGTCTTCTCATCTTTAACTCGGGCTTAATCAACGCGTTAACAATTTTCGATTCAGCAACGGGTCGTAATCCCATCGCAATGGGTGGTGCTCCGGCCGGGATTTGGACCCGGGTCCGCGACTTTCTTCCACTTTGTTGTGTCGAGAGGCCGCTATACTTGACCGGACTATACTACCGGAGCATGAACAAGCTTACTATCTCAACGAGAAGTATATTTTTGTTCCGTCCCTTGCGATAATCTTCTAGAGTCCTTCTCTGATCTTTTCAGGAAGTTCTTTCCCTTTTCCGTATTTTGGTGACCACGAGCATTAAGGCTATTGTCACCATTCCTGTTATGAGGCCAAGCACGAAACTCAAGAGCCCAAACGTAGTTGCATCAGACGGCACGTGTGCCATGCCGAGAAAAAGCATTCCTGCGAGAAAACCGGCAACAAAGACCGTCATGCCCAACACTAAGAAACCCCCAATGAAGCCTTTTTCGAAATCCATCAACCACACCGATTGTCCGAATGAATATTATCGCCCATTTCAAATACTTTTGTGTTGGGTCGCTCTATCTCTGTGAGCAAAACCTCTATTTCTGCGCCTTCTTACGCTTTAGGCGTTCCTTGTTGATAGCTACGACTTTGATTTCTAAGGGTGGAATGCGCAATTCATTGCTGCAGAACGGACATTTTCCTCCGAGGTTATCAAAAACAGTCTCCAGGTAAGTCTGTTGTTTATATGACCAGTTGCATAGAATTGGTTTTCGTTCTTTGTGTAGCACTCGACCGCATCGGCTACAGCGAAAGATGAAGGGCATAAAGAGACACTCTGTACACTAAGTATACTAAATATACGCAGAACATTTAAAAGCTTTGCACACAATAGAACCAACCAAGAACCAAGGAGAAAGGCGAAGCGCATGAAAACCCTGCGAATATCAGAAGACATACACCAAAAACTCACAGCCCTTCTCGGAGAACTCATGGCTCAAACAAGCAAAATGCAGACTTACCAAGACGCAATAGAAGCGTTGATTAACGAATCACTAATCCTACCACAAGAACTCCTCATGCAGATACAGAACTTCATAGAAGAAAACAAGCAGTTAGGCTTCACCACGCGCGAAGAATTTGTTCGAGACGCCATACGTTTCAGACTCGATCGGCTCAACCAAGAAAATGAATACGTCGAAATATCCAAAGAAGAATACGATCAACTCGACGAAGCCATCAGAGAAATGAATACAACCTACCGCAACGCAGCAGATTTCATTCATTCCCAAGTGAAAGAAGCCCTCTGCAAATACGAGGAATTGAAACAGACTGAAAGGCGGACAACCCTAAAGAAAGAATAGACTGGGAACAGACAGTTCAAAACTAGCTTTCTGGTATTTCCAGCTCCTTAGCTCTTGTCTCAATGAAAGCAGCGACCTTGTCCTGACTGAACTGCCGCTCCTCTTCCTGCTTCTTCAATTGCTCGCGAATTATCTGCAACACTTTTTCCATTTCGAATGGCTTCAATATGAAGGCGTCAGCTCGCCTATTCACGGATTCCATCGCGTTCTGGATAGTCGGGAAACCAGTTATGATTATCTTCCGCATCCGCGGGGTCGTGTCCTTAATCTTCAGAAGAAGGTCGATGCCTTCGATATCAGGCAACTTCATGTCGATCAAAGCCAGGTTGTAGCAGTTTTCATTTGTCTTGTGGATACCTTCTTTTCCAGTGTCCGCAGTGTCTACCGCATAACCTTCCTCCTGCAGTATCGTGGACAGTATCTTTCTTATGCTTTCGTCGTCATCGATGATAATGATTCTGGCATTTCCACCCAAACCTGTTCACCTCCATTAACTTTCTGCTCGGTCGGAATAGTGACCGTGAAGGTCGAGCCCTTGTCGACTGTGCTCTCCACAGTGATCTTGCCTCCGTGTGCTTCTATGATCCGTTTGCAGATAGGCAGACCGAAACCCATTCCCTTGGCTTTGGTAGTAAACAGTGGTCTCCACAGTTTTTCTAAGACGTCTTTTGTCATTCCGACGCCCGTGTCAGTGAAAGTGAAGTCCAAGTTGCCGTCCAGTTTTCTGCATCTAATCGTCAATGTGCCGCCTGCAGGCATGGCGTCAAAGGCATTCCTGATTATGTTGGCAAAGGTTTGCTTCAACTTGTCGATGTCAGCCTTCATCTTCGGCTCGTCTCCAGTCAAGTTTATCACTTGCACGTTTCCTGGAGGAGTCACTAGGGCCAGTGCTTCACGCGTTAGTTCCTTTGGAGCTATCTCTGTCACCTCTAACTTTATGTCGCGAGAATAGTCCAGAAGGTCGTTGATGATCTTGTTTGAGTACTCGATGTTTTTTTCAATGATTTCAAGCATCTCCCGCGCCTTTATGTCCATTTTTAGACCAAGCTTCGTCTTCAGATAGTACGTCGCGCCGACGATGCCAGTCAAAGGATTCCTCAAGTCGTGACCAATCATCGCTGCGAGCTCGCCTATTGCCGCCAACCGCTCCGTCTTGAAAAGTTGCTGTTCCATTTGCTTGCGCCCTGTGATGTCCTTAGTAATTGCCACAAAACCGATACTTCTGCCTGACGCATCCTTGACCACACTTGCAGAAAGCTCAGCTGGAAACTCGCGGCCATCTTTCGTCGCAAAAGTGTATTCAAGATTCTTGGCTAACCCTTCATCAAGAGTCTTCTTCATGTTCTCGACGGCTCTGCCGTGATCTTTCTTTGCAATCAAGACCAAAGAGTTCTTGCCAATTAGCTCGGACCTAGAAGAATAACCATGTATTCTTACAGTCTGCTCATTACACTCAACAATGTTACCGTTCAAGTCAGTAGCAGTCACTGCGTCCGGTGAAGCCACAAAGATGCTTCTCAGTCTTTCCTCACTCTCTTTTAAGTCGCGAGTTCTCTCCTTCACGTTCTCTTCTAAGTGTTCCGTGTATCCTTCAAGTTGATTCTTGGCGTTGTTCAGTTGCTGGATAAGCCTAGCATTCTCAATAGCGCCAGCTGCTTGATGAGCGAAAAGCTCCAAGGGCGCAAGTGACTCTTTCGTGGGACGACGCCCATCTTTCGGGTCGTCCATACTCATGATGCCAACTACAAGGCCGCTGGGCAATCGCAAGGGAACATACAGCAGGTCGTCGGGATTCCAGTCAACTGTTTCAGCCTTGAGAATTTTGCTGGAAAGAGCGTCCTTGAATTGTTCCCGAACCAGCGGGTCATCCCAAGGCAGATAATAGAATTCGCCCAGGCGGTATCGTTCGAACATACTGCTTAACCGCTTCTGCCAAACATTGCCAGGTGCCTGATGTTTCTTGAGGTAGTCTTCTTCTTTCTGCGTCAAACCGGCCGAGACGATGTCCGTTGTGTTCAGATTCACGTCACGCAATGAAATGACCACCCTTCCCCAGCCCTGTTCGCAAACCGCCTCAGCTATCGTCCTGAGCCGTCTATGCATGTCTGAGGTGCGAAGGATTATAGCTGAGCTTTTCATAAGACTTTCAAGTTTGCCTGAAATACCACGATACTTCGCCTCATCTTCCTTCAAAGCCCGCTCCATTCGGTTCCGTTCCGTGATATCCCTTATGATGCCGACAAAATGCCATTTGCCATTTAGATGCAACACTGAGGTCGAGAACTCGACTGGAAACTCTTCCCCGTTCTTTCTCCTAGCCAAAAACTCGACGTTTGTCCCATGCCAGAGTTCTCTGTCTGTTTCCCTGAGCTGCTTCACCATCTCTTCAATTTCTTGGTGAAAACGTTTTGGCGCAAGAAGCTCAACCGCATCTTTGCCTATCGCCTCAGAGGATGTATAGCCATAGATTCTTTCTGCTGCAGGATTCCAGAAGGAGATTTGACGCTTATCGTTAACCAAGATTATTGCGTCCATCGCAGAAGCCATAGTCACGCGGAACTTTTCTTCGCTATCTTGTACGTGTAAGAGAGTTTCCTTGCGTTCTTCTTCTACACCGATGATTGCAGCAAGCAGTTCAAGCAGTTTCCTGTCTTCTTCACTCGGATCGACATCCTTCTGATAGACGACACACAGCGACCCAATGTTGATGCCTCCAAGCTTGACCGCCTTGCCAATGTAGGTCTGAAGCTTGTATCGATTCACGTTGGGGTCAGTCTTTGCGTACATGGTCTTGGACAGATCACGCACTATGACAATTTCGCCGCCGACTCGCTTTATGACATCGTTGCAGATGTGGCCTTCTGGCTTGTCCACTGCATTGAAATCAGGCGGAGTCTTCCATTGTCCTACAGAACACAAAGATCCCTGATCGAGCCGGTTGTACAATGCACAGTCGGCACCCAACATTTCCCCGCATAGGGCGACCAAACAGTTAATGTTCCAATCCGGATCTACTCTGAACCTTAGAAAACACTCATTCAACTTCTCAATTCGTTCTTCCGCTTTTCGGCTTTTCTCATGTGTTATTTCCTTTTCTTTCTTAGCACACATCTTTGAACCTCAACTCTATGACATGCTTGGAAAACTTGGGGCTTGACACATACGAAAGTACAAGTTTTCTGCCAGTGGCAGATTCACTAGTCACCCCAAGCCGATATTGCCTGCGAGACAAAAATGTAGCCTCAGAATCATTTATTCATTATGAATCCTAGGTTCGTATTCCTTCTCCTGAATGAAGAGAC
>CAYPRE010000074.1:0-2155 GCA_964413045.1 uncultured Candidatus Bathyarchaeia archaeon
ATGGGAGTTAAAAGCCATCCACAGGGGTATCTCTACAATAGGACCATTACGAATCATATCCGGCGATCTCCTTGGTTTCTTCCTGCAAGAATCCGGAGACGATGAAAACCAAGACGATGGTCATGAGCCTTTTTCTGCGGGGTGATGCATCGTTCCAGAATCTTGGGGCTATCATCAAATCACGCAACTCCTACTCTTTGCTTCTTATCCTGAGGGCCCTGAACCCTCGCGCACACGGGTTTAGCAGCTCAGTGATATTAACCTTGTTCAGGACACCGCTGATGTCTTCTGCGTGTCCCCTGACATCATGCTCAGCGGCCATGAGCGAGTAAAGGAATACTCCTTTGCTGCTCAGTCTTTATTGACATTTTGAGGGTAGCCCCAACATTATTCCTTTTCCTTCTTTCACCGTCTTCTCACAAGCATAGAGTATTGCATGAGCGCCAGACGTCAGCTCTGCCACTCTGACAGGCATACTTTCTTTGCCTATTGCGAGCACTTCGACTCCATACTTCTGAGTTATCTCATTCGCGATTTTTCTCAGCTTCGGCAAAACTTTTAGCAAATGCTGTCTGGCCCTTGTCGAGATCCGCATGTTAGTGAATTGGATGGGCGACAACCCTTCAAGAGAAACTGCTCCCAGCGACATGTCCAAGTGCACAATGTCCGCTCCCACCTTGGCGATGAGGTCTCTGCAGAGTTCAGCTTCATGCACGATCACTTCATGACCGTTTCCAGCGTCCACAAAGATGGGCTCAGCCAGAACCGCATCAGCTTCTCTGTAGGGTGGGTCAACTAGAACCGAAGCTGCCGCCACTATCGACAACGGCACGAACTTGTCGTCAAGTATGGCAGCCGAAGAATCCGCAGCAATTATTCTCAAGCTTTCACCGTTGTCTACCAATAGAATCTTGAAAGATTATATGCTTACTGCCTCTTTTCTGCGTCCGTGAAGTGCATACCGAGAACGAACATTTCGGAGCTTTTCGCCCTGCTTGCGTGGGGCTTTATGACGCGTACATAGTCAAAGTGCTGTTTTACTTTTTGTTCGAAATCGTCGAGCATGTCGCCTTGGAAGACTTTGACGAAAAAGTTCCCACCGGGTCTAAGGGTCTCTGAGGCAATGTGCAATGCTTCTTGTGCTAGGTCTAGCTGACGCGCGTGGTCAACCTCCCAGACTCCTGAAATGTTCGGTGAAGCGTCAGAGATGACTGCATCAGCTTTTCTGGGAAGCAATTCCAGAATCTGCTGAAGGGTCTCTTCTTCTTTCATGTCGCAAGCTATTGTTCTCACGTAATGTTGTGGGAAGGGTTCGATTGGTTTCAGGTCTACCCCCAGAACAAAGCCTTTGTTTCCAACGGTTTTTCTGGCCGCTTGCATCCAGCCTCCGGGTGCTGCGCCTAGATCAACCACAACGTCGCCGAATTCTATGAGACCGTATTTTTTGATGGCTTGAAAAAGTTTGTACGCTGCTCTGGAACGATAATGTTCCTGCTTGGCTTTTTTGTAGTAGTAATCTCGTTTCTTGTCCTGCATCCATGCTTTGGGCAAATCTAACTGTCACCCACGATGCCCGTCCCGCCCTGAGATATGTTGAGGATCCAGTCGGTGAGACGTTCACAGTTTTGGGGTGAGGGCGCGCTTGACGGGTCGCATCTCGGGTTTTCTGCGCACATGAGGCATGGACAATCAATTATCGTGTCGATTTTGGCGGGAAGCCGCTTTGGAAAGAGCCTGTAGGTCCATCTTCCTTCTTGTAGCTCTTTTTCCCTGCGGATAAGCCCCTTGCCTTCGAGTTTCAGGGATATTCTGGAGCCTTCTCTGCTTGTTGCTCCAAGTTCCCTCCAGAGGTCAGATTGGAGAACTCCGCCGAAACCTGTGTTCATGATAAATTGGAGAGCTTTCTGCTCTAGGTCGTTGCGTTTAGGCATTTGTATCAGTTCCAATCCACTTTAATATGTGCAGGCTTTAAATAAAAATGTGTATGTTTTAAACAGGGAAAATTGATGTTGAAGATGGAAAAGAATTTTATGAACGATGCAAAAAAGCCCGGCCCGGATTGCAGGCCGATGGAGTAAACAAAGAGAACCAAGCCGATGACATATATATAATCCGGAAGACTCAGCCTTTTATCTATCGCCCCGAAAGCTATTCC
>CAYPRE010000074.1:2165-4962 GCA_964413045.1 uncultured Candidatus Bathyarchaeia archaeon
TGGGATTATCCAGTTTTGACGGTGAGATACTGACGAATGTTGTAGATGCTTATGTGCCACCTGAAGGTGGTATTCATCCGAGGGAAGCTGCGAGACATCACGCAGAAGTAGCTGGTATGGTCTTAGAAGAGGCTCTGAAGACATCGGGTCTAGGTCCAAAGGGCTTGTCTCTAATTGCTTTTTCTCAGGGTCCGGGGCTCGGTCCCTGTTTGCGGACGGGGGCGACTGTTGCGCGGGGGCTGGCGTCCTATCTTCGCGTACCGCTCGTCGGCGTTAATCACTGCGTGGCTCATATTGAGATTGGGAAGTTGGAGGCAGGGGCGAAGGATCCTGTGACGTTGTATGTTTCGGGTGGGAACACGATTGTCGCTGCTTATGATTCGGGTCGTTACCGCGTTTTTGGTGAGACCTTGGACATTGCTCTGGGCAATTGTTTGGATGTTTTTGCTCGGGAGGCTGGGCTGCGTCAGAAATTGGGTCTGCCTTTTGGTGCCGTAGTCGAGCGGCTCGCTGGAGAAGGAGGGGAGCTGATTTCGCTGCCGTATTCTGTTAAGGGTATGGATTTGTCTTTGAGTGGTTTGTTGACTGCTGCTGTGAGTTTGATGCGGAGTGGGAGGCACAGGCTTGAGGACGTGTGCTTCAGTCTTCAGGAAACAGCTTTCTCCATGGTTACTGAGGTCACAGAGCGGGCGTTGGCCCACACTGAGAAGGATGAAGTGTTGCTGACAGGAGGCGTGGCGGCGAACAAGCGGTTGCAGATGATGATCGGTTCGATGGCGAAGGATCATGATGCGTCTTTCAAAACTGTGCCAGGCAGGTTTGCTATTGACAACGGCGCGATGGTTGCTTGGACGGGTGTGTTAGCCTATACGCACGGTGTTGAGACGCCTGTTGAGAGTAGCGCTGTGAAACTGAGGTGGCGCCTCGACGAGGTTGAGATACCTTGGATGCAATGAATCGGGCAGTGCTGATAAAGAAAGGTGCAGAAGCAAGCCTTTACCTCGCAGATTGGCACGACAGGAAAGTGATTCTTAAGAAGCGGCTAGCCAAAGAATACCGTCCGAGACAACTGGACACACGAATTCGTGCTTACAGGACAGTTCATGAACCGCAACTGTTGCATGAGGCCAGGAAAGCGGGTGTTCCCACTCCAATTGTGTTTTTGGTGGATGTGAAAGATGGCACGATAATCATGGAGTATGTTGAAGGCAAACCGGTCAAACAGTTGGTGGGTAAGCTTTCAAAGAGCAAGCGGCGGCAATTGTGCTTTAAGATTGGGGCTTCTATTGGGCTGCTTCATGAGTATGGAATAGTTCATGGTGACTTAACGACTTCTAACATGATCTTGAGTCGGGCTGGGAAGGTTTTCTTCGTGGATTTCGGTTTGGGTGAGAAGACGTCGGAGCTTGAGGCGAAAGCTGTTGACCTGCATCTTATGAAGAGGGCTCTACAGAGCACGCATTTTCAGTTCGCTGAGGAGTGTATGTCTTCAGTCATAGACGGTTACGCCAGCAAGGTAGGGGTCAAAGTTTCGAGAAGAGTATGCGAAAAGATAAGGGAGATCGAGAGAAGAGGTCGTTACGTGGCTGAAAGGAGAGAGAATCATGGTCAAGAATAGACCTAATGTTTTCTTGGGGTTTGATGTTGTATGGTGAGGTCTGAGGGCGGCGTTGTCTCCTTTGCAACTGGGAACATCAACAAGTTTAAGGAGGCGCGCAAGGTTCTGGACGGGTTCGGAATCTCGGTTGAGATGCTCAGCGTCAAGTCTCTGGAAATTCAGAGTGACAGTCTGGAGGAAGTTGCACATGCGAGTGTTGTGGATGCTTTTGGAAGATGCAGGCGGCCTATTTTTGTTGAGGATGCTGGATTATTTGTAGATGGTTTGAACGGTTTTCCTGGGCCTTATGCCGCGTACGTTTACAGGACTCTGGGTAATGCTGGTTTGTTGAAGTTGATGGAGAACGTTGAGGCTCGAGGGGCTAGGTTTGAGTCTGTTTTGGCGTATTTGTCGAAAGAGTTGACGGCGCCGGTTTGTTTCAGCGGCTCGGTTGCTGGAAAGATTGCGCCGAGCGAAGGCAGAAAGAACGCTCAGGCGAGTTTTGGTTTTGACCCAGTTTTCATTCCAGATGGTAGCACCAAGACTTTTGCGGAGATGAGTGTTGAAGAGAAGAATCAGGTTTCGCATCGGGCGAAGGCGTTGAAGGAGTTTGCGGAATGGTATAATCGTCTTGGAGGAAGGGGTTTTTGAGTAGGCTTATATTTCGTTGAATGTTATTGGGCTATTGAGGAGCTGTGGTTGGTTGTTTGAGAAGATTTTGGTTCCGTTGGATGGGTCTCAGCAGTCTTTGAAGGCTTTGGATGTGGCTGTTCAGATCGCGGGGAAGTTCGGGGGGAAGGTGACGTTGATTCATGTTTATTCCATTGCGGGTTTGACGAGTATGATGCCTGAGCCGAGTGCTACGATTGGTGTGCCCGTGATGAGTTCTTCGGATGTTTCCAAATTGGCTGAGGCGGCGCGGGAGGCTGGTAAGAAGGTTCTGGATGAGGGGAAGAAGCTTGTGCGGGCAAGCGGGGTTGAGGTTGACACGCTGTTGGAGGAAGGGCATCCTGTTCACGAGATCGTCAGGGTTGTTGCGGAGGGCGGTTTTGGTTTGATTGTCATAGGGGCTCGTGGGGTCAGTCACATTAGGGAGATGTTGTTGGGAAGTGTGAGCGATGCAATAATGCATCATGCTGCTTGTCCTGTCTTGGTTGTCAAGTAGCCCTTTGAAAGTGCTGAAACAACATATACTTTTAA
>CAYPRE010000075.1:0-305 GCA_964413045.1 uncultured Candidatus Bathyarchaeia archaeon
TCAAGTAGGGTTCACTGCTGGCCACCTCAGTGCCATCAAAACCGATTTTTGTGTGTGTTCCATCACAGAAAGATTTCTTCTTTGAGTCTCCACATCGGCAGAGGCCGCATTTTTCATTCAAAGGATATTTCTTGCCCGAACGCCATTCGACCGGAACCCCTTCCTTATTGACGATGATGATTTGTTCAGATATGGGAAGTTTGCCAAAAACAAGGTATGGGCCATTCTTAGTGACTTTGATTTCACGCCCATTGTTGATTTTGTCAATGTTTTCTTCTTCAGATGATCCCATTATGGTCAAGCTC
>CAYPRE010000075.1:315-4764 GCA_964413045.1 uncultured Candidatus Bathyarchaeia archaeon
GAGTGTACTACGCACCAGATCTGTTAAATTGCTCACTGATAAGCGTAATGTGCGCGTTTGGTTTTGGGAGGTGGGTTTTGAGTACGTTTGCGAGAAGGATAACCTAATATTTCTGAGGTAACCCAAATGAATGGGACCAAACAAAAAGCATACCAATTCAACAAAAAGCGGCCGGGGTGAGGTAGCTTGGTAGCCCATAGGCCTGTGGAGCCTAGTGCCCGGGTTCAAATCCCGGCCCCGGCCCTCCCAGAGTCTCCTCGATGAGGCGAGGGAATCAGAACTTTTCGCACGTTTCGTGTTCAGTGCAACTGCTTATTTAGGTGCTGAATTGTAGTTGTGTGTTGTGGTGAATAGTGTTTGGGTGTAAGTGATGCTGAGAGGGTCCGAAAACCCAGACTCCCTAAGAAACGTCTGCTGAGAAAGACTCGAAGAAAAAAGTGACTTGTTCGCCCTAGGCTGTCCGTTGCGGTTAGTCACGGGGTCTCGGCTGGCGGTTTGACATGCTTCCTCGTTTCTTCAGTCATATGCATCCAAGATTCAAACTCTTTTGACGGTGGGTCTTCAGCGAAAAGTTCTTGCCGATGTGCTTCAAGAAGATTGTTCGGTTTTCCAAGGAACTCGGCAGCGGTCTGGATAGTATGTTCAGACTCATAGGCGCTATAGAATACCCTCGTAACTGTTTCCTTCCAGTTCTTGTCTCTCAGAATGTGATGATCCAAGATGATGTGTGGCACTGCCTCAGCTAGTCTTTCTAGGTTCCTGAGTCCAGCTTCGATTTGATCGTCGCCAACCTTGAACCCTCTGAGATAATCGGGTGGCCCGCCTAGCATCAAGAGTTGCGGTTTCTCTTTAACAATCCACTCAAACGCGCGTGTTGACATTGGTCCTTGAACATCTGGGGCAAAGAGGAACCGTTCATCCTGAAACGAGATTGTCACCATCAGGACCCACCCTAGCTCCCCACTTTCTGGCCCATGAAAGACTGGCTCTGAGAACTTCATGCTTGTCTTGCCGAACGCAAACTCCTTCCCATCAGCAGTTTCAAGTTTCCGCGCATAGCTGCCACCTGTCTTCTGAAACAGCCAAGCTCGCTCCCGCTGACTGTAGTTAATCTGGGCCCTCGCGTTCTTGACGAAAACAAGCTTGCCCGCATAAATCTGTCTGGCAGTCTCGTCGGGCGCCGTCCAATTGCATAGCCAATCCTCAAAAGAAGGCGTGTGATGATCAAAATGGTAATGACTCAGCGTTACAGTCTCAGCTCTAACGGCTGATTCTGCTATTCTCTTCCGCGACTCAGCTATTGCCCTGTACTCCTTCGGATGCGGCGGTAACCCAAAACGGCGTGGACAGAGCGAAATCCCAGCGTCCAAGAGTATCTTCACCTCTGGCGTTTCTACGAAGGTGCACAGTGACCTCACACCCAGACTCTCAGCAGCCAAAGGGACAACATGAATGTGCTCCAGCATGACTCTGGGTAACCTGCAACATTGTGTATAAACCTTTTATTTTTGGTCCCCCTTCAAATCTTCATTAGCGGGCGATGACGACTCTGGCCCCCATGAACAAAAAATGATTGCGATCTTGAGTTCGAGAGCCCGCCTAATGACTCCCTTTCAATCTGTAACCTCCATGCTTCCCAACGAACCGAGAAAATGTGTGTTGCGTTGATGCTTTTGTATACGAGCGGTTGGCAGGAGCCTAACAGGGCGCTATTTTGGCCGTTTTTTCTCTTCAGGCGGTTTCTCCCAGAGTTCAAGCATTTTCTTTTTGAGTTCTCTGTGTTTGCGGTGCAGGAACCTGTAGACCGTGCTGTGCATGCTGCCCTTCACGAGCATTTCTACTGCTTCTCTTGCGGCCTGCATCTGTTCGATCGTTCCGATTATGCCGACTGTGTGTCCAAATACGGCGACGTTGGTGTCCGTTAGTTCCTCAATTATTTTTCGGGTCTTGCCGTTTTGACCGATGATTCGGCTATTAACGCGTCTGATGTCTGTTTCCGATTTTCCGAACACGTTTCGGAGGTCTATGATATCCAGCATAGCGTCTTCGTCTCTGACCAGTCGAAAGGCGTGTTCTGGCGAGAAGCCTCTGCCTAACGCGGTGACTACGTCTTTTGCTTTGAACAGCACGGTTGGGTCAGTGGCTTTCTCACTCACCGTTATGGTGACGTCACCTGACTCACTGTCGATTTGGAGTTCGACCGAAAGTTTGCTTTCGATGTTCTTCTTTGTGACACCGTCCGGTCCGATTATCACACCCACGCGCTCTCGTGGAACCTTAACAAAAGTGCTAGCTCGCGCCATGACCCGTGACCCTCCTGTAACAATCATCGAACGAGAGAACTTTCACGCCTAAACGACCAAAATACTTGTTTACAATAGTCAAGTCTCTCCGCAACAAATCATCAGCCATGGGATGCACCAGCGGGACCGCCTGAGCAACGTCAAAAATCACTGTTCGGCCATTCCAAATCATGATGTTGTACTCGCTCAGGTCACCATGGACAAGCTCTGCTTTCTGGTAAAGCTTCTGCAGGTATCCCAAGAGGGTTTCGTAGGCTTTTTGCGGCGTCTTAGGCGTCTTCTCCTTTAGCGAAGGCGCGGGTTCACCATTTTTCCCGATGAACTCCATCACAAGAACGTTTTTCTCGACCGCGATGGGTTTCGGAACCCTCACTCCAGCGCGTCTAGCGAGTTCCAAATTCTTGAGTTCCTTTTGTGCCCAAGCAAAAATCAAAGATCGAGAATCATGTCTCACGTTCTTGAACCTAGGGTCCCCCTCGATGTATTTCAGCATGCCTTTCCGAAACTCCGACGAAACAACCAGATAGATCTTGATGGCTAACTCTTTTCCGTCCTTATCCTTCCCCCAATAGACCCTTGACTCTTTTCCTGCCTTGACGACCCCATGGATTTCATCGATCACTCCCTTTTTCATAAAACTGTAAATCACCATGAGCGTAGAGCGGTCAAAAACTTCCTCCATGACTTCGTATTCTTCGCTACGCTTATCTTTCATCAATTGTTCCGTCTCGTAAGACTTTTCCTGTCTGGAAAGTCTACGGTCAACTCGTCCGCGGTAGGCCATACGAACCACGCTCAGGGCATCAGAAACTAAATGGTTAACAAGCCTTTCCTGCGCAACGTTTCTGCCTGTGACTTAGTGTAACGCCAAGTCAAGTCTCCACGTTTGTCAGTCTGAAATTCCCATGGAGAAACCAGAACGATGTCTCCTTCTCGTATCCAGACCCTTCTCTTCATTTTCCCCCTTATCCGACACAGGCGTTCATGTCCGTCTTGGCACCTGACCATGATTCGGTCGTAACCCAACATCTTTGTCGCTACACCTAGAACATCTGTCTGCGACGGCAGAACCAGCTGGCTCAGCTCCCCTTCGCTCAAGACTTTCTTCTTTCCCAACTAAGCACCTCGAACGTGTCAATTTAAAAGTATGTTTCTTCCTTTTAAAACTATGTTCGCCAGCAACGAATCAGAATCATTGCCATCTACACGCTAGTTGTGGCCGTTAAAGCGGGTCTGACGCTATTGCATGAACCCGAATTCTCTAGAGTTCACCAACTCATCTTTGAACGCAGCATCGCATGACCGTTCCGTTCAGAATCTTACTATCTGCGCGTGAGGCACTCCCTCTATTTTTAAGACGGCCTCAGGATGCACATAGCCCTGCTCGATAGCTCTTTTGACAACGTTCTTGCCCACCATGTTGACTATCGTGGAATTCTTGATCATCGAAACCGCTTCGTCCACATGGACCCTTGCGCCCTTGTAAAAGTCCTCTTTAACGCAGAAAACTATCTTGCCCTCGCGCAGTGTTTTGCCCAGCAGTTCAGCATCACACATCGCCAAGAGCACGTTTCTGCCCACTTTCTTGAGGTTCATGTAGACTTCCAAACAGGGAACGCTCTTACAATTGCCTGATAGATGATTTTGCTCCGCAAGCCTCACAGACGAGAAAAGACAACCGTTTCTCCTTCACAATCTTCGTGTCAGGACGATGACACACGGGACAGTTCACGTAGTTTTCCACGTACCTCTGCAAGAGCCTATGGAAAGTATCCTCAGAAAACTTGCCCTGAAAAATAACACGCGACCCCTGACTAGTCGCAGCCGTTGCCATCTCACCCGTCAGAAACTTCAAAACATGCTGAGAGTCACGGTTCAAAGCATCAGCAACTTCCTTAAAATTGTAAATCACCGTACGCATGCCGATCCTTCCATACTGCAGCCTAGGCAACTCCAAACGCTCACGCTTCGAACCCACTTCGGAACACTGCCCACGCGCCTTCTTCAGCATGCTCTCATAATCATATCCCACGAAACCTCACCACACCAAGAACACACGCACCACACTATTAAAAACTTGTTCATCACAACCCCAACAATCAACACAGTCCAAAACAGCACATCCAAACCACAATTGCCGCACAGC
>CAYPRE010000076.1:0-3568 GCA_964413045.1 uncultured Candidatus Bathyarchaeia archaeon
ACAGAATGTGCTCCATTCTTTCATTCTGTTTTCAGTACTATTTCGAGTTTTTCTTTTTTTCGTAGCTTTGGATGTGCTTCTCTGATTTGAATTCCTGTTTGGATTTTTCTGCCTGAAGGTCTCGAGCTCTCGCCTAGCCTTTTTTGTAAGCAAACGTGCTGGTTTTTGCCCCGTGAGTAGACGGTGGACGACGCGAGTGGTCTATGGAGATTTCTCTTGTGCTGCCTTGATGATGCTGATGGTTTCTGCAAGAGTTAGTTTTGATTTTGGTTCTAGCCCCAGACTTGTCAGTAGTCTTTGTACAATCGCAGTTTCAAGTGCATCGGCCCCTTGCTCTCCCAAAATCAGGTTTAGTCCCTTGCAAAACAGGTCGGGCTTCTGGGGGATCTCTTCGGTTTTTAGACCGATGTCTTTTTCAAGATAGTGGCTTAGGGCTTGTTTTCCATTTTTTCCCAGCGTTTCTAGTGCATCGTCGACGCATTGCAATATTTTGCGCTCGGTGTCGGGGTCAAGGGACATGGAGCTTAGTTCTAGAGTGGAACATATATAAGCTTTATTTTTGTCGAAGGAAAGGCTTACTTGTAGACAAATCTAAAAGGAGGTGGTATGCTTGAACTTGAAAATGTTTATCGCTCGACACTGGAAACCAATCGTAATAGCGATTCAAATTGGCCTGTTTGCCTTGTTGCTTGTTGCCGTTGGAAGGGCACATGGAGAGCCAATCGATACACCGGTTGGACCATAAAGCTAATAACGAAATCAGGAGAAGCGCAATAGAGGCGAGGGAAAAATGCCCAAGAATCTTGACGCTTGTGACCTAAGAATCTTGGAAGGCCTTGCAGAATACGGACCGAGAAACATTGCAAGAGTCGCACAGGAACTCGACATACCACGAGGAACTGTCATATCAAGGATAAAGCGCATGTCCTCCTCTTTTTACCTAAGGCTAGTGACGACGATTTATCACACCAATCTGGGGATGAAAAAAGCAGTGGTCTTTGCAAAAGCGACTCCTGGGCAAGAGGACCTTCTTCTCAACTGCTTGAAGGTGAACAAATTCTATATCTACTTGGGCCGATGCTTCGGTTTGTTTGAAGGATGCATAGGCATCTATGTTATTCCCGTGGAACACACGACTGAATTCACAAAGTTCCTCTCAGAGGTGGAAAGGTTGGGAGTAATAGAAAGTATGGAGTTGTTCTGGTCGACTTGTTTTCATACAGTCAATTTGACGAGTTACTGGTTTGACGATGATAAGGAAACTTGGGTGTTTCCTTGGGAAAAGTGGCTGAGCGAGGTTTCTTCTTCAGAAAGTGACCTGCCTTATACGTTGAAAGACCCTGAGAGTTTTCGCTTGAAAGCTGATGAGACTGATTTGTTCATAGTAAAGGAGCTGGAGAAAAATGCGACCGTGAGCTTGGCTTCCATCGCTAGGAAACAGGGAACAACGTTGCAGAACATTCGTTACCATTACGAGACGCATGTCGTCAGACATGGAATAATCGAGACTTTCCAAATGGCCATATTACCATTCGACAGAGCAACATCTGACATGCTTTTTTTTGTTTTCAAATTCAGTGACAGTGAAAAAATGGGCAAGTTTGCTCGATCTCTCTTGAACAAACCTTTTGTGTTTATTCTGGGCAAGATACTGAACGAAAATTCACTGGTTTCTCAGATTTATCTTCCTAGAACCGAGTTCCGAAGATTCATCGATGCTTTGTCGAAACTTGCGAGCTTGGGCTTATTGGAAAACTACGAATACCTGTTTCAGGACCTGCGTATGGGGAAGTGGTCAAGAGAGACTATACCGTACGAGTTTTTCAAAAATGGGGCTTGGATGTACGATCACTCGCAGCACGTAAAAGCCCTCTATGACTTAACTGCGGACATAAAACAGGAATGTAGTCCGCTTCGAAGCAATCCACAAGCCTGAGTGGTATATGAGCTTGGTTAACAATGGCAGGCGCGGTCGAGGGGAGGGTTGACGTTTGGAATCTGAGCAGGTTCTCGTTTCGAGTTCTTTGGCTGAGACTCTTTGGCGTCTAGAGGAAGTGCGACAAGGATTTAGACCAAAGTTTACTTCGAAGGTGCAGGAAGCTCTCTGTTGGGTGATTTCACGGCAGGGTTTGCAGAGATCTTATGCAAACCTGTTTTCGCCGACGATTAAGGATATTGATGGGGTTCAATTGCTGACGGGTGAACATGTTGAATATGCTGCTTTGCGGCACATACTGGGGGAAGAAGCTCTCAGAACAGTCTTATTGTGGGGTCAAGGCTCATCCGCCGCAGTCAATACAGCGGTCAACAGTTTCAACCAGCTCTTAGAGAGAGGCGGAGCGTCTTGCGCGAGCTTGACTGGTTTCTACTGTTGCTACAAATGCACGCCGGCATTTATGAGAGCGTTGGCCGTGGTCAAACCTGACGGTTGGAGGAATATTCTTGAGAAAAGCGTCGGAAACATAAAGGAGAATCGGACATCTGATGGCAGGTGGCGAAGCTTTCCCTTCTTCTACACGTTACTGACTCTCTCAGAAATAGACTTGGTTTCCGCGAAGGACGAATTAAGACACGCTCGGAACGTGGCTGAGAAACTCGTGAAACGGTACCAGAAAGACGACAGAACATCGCGTTTTAGACGATTGGGGCTAGAGGCGGCAATATCTGCTTAGAAAGCGGAATTTCAGCGCTCCGTGAGCTATCATCTTAGAGCCTTGGAGTTCTTGCGCGTTAAAGACGGAAACGTTTAAGTCTCCCATGAAGATTATATCGGTGATAATTGGAAATTGTAATTTTCAATTTGAACTACAAGGCACTAGAGGTGATTTTTACACATTGCAGAAAAGGATGTTTGAGATTAAATGTAGTGACTGTGGCAAAACCGCTACGGTGCCTTTCAAGCCTACGGTAGGCAAACCAGTCTACTGCGGCACGTGCTTCCAGAAACACACGTTCAAACAGCGAGAAAGTATAGGTACGAACATCAATTTTGACGAGAAACAAGCATGGGCACGACGAGGAGACACTTATCGAGGAAGAAAGGAAGAAGCACCCTCAAACGTTTTCCAAGGATCCTAGCCCCATTGGGGCTTGTCGACTGGAAACGATTATCCCGGGGCCGCTTTTTTCGGGCAGGATCTTGAGTTGTCTGCGGTCTCGCTGTAGAGAAGGAAGTAGATCTTCAACGTCATCAAGACAGTTTACGTACAAATGGCTAGAAACTCGAAGAGTTGGCACTCTGATTCTTCTTCAATTCTCATGGTGTGTTTCTTTGTGCGCACTTTTTCTGAAGAGAACGCCAAGATTGCGAGGGAGGCTGTCTAGGTCGTCGATCAGGTTTAGATGCTCCAGCTTTTTTGCTGTTGCGGCTGGCAGCTGATTGCGAGATACTCCTTCCAATAGGAGGGCAGTTTCTTCCTGATTGAATTCTTCTTCATTCTCAATCCATTGTATGAGATCCCTATCTTCTGGGCAAACCCTTTGACAATGAAGGCACCCGTACAGGCAATTGTGCCCTGAAGGGTCCATCCAAGTCGGAAATGGAATGTCTCCTTTTCTTTCATTGTGA
>CAYPRE010000076.1:3641-4749 GCA_964413045.1 uncultured Candidatus Bathyarchaeia archaeon
TTCCTGCGGCAGGCATAACAGCGCTGGCATCTTTTCATCATCTGTACTTCCCGCCAGTGGTCTTCCTGACAAGGCATGTCGGAGTAGAAGGCAACGAGCTGGAGGAAGCTTCCCATGCCTGGAACATAACAGATGTTGTTTCTTCCGTACTCTCCGAGTCCGCTCCGTACGGCCAAGAGTTTCAAAGGCAACGCGGTTCGCGCCACGTGGTATCCTCTGCTGTCCAGAAACTTTGATAGAAGATCTTCTATCCGTTTACTCGTTTCCCTATAGGCTACGTAGGTTGGGGGGAGGATGAACGCTTGCTTTTCACCATTCCACGTGAAAACAACTTGACTTTGGGGGCGAGGGACTGCGATCACGATCATTGATTTGGCTTCTGGCAAATTGTCGGGGATTCGGAAATCAAACCAAGCGAGGCGTTCCTGATAGAATTCTTTGTCGAGTAAACCTTGCCCGAGGTGTCCTTCTATATTCTCCTTCAGTTCAGGAAGGTGTTGGATGGGTACGACACGTCCTTGATACCCACGTTCTGTCAAGTGAAGGAGCAGTTCTTCCGTGCACACGCGTACGCGTGTTTTGCTTGTTTTCGCCGACATGGTTATAACCAGCTTATACGATTTATAGAGGTTAGATATAAACTTATAGCCACCAACAACGTATTTAGGCGGTTAGAAGAAACATGACCTCGACAGGAACAAGTGCAAACAACTTCAAATTGATAGGCGGCTGGTTATGTCTGGACTTTGTGAACACAGTGGACTGGCGCAATACCGACAATTCCCATGAATGGTTCAACAAATACTCCGACATTGTTTCATGGAGCCGGTACGCAGGCATCTTAACAGAAAGCGAAACCTCAGACCTTATCCGAAAAGCAGAATTGCGCCCCGCAGACGCAAAAGCAGTTCTCGAACGAGCAATCATCATACGAGAAACGCTCTACCGAATCTTCTCTACCATCGCCAGTCCTCATTTATTGCGTCTCGCAGACATAACCACCTTGAACACGGAACTGTCCAAGGCAATGACCCAGATGCGGCTTATGCCAACGACTGATAGTCGCTCTTTGAGCTACGCTTTCAAAGACAACGCACTTGATCGAATA
>CAYPRE010000077.1:0-4648 GCA_964413045.1 uncultured Candidatus Bathyarchaeia archaeon
TATTCCGGCCTTTCGAGCCGGAGACCCGGGTCCGAATCCCGGCCGGAGCACCAAATCAACACGCGTCGTGTTTCTATGGAGACAGTCGATGTTTTCTGAGGGTCTTGATCGCGGAGATCTGTAACTCGTCGCAGAGACTAAGCTGCAGACAATGGCGAACCCAAGGGCTAGTTGTGAAGCTCAAAACTCAAATACAAGCTCTATGTATCGTTTATTCCTCACATGTGGTGGCTGGCATGACAGAAATATCCTCAGATTACAAGAAGTTGATGAACAAAGCCAAGGACCTCGCGATTCTTCAGTCGACATGGGCGATAATCGGCTGGGACATGGAAACCATGATGCCTCCGAAAGCTATCAGACTGCGCAGTCAACAGCTTGCGATGTTGAGTGTCCTTGATCACAAGATTAGCACGGATCCTGAAATAGGAAGCTTGCTCGACAGGATCATGAGACCGAAGGAATACGAAAAGCTAGATAATGTCCAGAAGAGGAACGTGTACCTTGTAAAGAAGAGGTACGATGAACAGACAAAACTTCCGGAAGAACTTGTTTCGGAAATTGCTAAGCAGTCAGCATTGACCATTGACATTTGGAAAAAGGCTAAAGCCGCTAAGAACTATGCGATGTTCAGACCTGAGCTTGAGAAGCTTGTGACATTGCAGAAGAAGGCAGCTGCAATTCTGATGGAAGTGAAGAAAACTGCCACGCCTTACGATGCCATGATAGACATTTTTGAACCCAGAATGACGGCTAAACGAATCACCAGGATTTTCGACGAACTCAGAGAGGGCTTGGTTGAGATACTGAGGAAATGTCAAGGGGCACCGAAACGGCCCGACGTCAGTGTTCTGAAACGAAAAGTCCCCACAGATGTACAGCGTAAGATCGCAGTGGCTCTTGCTGAGACAGTTGGATACGATGTAACTTCTAAACAGGCAGGAGGCAGGATCGACACGACTGAGCACCCGTTCACAACGGGTTATTACGATGATGTCAGAATAACCACGCACTATTATGAGGACCAATTTGCATCCTCGGTCTTCTCGGTACTGCATGAGGCGGGACATGCTATTTATGAACAGAACCTAAACCAAGACTTCATGTATCAACCCGTAGGTTCGGCCTGTTCATCCGGCCTTCACGAATCACAGTCAAGGATGTTCGAAAACATGATCGGCCGCTCACACGAGTTCTGGACATACTTCATGCCGAAACTGAAAGAAATCAGTGGCAGCGCCCTAGCAGGATTGGAACTCGAAAAGTTCGTGCATGCCATAAACCAGGTTACGCCTTCGAAGATACGCGTTGAAGCCGACGAAGTCACTTACGGACTGCACATAATAGTAAGGTTTAACATTGAACGCGACCTCTTCGCCGAGAAAATAACAGTCAAGGAACTTCCAGAGATATGGAACCAGAGCTACAAGGACTATCTCGGCATAAAGATTGAGAATGATTCCGAAGGCGTCATGCAAGACACGCATTGGGCAGGTGGAGCTTTCGGCTACTTCCCAAGCTATGCGCTAGGCAATATATACAGCGGTCAAATACTCGCAGTGATGGAAAAGGCTGTTCCAGACTGGAGAAAACAACTTGCGAAGGGCAACCTCAACGAGGCAAAACAGTGGTTGGCCAAAAACGTCCACAATCCCTCAAACCTCTACGACCCAGCAGACCTGATAAAGAGAATCACGGGCGAAGAACTCAACGTCAAACCATACTTGAAATACCTGACGAACAAATATTCAAGACTCTACGGCTTCTAGCCGAACTCTACTTTTTTTGATAGACTCGTACAACTTCAAGAATACGTAAAGCACAATCCCACCGACAAAAAATCCTAGACCCGCATAACCAATCGTAGCATCATAATAGTTGGCACCGTACAAGAACAGAATGAGCCCTAGCACCACAATCAGCAGGCACATAAGACCTTTCCACGGCATCTGGACAGCTCCGCAAACCCAGTTTTAAGCCTCATACACTAACTCAAGGTATATAGGCTTACCGATAACAAAACGACACGCAGTCCTGCAGACAACCCGCTACTTCCCTCGAAAACAACGTAGTTGACGAAAAGCGTCATGTGTCTTCGGCAGCCGTTGAGAAAACGTCGGAATAAGAGGCTGGACATCTGCGCTGACATCGACAGTTCAACGCTGAATCTCTCTGTCTAGGTGATGACTTCGGCAAATGTCTCCGACAGTTTTATATACAAGATGCGACCTCACACGTCAGCGTGAAGCAAACATGTCGGCACATGAGGTAAAGAAACCAGAAACTAAAGAAGAACTTGTCGAGATGCTGACGGATGCAACTAAGAAAGCGACAGAAGACAGAAGTATTTCACGAGGCAAACACGCAAAACCCACCGTTTCAGGAACTGCTGAAGCCTTAAACATACACAGAGACACACTTCACACGTGGCTTAAAGAGTTCAACGTTGACTTCAAAGAGTTTGCAGACAGCATACCGACAACTGCATTGTCGGAGGACAGGGAAATTCCAAGCAAAACATACTTGATAGGTGAAGCACTCATCGGAGAAGGAAACGAGGTCGCTCACATAGATCTGCTGCTAGGCGACAAGAATGGACCTGTTGGTGAGGCTTTTGCCACGGGTTTGTCCAATCTCTCGGCAGGTCACACTCCACTTCTCGCAGTTATAAGGCCTAATTTGCCCCCTAAACCGCACACTTTGCTCGTGCCGAAAGTGACCATAAAGAACATGGAAGATGTGGGCAAAATCTTTGGACCTGCACAAGCTGCAGTCGCCAAGGCCGTGGCAGACGCGGTTGAAGAGGGGATAATACCCAAAGAGAAAGTGGATGACTGGGTAATAATATGCAGTGTTTTTCTGCACCCTCAAGCAGCAGACTTACGCAAAATCTACCACTACAATTACAGCGCGACCAAACTGGCTTTGAAAAGAGCACTCGCAAAATATCCGACACTGGAGAAGATGTTCTACGACAAAGACAGAGCCAAGCATCCAATAATGGGATTCAAAGTGCCAAGACTGTGGCGACCACCTTACCTACAGATTTCGCTTGATGCCCCTGAACTCGAGAGAACAAAGAAAATCATAGCTCAGTTACCGGGCAGCGACAGGATAATACTGGAAGTCGGCACACCACTGATAAAAAGGTACGGCGCCAAAGTTATCAACGACCTGAGACAAGTTACTAAAGACGTTTTCTTCGTCGCGGACCTCAAAACCTTGGACGTTGGAAAAGTCGAAGTCGACATAGCATACGACGAAACAGCGGACGCCGTCGTCGCCTCAGGACTCGCCCCTGCAGAGACTCTCGACTCATTCATCCACGAAGCAAAGAGACTGGCCATCTATGCCTTCGTAGACATGCTGAACGTTGAAGACCCGCTCAAGAAACTGAAGTCACTCAAGGAATTCCCAGATGTAGTCATACTTCACCGCGGAATAGACCAAGAAACAGGAAGGTCTCTCGGACTGGGACTCATTCAAGAGATCAAGCAGACCTACAAAGACAAAAAGTTCCTTGTGGCAGTCGCAGGCGGCATCGTGCCTGAAACAGCAAAAGAAGCACTCCAGAAAGGCGCAGACATCATCATAGTAGGACGCTACGTGACGCAATCAAGGGACATTGAAAGGTCCGTGAGAGACTTCCTGGAAGCAACACCCGAAATGCGGGAAGACATCGACCTCTTCAGAGTCCACGTAGAATAGTCTCTTCATTCCCTTTTTCCTTTTTCATTTGAAGAGTCTGAAGGCTACATAGGCTAAGAGAAAGATCACGACGGCGATTACGAATACTGCTAAGAAGCCCAGTGCCTGCGCGATGAAAGGGCCGACAAACGATCCTATCGCAGCGCCCAAACCGATCAACACATTGAACAAACCTGCTTTTCGAGCAGGTATAAGCTCCATCGACAACGAAAGAGTGTAGACTAGAAACAGTGCATAGGCAAAGCCCATTAGAACAAGGATTCCAGTGACCAGACCCACGGAGTACGCAGTTATCTGCAGAGCCACTATTAACAGGAACGTGAGAAAGCTTCTGAGCAGCGCGATCTTTCCCAAGTGCAACTTGCCTGCTGATTCGCTTGAACGACTTCTGGCAAATGCATAACCTGCCACAGCGCCGCCTGTGCTCAGGACAAAAATGGCGAAAACTAGGCCTTCAGGAAGGCTCGCTGCCTTCACTACATTTGAAACAAAGATGGGCATAGGCGTGAATAATATGCTTGTGGCAAGGGAGAAAAAGACCAAGCCAGCCCCCCATATTTTCACGTTTTCCTTCTTCAGTTTTTCATCGAATGAAACACCGTCCATAATCTTTGAGGCCAAAACCATGCCTCGCCCTGCAAAATCCAAAGTCTTCTCTATGCTCACTAAGCCTCTCTCAAAAATCAGGGCAGGGTCTCTAACTAGCAGAAAGGACAAGACAAATGCCACCAAGTTCAGCGCACTGCAGACGAAGAGTGTGTTGCCAGGACCGGCGCCGATGGTCGACAGGACAAAGCCCAAAAGCAAACCGATGAGCCACCCGACTTCGGTAAAGCCCTCATAGGAGGCGAAAGACTTCTCCCAGTCCTCGTGAGAGTACAATTCTGCAATCAAAACATTCTTCGGCGCCTCATGTGCAACATGCATAATCGAAAGCACG
>CAYPRE010000078.1:0-4613 GCA_964413045.1 uncultured Candidatus Bathyarchaeia archaeon
TGGAATAATGGCGATGACCGTGATGATGAGCGTCATGACAGGGCTTCCTGTGGCTATATCTCAGGAGAAGGAAATTGGCACTTTGGATGGAATGATGGTTGCACCAATCAACAGGCTGTCCATTATACTCGGGAAAACCCTAGGTCAGACTGCAAGAGGCCTGCTGCAAGGAGTCATCATATTAGTGCTGGCTGTGGGTTTGTTCCACGTCACAATTCAAGGAAGTATCTTGCTTGTTTTCGCGTTGCTCTTGTTGGGCGTTTTCAGCTTCGTCGGCCTCGGCATCGTAATAACGTCCTTCGCAAAAGACCAAGAAACCGCCATGATGATGATGATGACGCTGATGTTTCCCATGATGTTTCTCAGCGGAGTGTTCTTCCCAATACAGCAGATGCCCTGGTACATGCAAAGCATCTCAAGAGCACTTCCCCTCACCTACGCATCGCAAGCCCTCAGAAAAGTCATGGTTTTAGGCGCAGGAATACCTGACATAACCACTGAGCTTACAGTAATGATAGTGTTCGGAGCAATCTTAACAGCAATAGCCGTGCCCGTTTTCAGAAGAATGATGACAAGATAAGAAGACGAATAGTTCGCGCGCTACAACAATAGAACTGTTCGAAAAACCGAACCAACAAAACACCATCACTTTCCAGAGGGTCCCTAAGGCTTTCATCGAAGTTCCTTTGTCTGGTGTTTATGCTGCTGTCTGGCGCGCACATTTTATCCTTTAGAAACCTAGGTGCATTCGTTGAGAAAATCGAAGCGTTTCTCAAAATTTGCTCTTGCTGTTGTGTTTTTCGCATCATGAAGCATTTCAACGTAGGATTTCAAGTATTCTCTTAGTTTCAGAATAAGAATGCTGGGATTTATCACCAGTCGTCCTTGTTTGGTGAAGGCCATTGCAGTTTTGAAATCGTCTCCTATAAAGACTCGTGGATTGGTGAACCCGAAGTGATACAGGCCGCAACGAATATGTTTGTAAAGGATATCTAGGAGTTCGGGATATGCATCTATTTCCGGGAAGAGAGATCGTACACCTTGCTTGAAATAGCGCTCGGTTTCGTGTATGTCAACGTAACCGTCTTCGTACTTGGCAACAGCCTCAAAAAAACTGAATGCGATACTGAGAACAGCATAAGAAGTCTCTGAGGGTCCTAGGAAGATTCCATTCTTGTCAGTAACACCATGGATGATTCGGTCAGCAATCTGAAGTTGCCAACCGTCTGTTCGTTCAAAGAAAACATCAATCTTCTGTTCAAGACTGAGTGGAAGTCTGAAATCACTCACACTACGGGTAGGTGTAACCTGCCAGTTGCTGAAGTCGATACTCATCTCAATTCACCACTAACCTTTTCTCCATTTTTTCTACGGCATGTTTCTATAAATGCGTTCGCGCGTGCATTATGATGTATGTATTTTCGAATGCCGGTCGATAGTCCATAGCGCGCGCTGATCTACACTCAACTCCTGAGCTTCAGCGATGACAACTACGTTTCAAGAGTAGCAAAAGACGTTAAAGAACTGTGCCAGTTCGTGGAGGCGGATGAGTACGTCACGTATATGGACGCAGTCAAAGTCTTCCGAAAACGTAAGTAGCCTCAAAAAGTGCGGGGGGTGGGAACCCCCACCCAACTTTACCGGTAAAAAAAGCATACTAGCGCGCATGGTTGTTCCTAAATTGGCTAAAAATAGTTTTTATTCTTCTTTTTGGGTTTGGGGACAGTTTCAGGTTTCTTGCGTGTCCATGCCTTCTGTGGCAAGCAGTTCTTTCCCGAAATATGAAGGCGGAATCAATATCATTTTTGACCATTTTCGGAACAGGCATGCGCGCTACACGGAAAGTCGAAAAATGCTCGCTCCTTGTACGCACATATTTCAGATTCTTTCATAGTGTCCGTTTGTGAAGAATATGAAGGCTCTTGTTTTGTTCTGTGGTTTGTTTGGCAGGATGAATTTGAGCTGTATTTGTTCTTCTGGCAGGAGTTCGGTGTGGAAATTGTCGTTGAGCAGTAGTCTGAGGGTCACGTCGCCTTGAACTGAATGGGTTGCGGCTAGAAGTAGTGCGTGGGTTTCTGTTATGGCGTCTTGTGGGGTTGTGTCAAGGCCTATGCAGTCGATGTTGTGGGGGGATGTCCAGAGAAGTTTTACGGTGAGGTTTTGGCCTTGGCTGACGTATTGGGTGAGGTTGACGGCTTCCATGGCCCAGAGGTCGCGCGGGGTGAGTGAGGCTACGGTTTGCCATTCGTCGTTGATCGTCACTTGTACCAGGATGCAGACTTTGTCACACTCCATGTCGGCGCGGAGAATCAGTTTGGCGTCTTGGCTGGTTACTTGGCCGAAGTCTGCTATGAGATAGCTCCCATTTTCGCCATGGTAGAATGTTTCGAGGTCTGACAGGTTACCGTCAATGGATCGTATTTCCCCAAGTCTGTCTAAACCCAAGTTGTCAACGCATGATAGTGGGGGAGAGGGTTGTCTGTAGGTCAGTATTTCTCCTGTGGGGGTCACGGCTATGTCAGTCCCGGCTGCATGGTCCACGGCTATGAGCATGATCTTGTCGATGTAGGAGTGTTCGTGTTCGAATTCGCTGATTTGAAGCCAGTATTGCGAGAACAGCCTGTTTGCACTGTGTGGAACAAGCGTCTGTTCGAGCCTGTAGTAGTCATTGACGTCGGAGCCGTTGCTTGTCTCAGAGGAGGGCAGTAGATTGTTGTCTAGTGTGAAGTCTTGCCCGTTCCAAACACTGAGGTAGGGACAGCCGCCCCCGTCAGTCTCCTCATAATAGGCACATATTGACAGGGAACCGTTGACGCATATGTTTCTCAAGGGATTGGTGGAGTTGTTATCCCAGTGTCTAAAAAAGTAGGCACTTGTTCCAGCAAAGAAAACGGTCGCCACTTGCACAGTGTGATTTCCAGGACGGACAGACAGGGTTAGCTGAGAGTACCCGCAGAAATTGCCATCCAACCATATGCCTGCACCCGCCACTTCAGAACCATTAAGCTTGCGAGTTTTCATTTCCAAAATACCCACTTCTGGAGAAACGTGTTCTTAGCCAGAGTACCATTATCCCACGGAGTCCCATACGTTGTCTCATTCTTGTACGTTGGCAACCCATTGCCATCATCATCGAGCCAAGGCACTTCTTCGCCGCTAGATCGGTGGGCGTCATGATCCCACGCGTACTGCCACGCCTCCCAAACAGAAACAAGGCTGTCGTTGTTGAAATCTGCGTTGACATTAATGCCGGTATGGACAAGACTTGAACCTGACCAGTTCATTTTCTCACCGTAAAGAGCGTTTTGAAAAGTTCCAGTCCATTCGTTGAAGCCGTCATCGTTTATATCATCACCTGACGAAGTTCCAGTCTCATTTGCTGAGGTTAAGATAATGCGATTGGGGTCACTCAGATCATCAATCAAACCACCTGAAAAACAGCCAAATTTCACAAAAATCAAAGTCTTGTAGTTGAGGCAACTCAAGTCCGTACGTAACTCATCATCGCAGTATGGAATCTCCGGACGATCTCCACTTGGATCTGGAGGGTAGCCGCCCAGAATTATCGATTCATCGACTCCCACCCAATCATTCGTATCATTGTCTTGGTTAATGTCCCACCCCATGGTATCGTTGTGAAAGATGTTTGATTCAAGGGTTTCGTTTCCTTCGTCCGGTTCTCCAACACTAAAATTGCAGTTTCCGATCGTCTTGTCGACTTCCGAATAGCCCTGTCCATGGCCTGCAATGTAAATGAAGACTGTGTCGTTCACACCAGAATGGTCATGGAGCCATCCTGTGATACTTGAACGGACGACATTAGTGCTATTACCATAGGTGACGTTGACATATCCATATGCAGGGTTTTGGGCCGGATCCGCGTAAGACTCACTTATGTAGTAGATATTGTTGCTTTCAAAACTACAGCGATCCACAAGAGTACGATACATGTAATATGTGTCCGGAGCCACGCCGGGGTCTGTAGAGACCAATAAAGCCCAAAAGTGTGATGTGTTTTCAGCATGGACATGGGGAACAACGAAAGCCATGATTGACGAGGATAAGAGGATTGATATCAGCAAGGCTGCCCGTTTCATTTACTTCTCACTCTCTCGACATCAGTATTCGAAATGGATAATATATAACCTTGCACATAGAATATGATTCATGGAAAAGTACTTCTACCAGAACTGCCTATTAACCTACTGTTAGTCGAAGAGAGGACTGGAATTGAGACAGATGCGGTGGTTGGGCGTCGCGATCTCTTTTATTCTTCTGCTTTCGTATCTGAGTCCAGCGATTGTTCACTCATCTTCCCCGATCAAGAACACGGACACGCTTAACGTGGCAGTAGCTTCGGGACCGTTTAGCGTTGATCCTGCATACGTTTACTGTGATGCTAGTTTTGAGCTGGTTCAGAACGTTTATGAGACTTTGGTTTCTTTCGACGGCGAGTGTGTTGACAAGCATGTTCCGCAATTGGCGAGTGCTGTTCCAACGTTGGAGAATGGGTTGATCCAGAACATAACTGGGCAGTTCAGCCCTGAAGGGCTGCCGTGGTACTATAGATACGTCTTTCCGATGCGAACAGGCGTCAGGTTTCACAACAGCAG
>CAYPRE010000079.1:0-1052 GCA_964413045.1 uncultured Candidatus Bathyarchaeia archaeon
GTGCAAGCCAACTTCTTGGTGGAGCACTGCCTGGTTATCGAGGTGCAGAGCCACTACTTCCACGACAAGACGCGGCGCGCAGGAAAGGACAAGGCGAAGCGTGAAGCCTTCACCGCGATGGGGCTGGGCGTGCTCTGGCTTTGGGACGACGAGCTCACATACGCGGATCAGGTGGAGCGGGGCAAGACGTGGAGGCCGTACGTGAAGGAGATGATTCTTGAGTCGTTGAAGTATGCGAGGGAGGTGCGGGCGGAGAGGCTGAACTACCGCAGCCGGCTTCCGCTCCACCCGAAGGCTACGCATCCCGAGCTGGGATCGATTCAGATCGAGGGGAGGATGGAATAGTGGGCGGTGACGGTGATGGTTGAAGCCGTGGACGTGTGGTGTGCCGTCCTATCGCTGGTGCTCACCTTCGTCTCCGCGCGCCTCCTCTTCGTCAGCCAGGGGCTGAAGGGTAAACCATTCGCCTTGGAGATGATGATCTACTGCGCCGTCTGCGGGTTGGCCGCGTTGACGCTTTTCGGGGTGGTGTTGACGAGAATATGAAGAAAGTGTTAGTTAGTCTCCCCGAAGGTATATTCAACATTATAAAAGAATTGAAGGGAAAGATAGGTGAAAGTGACAGTGAAGTGATACGCAACATAATAGTAGCTTACTTGAGCGAACAAGGATATTTAGCGAAAAAGAGTTGATTGAATATGGCTAAAAAAGATTCAGTTAAGGAATTAGCAGAAGAATTAGATGTTTTTGACTGTATGCTCACAGCCTTAGTTGAACTCTTAGAAGAAAAAGGCATCATAACACAAAAGGAGTGGGAAGAGAGAATACACATAAAACTTGAAAAAGCACCAAAAACGAGTTACCGTAGCATCCAATTTAAACAATAAGTTATACTTAAACGGTTACAGTATAGATTTGAAATATTTATCACAAACATTGAACGCGAAACGCATACACTTTTAAACTAATTATTACTTAATACAAAATCATTAGGCGGGGGTGGAGGGATTTGAACCCTCGATTGCCAACTTAGCGGGTCGGTACTTTGTCCT
>CAYPRE010000079.1:1133-2289 GCA_964413045.1 uncultured Candidatus Bathyarchaeia archaeon
TTATTTCGGCTTGGGCCGTAAATAACTTTTCTAGGGATTTTGTTGTTTTAAATTCCTCTAACAGTCCTCCACGAGCCTTACCTTCTTTTCTCGTTCCTTCACAATCAAAGAAAGCAACTTATCAAGTCCAGAACCTTGAAGGTAATTGGGTCTGTGAGTGTCCAGATTTTCAGTACAGAGCCCGTAACGCAAAACCTTAAATATTAAATAGTTACAGATACAAATCATTACTGAGTTTTCTAACAGTTAAAGTATTCCACT
Source organism: uncultured Candidatus Bathyarchaeia archaeon (assembly GCA_964413045.1). GTDB lineage: Archaea > Thermoproteota > Bathyarchaeia > Bathyarchaeales > Bathycorpusculaceae > JBGQMW01. The sequence continues at coordinate 1,395 of CAYPRE010000079.1, forward strand.
TTCCACGGTTCCTTTCCATGCTCGCGCCGTCCTGCGCAGAACAGGATAGGGGTGGCGTCACATTCTCTATCCTCTAAGACTTCAGAGGAAAAAAAGGGATGAATCACCACAAACGAAGCCAAGCCTCACAGAAGAGGAGGAAGCAGCGCGACTTGGACAGGCAGCTCATCGACGAGAACAGTTTCTACGACGTGCTCAGCCGCGAACTCGTCGCCGTTAACCGCTTCTCGGGCAGGGTCCCGCTGATCAACTTTTTCGAAACCTTCATGCAGGGCGAGGTGCTCAGGGACCGTTTCGGACGCGGCACATTTGAGCTCTACCTCAGACCAAACACCGTGTTAGGGAGGTGAAAACGAACAGAATGCAAATCGTTAAGGCGAATGATCATCGACTGAGAAACGGCATCCTCGTCGGCATGTTCATAATGGGGGCCATCTTCGCCGTATACCTGTGGGCTCCATGGCTCATCGTTCTCGCCTGGGAATCCGTCCTCGCAGGAGGTTCCTGGTTCATCGCATTTGTTATGGCAGGACTTCCGCAATTCGCCACCGGATTCATTATTGCGGCTGTTAGCTCTGCGCTCCTCTTTAAAGGCTTCCTCAGCGCGCTCTTCTTCGGAGCTAAACGGGGAGTCACCGCTAGAGCAAACCCATCACCGCCACCTCAGAACCAAAGCATTATCCTTGTGAAGGAGCAGGAGGCTCAGGCCGCCGCAGAAACGGCGTTAGCAAAGGAGTGACAGACCACGTAAATGACCTCTGTACCTCAGAAAGCTTTACGGAACTTAGCCACTGGCTTAAACCGACTGTTAGAGCCTGACGTGGTGCGCCTCCACGGCATGAAATTCACCGTGTTGGGGACGCGCCGAAGCGGAAAAAGCACGTTCCTAGATTTG
>CAYPRE010000079.1:2393-4611 GCA_964413045.1 uncultured Candidatus Bathyarchaeia archaeon
TACGGGGGCAAAGCCAGTCCGCCAGTGAGATGCGCAGCGGACGCTTCCCAGAACCCACTCCCCGCGGCACCACGTTTGAGGCAGACTTAGAAATCATTTGGCCGAAAGAGGGCTTATTCGGAAAAGAGATTGACGCAGAAATCCCAGGCGTCGACATTGCGGGTGAGGACTGCGCCGAGATGGTGAAGGAGCTCAGCTACGGCACCTACAGCATCCCTCAAATGATGACTGTGGGCAGTCAATTACATGAGCGGATTTTGAACGCTGACGTCTTCATCCTGATTTTGAATGCGGCGAAGATTACGATTAACGGCGTCACCATCGAGGAGGAAGTGGGCGATGACATCAGCGACTATCCCGACACGAACCTGAAACACATTGTTGAACGCGTCTACGACTACAAGAAAGAAGCGAACGCGAACCCCATCCGCGCCATCGCCGTCGTGTTGACGCAGTATGACAAGGTGTCTGGGCTGCTTCAAAGCCAAAACATTAATCTGCTCACCGAGGAGGGAAGACACCACTTCATGAGTATGTACTTCCCCGAAACCTATGACATGCTGAACTTCATCGGCTTGGAGCATGTGAAAATCATTCCCAGCTGGGTGAATACGGTGAGTGACCCCGTAACGAAAATGCCGGTGTATCACCCTAAACCATTCAAGGATGGGGCGCAGAGCCCTCTCATCAAAATCATTAAAGGCGAACGCATGAACCATGGACGCGTGGAACGCTTCATCGAGCCTGACTATAACCGCGCCGGCGTGTTAGAGCTTATCGATTGGATTAAGGAACTTGCGAAAGCCTCAAAATAGGCAAGGAGCGTTCCTATGAGTATGTCTATATTCAGTAGTTCAACAAAGGATGACTGCACTATCTCCAGCAACACCGTTTCTTACGGGATTTGGTGCAGCAGAATCAACAGTATGTGTTGCTGGAGGCAGTGTGCGGATTGCCAAAACGACATAGTCACCTTCACGATAAACAACCCTTACGGTTGGATTTGGCAGCCGATTTGGCCTGAACAGAGATGCAGCGCTGGCAAAACCATGAAGGGCGACAAATGCGCCACGTGCAAGCACAACCCTGAGAACTGCCCCGACTACGAGAAGATCCCACCCACATAAAATACACAAAAAACAAAAAAAAAACAAAAAAAGGGGAGGGGAATCAGGTGAAACAGTTCCTGAAACTGTGCGCAAGCTGCACATATTTTGATTGGAGCTTCACCGCCTGCCGAATCCTCCGCGCCAAAGTTGCGCCCTACGAAAACTGCAGTTTGCCCGGCTAAACCGTTATCTTCCTAGACTTCTCCACGCGCAGCCCCACATACACGATTCGGGCGATCCTCCACGTCACGTAGAAGACGCAGGCTGACAGGTACAGAGTCCACGCCACATCTGGAAAAGACATGTTCACAATCATGTGTTGTCACCTCCCCTCACTCTTCTGAGCTGGGGCTGAGACCGTTGACGGCGCGCTTCTCAGCCCTGAACTCTGACTTTTTTTCGCTTCTTCCTCTCAGGCCTCAACAGCAGAAGACAAAGCTGCAAGACAATCAGCACTGTGATAAAGACGTCTCCGAGATCAGCTATGGCGGTTGCACCCCCCGATCCGCATTCACGTCCAGAATTCGAGCGCACGCGATCAGCGTCTCTTCGCCGCTGCTCATCCGCACCTTCACCACATACGGCGTCTCTTCGAGCACCTCGCCCTTGATGGTGACTTTGCCGCCCTTGAAGGTGGACAGCGTAAACCAGTAGATCTTCCCGACATCAAACATCAGGCTTCACCTAATCTTTCCCATAGAAACCTGCAGAGATTCGCCAAGTCAACAAGTTTGCGTTTCTCAACTTCCTTCGTAAACGTAGTGTCAGAACCCACCGCATCGTACCATTCTCCATAATCATTCCTTCTTTTCCTTCTTTACTTTTGGAATAGAGAATGCTTTATCCAAATTAATCGCCTTCACAAGATTTACCGCGTCAGTGAGGTTGGCTCCGGACAGGTCGGCTTCGGACAGGTTGGCTCCGGACAGGTTGGCTCGGGACAGGTTGGCTCGGGACAGGTCGGCTTCGGGCAGGTTGGCTCCGGAACTTGCTGCAGTGCTGCGGCAGGCTGCCTGTGTTTTCGCCGCCAGTCAAAGGCAAGGTTGACGGCGGCCCTGCGGGCATAAGCATCGAAATTCTCAATCTTCCGGCCGTTCCGGGCCTTATTG
>CAYPRE010000080.1:0-908 GCA_964413045.1 uncultured Candidatus Bathyarchaeia archaeon
TCGGAGAGTTTCAATGAAAGTCTGATAGTTGCCTGCAGTGTACATTCTTTCGGCTCTGAATACTCTCTTATTCTTGTACGTCCAAGTGCTTTCCAGAAAGTCAATGTGGAAGAGTTTCTTGTGTCGCTCAGGGATGTATTTCAGGAACGCAAACACGCGATCGCGTGGATGTTCATACCCAAAGATGTTGAATATGAAGCCGTCGTTGGTTGTGAACGTATCGCCATCCGAGGGAACCCATTCTTTCGCCGTCTCTGACACCCAACATGATTCATATGAGAGTCCAGAAAAACCTATTGCATCGAGCCATAACGCTTAAAGCGTGAGGAGAACAGAGCAAGCTAAAGTGGATTTCGTTGGGCAAGGACTTGCATCCGTATGTAGTTTTTCTTCCTTCCGAACGGAAAGCCAGACTGTTGGGCGCCGTCTTCGGTTCAAAGGCCGCTGTTGACATTCTGAGGTTCTCCTTGAACCAAGGGATTTCGAGCAAGATTTACCAGAAAGACGTCGTCAAGAACCTGGATTACTCCAACAAGACAATACTCGGGAATTTGAAAACCCTTACAAAACTCGCAGTCCTATCAGAGAACATGGAGAAAACTGTCAGAAATGAACGAGTTACGTGGGTTAAAGCCTATCAACTTACGGACGCTGGGAGATGGTTCGCTCTCTTGCTCGCCAGAGAAAGCGAGGTCTCAGACGCTGAAAAGGCGACTATCCTGCAGAACCTCTTCAGAAGTTACGTGAAGTGGGTAAGAGAACTTTCTGAAAAACTGCATGTCGACAAGAAAGTCTTGAAAGAGGCTTTTGCAGAAGAAATGAAGTAAGGAGAAGCATGATTAGTGCTGATCATAGCGGTTGTTGGCGGCAAGAAATCGGGAAAAACAACGACAATAGAACTAATTGTA
>CAYPRE010000080.1:918-4537 GCA_964413045.1 uncultured Candidatus Bathyarchaeia archaeon
GGTGAAGGAACTGGCGGACAGAGGCTACCAGATAGTGGCTGTAAAACATATATCTGAACCCAACTTCACGATCGACACGAAGGGAAAAGACACTTGGAAGTATGTCCAAGCTGGTGCAAGAACAGTTATTGCCGTATCTTCTGACGAGATTGCGACCGTGGAAAGGGTGCCCACCAAGGACGTGAAATTGGAGGAGATTCTGAAGAGGTGCAAGAATCAGGACGTGGTCTTCCTTGAGGGGTTCAAAGAACTGGCGGCCAAGGACAAGCACATCTGCAAAGTGGCTGTCGTGAATTCCCCAGAGGATTTTGCCAAGGCTGTTGATGCGTACGAGCCGATTCTGGCTTTCACGGGCACGTACTCAACAAAGGAGGCATGTCCTGAAATTCCTTACGTTGACGTTTTGAGAGACCCAAAAAAGCTCGCCGACATCATTGAGAAGGTCATCAAGAAGAAGTTGTAACTTGAGTCGTGTTGCGGCGAGGTTGTGGGGTTGGAGACATTATTCGAGGGGGAGATGGGAGAAAGGAGATATGAGAAAAGGACATGATAAATCTCCAGACCTTTCCACCCTGCCGTTCAACAGACTCTTGCTACATTCATATTCTATAGTGCCTTGAAGGCGTCGAACCACCTGTTGTACATTGACAACATGTCGAGAGAGACACTTGGTTTTCTTTCTTCGAGTATTTGCCTGAAATCGTCCATCGTCAGCGCTCTTGGTTTCGCCTTTTTGTCGCTTGCCTTTCCAGATTCGAAGAACTCGCCGATGAGCTTCAACTGGGCCGATTGGGCCACGTCTCTTATGTCGCTTCCAGAGAATCCTTCTGATAATCTTGCGAGTTCGTGCAAATCAACGTCCTGAGCCAATTGCAGGTTAATGCTGTAGAGTTTAAACATCATAAGCCTAGTATGATGGTCTGGAAGGGGCACAAGGATCCTTTTCTGGAATCTTCTGATGAACGCCCAATCTAGGTCCCAGGGCTTGTTTGTAGCTCCGATGACGTAGACGTGAAGGTTCTTGCCCTTGTCAGTGATGCCGTCCATCTCTTTCAGGAACTGGTTTCGGACGCGGATTTCTCCGCCCACTTCGTTTGAATGCTTGCCCATCATCGAATCGAGTTCGTCGATGAAAACGATCGAGGGTCTTCCTTCAGTTGCAGATTTGCGGACTGAGCCGAACAGTTTTGCAACGTTTTGTTCTGCTTCGCCTAGCCATTTGGACATTATGGATGCTGCATCAAGCGAGAGGAAAGTTGCGTCGATTTCAGTTGCCACTGCGGCTGCGAGCAGTGTTTTTCCGCAACCCGGCGGTCCGAACAGCAGGATTCCTCTTGGCCACCCGAGCGGGAACAGGTCAGGTCTTTGGACTGGGTAGACAATGGCTTCCTTGACGGCTTTTTTTGCGGTGTCGAGGCCCACTACTGTGTCCCATTTCACGTTGGGCTTTTCCATTAGTATTAGTTCTTCGTAGGTTGATTTTCCTTCTTCGGCCGTTTTGCCTTCGGCTTCGACCGTTCCGTTTCTGGACTCCGCGTGAGGTATGGTTCCGACGGCTGCTTGCAGGGCTTTTATTCTCTCCTGGTATGCAATTGCACGTTGTATGTAGACTTTGTTGAGACCGTACTCCGGATAGAGTTGGACTAGTTGCAGTAGGCTTTCGATGGCCTTCTGATAGGTGGTGACTGCCATTCCTTTTGCACCCTGCTTGTCCAGCCTTACGGCTTCAAGGGCATAGTTTGTCGCGGATTTTTCAAGTTCTTGAGATGCGCTCATGTTTTTTACTCTCCTGTTTTCAATTCAACCTTTATTCTTCCTTTTGACCCCAGGCTTTCTAGGGCTTTTTCGATTTCCTCGTTAGAGGTTGACAAGTCAACCGAACATTTTTCCAAGTCGATTTGTCCATTAGTTTTTCTGACGTAATCTAGAAGAACGTCTTCTAGTTGTTGATTTTCAACTTTCAAGGAGATTTCCTTGATTTCGGATTTCTTATAAGAAATGAGGGTTTGGGAAGAATCCTTTCCAGATTCTTCTGAAGTTTTATGGCTTGTCCTTTCGGAAACCTCGGTTGCTAGGGCAACCATTTCTTTCAGAGTGTGCTGCTCAGCTTGTGGAACTTTGAAAGTAGCGGGCGGTTCGGGAAGGTCTTTAGAAATCTTGTGTTCAAGAAACACTGAAACCTCGTTCAGTATTTCTTCCCCTCCGGGTGTCTTTCTGTCTACAGGAATTACTGACGCGTCAGCGTTTATCTTGGTTGAGTACAGTGTTTCGCTTATTGTGTCGTTGACTTTGTTCAGTTCGGACGAAACGTCGGGCAAGACCTCGAACAGGTCCTGGGATACTCTCTGCAGAAGTTGGAGAGATGGTTTCAGGTCGACGACTATGTCGCTCAGTTCTTTGATCGTTTCAAGTCTCAAGATTACGCGTTCGATGGCAAGCGCCACGTTGCAGAGAAATTTTATGAGCTTGCGGACTTCTGACATCTCGTTGGCACAAATTGCGGCTCTCTCTTTGTTCTGCCTTTTAAGTGCACCCACGCATGTTTGAAAAAGGAATTTGTCTCTTTCGTTAAGGCGGTATTGCGCTTGCTCCAGCTTGTTTTGCTGGACTCTAAGCACTTGTATGGATTTGAGAGCGGTTTCGCGCAGTGGTGGAGGGCTGGAGCGAATAAATCCTTTGATTTGCTGTCCCTCCGCCTGCTACTCTCATGTTTTGGTTTCTAGATGCCTGTTTTTCCGATCTCTCTAACGTAAACAACTACTGGCGGTTCCGGCAGCCCTGGAGACATTGACATTGAAGAGCTTCTGGACCCTTCTAGGCCTTTGTTTTTCACATCATCTGTCTTGATTGCTTCGCCCAAGAGCACGTTGGAAACTTTGCTTTTTGTGAGTTCGAAGTCGGTCTTTTCCGTGTGGATGCGTTTGATGTTGTCCTGTATTATCGCGAAGGATGTGTCGTAGTATTGGTTGTCCATCTTTCCTATGGCGTGTTCGATTTCGAGGTTCACCAAGGCGTAGTTAAGTGCTTTGATTTCTTCCTCGCATCTGGCAAGTTCGTCGTCTATTTGCTGCTTCAGGGTTTGCGCGTCGTTTTTCAGTTGAGTCAGTGCACCGTCGAAGCTGCTGTGCAGTTCCGCGTAGAATTCTTTTGATATCTTCTTTTTGTCTGTCAGGTCTTTGAGGGCTTGGTCTTTGCGCCATAACAGCGGGATCTGGTCGCAGAGAATGCTTGCTGAGGCTTTGATTTCTGATTGAAGGGTGATGTCTGCACCGTCGATTTTGAGGCGTTCGGAACTGTGTTTCATGAATTTTCCGCCGCCCAGTTCGATAAAGACTGCGTCAAATTTGCCGCTTGGAGTTACTCCAAAAGATGCTATTTTTCCTATTGTTCTTCCGTACTCGTCTTTGACGGGTTTTCCGACTGAAAGAAAAAGGTTGGGGTTTTGTGTCATGTTTTTTGTTCCCCCAGTCTAAGAGGTTTCGGTTGAGGATTTTTCGCCTAGTGCTGTCGTTGGAAGTCCTGGGATTCCCGGTGGCAGGTCTGGGAATTTCTCTTTGACTCTTTGTTCTGCGACTGTGGCTGCTTCGGTGAGAATTTTGCCGGCATCTTCGTTCACGCT
>CAYPRE010000081.1:0-4285 GCA_964413045.1 uncultured Candidatus Bathyarchaeia archaeon
CTGCGAGCCTGTTGTAGAAGTCTGCAGAAAGTTTCACGAGTTCGTCTCCTCCGATTTCCTGTTTGTACACCTGGAGAAGTTCATCATACATTCTATTTGATCACCTCTGCCCTATTCTTGCAGAGAAGCAGCATAGCTGCAGCTGTCGGCAATGTGACTTCCTCGCCAGTATAGGGGCCATATGTTTTGGTGCATATTCTGAACTTAGGCGCTTTGGATACAAATATAGTTACTTCTCCTTCCTTGAAGGCTACCGCACTCGTGAACGGATCAAATTTGTTGATTGTGGAAACAGGAAATTCAGTCTTCTTCAAACCCGTCTTGTTATGTAATGTCCCGGCTAATCTGATGAGACGATGAACATCTGTCGTGACTACGGTATCTACGTTAGCAGATTGAGATTCGAGCGAGTATTCGGCTATCCTTCTCCAAGTTTCTGGTCCCAAACCTTTGATCTTTTTCAGAGTCTCAAAACTTACAAGGTTTTTCAAAATGGCTTCTTTGTTCTTGGTCAATGCACCGGAAATGTTCTTAGTTAGTCCCATGGCCATGTAATCCTGATGTCTTGCAGTGAGTACAACATTGTGTATGCCCTTTGCAATGCGTCCTCGCCATCCGTAGTCGTCCAGCTTCAGGGTTTGTAGGTTATTTCCGTCAATTCTTTGAAGCATGGGGTCAAAACCGAGACCTGTGACGTAGTCAACGATTTCTTTGCGTGCAACAGCGTCGAGACTCTCAATTGTCTCGTCGATCACATGGATGTGATAGCCTCGGTGGCCTGAGAAAAAGACTTGGATACTTTTCTCCTTGACACCGAAGTCGTTTGTGAGCATATCGAGTAGTTTGATTGTTTCTGACTTGGCGGATTCTAGACAAACTTCGCACAGCCAAGTGCTCTCGCTAAGTTTCTCGCCCGTGCAAGCAGGGCATTTCTCAGGCGTTATTCCTTTTCCTGAGAAACCGCATTTCTCGCAAGTCCATTCGTCGTGAGTCCTGTCGCATGGTGTTACTATATGGTCAGCGTCTATATCGAAAATGAGGTCGGCGCCCATCCAGTTTTTTGAGTCCATCTCAGCTGCGTCAGGACGTTCATAGTATGCACTCGAATAATAGACATCTGACGGAGTGTCAGCGCGCAAAAAGTTGTCCAGTTCGGTCGTGGTTTTGAAAGACTTATGTCTAACCATGATCTTGTTTCTGAAGAGCAAAGCAGCGAATTCTCGTTTTTCAAATAAGGTGGGGATACAGACTTCGCAAAAACATGCCTTGTAGTAATCAGAGAACATCTTCTGGACAAATCTGCCCGTGTTGCTTAACATTCTTTTCATGAAAGATTCTGATACCTGAGTATTTAGGCTTCTCTGCCACTGTGACACTGTCCTGCCTACTGCCAATTCAGGAAAAACACTGGGCGCTTTGCCTGCATGGTTGTCACCTGCTTGAGCCCGAGCAATATTGAGGACGAACGTCAAATGTCATTAGCGTGCGCTATAGGATCCGACAAACCTGTTACAATTGATGAGTTAACAGACAAGACAGTCAAGATCACTGAAAAGGAAATTACAAAGACACATGATCTTTCAGCTCCCTAAGGACTCAAAAGACGAAACGCAGACATAACACTGGCAAGAAAGGTACTCAGCTGGGAGCCTAAGGTCGCTCTTGAAGACGGTTTAGCTCAGACTTACAAGTGGGTAGAAGCGAAAGTTAGGGAAGAAGCTTAGACGAGTTTCGAAGCTCAAACCTCATGCATCGTGCGGTGCTTTTTCCTAGCCCTTGCTTTCCAAGCTCTTATGACGCCTTTGTTCGATGCGAAAAAGAAAAAGTTCTCGACCGTATACAGGTAGTGTTTGTTGAAATCGATAAATCCCATGTTTCTCATTCGCCGTGCAGATGAGTATATGTAGGTGTCGAGGAAGAATGCAACGTGGCCCAGATCGAGTAGTTCTTTGCCCATTATTCCGTCGGCATTTATGTCGTCGACTGTGAAGCCTCCAGTTCTGCAAAATTGGCCTTTTCTTACGACTAGAAAATTGGTGCTAGTACTGAATCTTTTGAAGGGTTTGGGAAGTTTGGCAACAAGATATCTGACAAAGTTGTAGATTGCATATTCGAGTTTGCCCAGAAGAGGAGCGTCAAATGGGTATCCCGGACCACTCAGAGCAATAAGCTCGGGATTTCTTTCGAATTTGTCGACAATCTTTTGGAAGATATCTTTGGGGAAGATTATGTCTGCGCACGTGAAAAGTAGGTAGTTGCCTCTCGATATTTTTGCACCGACGTTTCTTGAGACAAACTCGCCGTGTTCTGGAAGGACTACAACTCTTGCGTTATGCTGTTGAGCGATTTGTGGGGTTTTGTCTTTGCTTCCACCGTCGACGATCAATGTTTCAAAGTTTACTGAAGATTGGTCCTTCAGGGAGTTCAACAGTAACCCTATGTGATTTTCTTCGTTTAATGTTGGCACGATTATCGATATGCGAGGTTCTTCGTCAGTCTGCAACTCTCTCGACCACTTCAGCCAATCTTCTCATAAAGACTGCCTTATCAAACTTTTTGGATCTGTATGAAGCTTTCGCTGCGATTCTGCCTCTCAATTCTTCATTGGTGACAAGCATGTCAATGTAGTTTGCCGCTTCAACTGGAGTTGAATATGAAAATCCACATACACCTTGTCTCGTGTCGAGTATATCTGTCCATGGACCGCCTGATCGATGTATCACAGGAACGCATCCTGAAGCCATTGCTTCGACGACTGAAATTCCAAAATGGTCAAAAGGCATTGTATGGAGGTACACTTTTGCGTTTGAGAGAATTTTCAGCAGTTCGGTGAATGGCACGTTTTCTAGCAGAGTTATCTTTTCCTCCACATGGAGCGCGCGCATACTCTCTTTTAGTTCTTGTATCGTTTGCTTGGAGTATTCGTCTGTTTTTCCTATGACTATGAACCTGGCTGCTTTGGTGTGTTGTGCTATGAGGGGCAATTGTTCTAGATGTCTTTTCGGCGTGTAGCTTGCAACCAGTGCGACTAGGTTGCCGTCTTTTTGGGGTTTGAAACATTTTGATGAGAAAACGTTCGTGTCGACTGGCGGATAAATGACGATTGCTTCGCGGTTTAGAGTGGTTCTTACTATGCCTTGCATGAATTTGGAGTTTGTCACGAGGAGTTTGCTGGGCGCGATTTTGTCGCAGGTCATGGCGGTTAAATTGTAGATGGGAACAAGTGCCCGCCAGATAGATGTGTGTGTGACGGCAGGTACTTGTGAGAATTCTAAGGCCGCTCTTAAGGGAAAGTGGATGTACGTAATGTCAGAGATGGAGTTTATGGCATCACCGAAAGTGTTTATCGTCAGGTCATACTTGTTTTTCGATCTGCTAAGCAGAAGCTGCATCGCATAGGCCAGAAAATACGTTGACGCTAGGGGCGTGCTCTTAAGGCTCTGGGAAAAAAGTTGGGTGGTGATGTAGATCTCTTGGTCAGGCATGACAACTTGTCCGAATTTGTCATGAATAAAAGCCCAGTTTGTTCTTTCAACTGTGACCAGAGAAACTTTATGCCCGCGTGCTTTCAGTGCTTCTACCGCGGCTAGGCAGAGTCTTTCGGCGCCCCCGACTGAGTTGAGGCTGTGGTGGATCACTGCGATTTTCATCGGTTTCCCTTTGGACGAGTTGTACTATCAACCTGTTCGTATAATAACGGTTTTGTACGACGTTTTGTCTCGTTTTTCGCCTAGGTCACCGTTTCCGACGGTAAAGAAGTACTGTGTTGTCGTCTCCGGAAACTAGAAGGTTGAAATGGGGTTTGATCTCTAGTATTGAGAGTACAAGTCCAGTCGCAATGGGATCCGTCTTGTTGTCCAGGAGGATGTACTCTACTTTGTCTATTGTCTGGTTGACGAAGTCTATGGTGAGGTTTCGAATGCGGGTGTTGAGGAATATGACTGGCACGACGTATGCGTCGACTCGGTGGGAAACGTATGGGAATATGTTGTCTTGGGTTAGTATTGAAGCGTTAGGAGGCACGAGGTTGATGGTTTCGCTAAGGATTCGTTCATGGTTACCTGTGGAGAGTGTAAGGTAGCTTGGGAAAAGATAACTGACCAACGGCGACATGGGGCTGACCGTGAGAAAGAAGATGAGGCTTGCGGTCGCTATGTAGCGGGGGCGCGCGGTCTTTTTCAGGAAACCGCTGATTTGTTTCAAGTCCTTGGTTGTTTTTTGGTACTTTGCGAGACCGAATGTTGCTGCGGCAAAGATGAATGAGACTACGTAGGTTTCGTATTGG
>CAYPRE010000082.1:0-4076 GCA_964413045.1 uncultured Candidatus Bathyarchaeia archaeon
GGACAGCTGGTTCGTGAAGTCGAGCGGGCAGCTAAGGAGACACCTGTTACGTTTCTGTCCAAGCTTGGGGAGGAGCCGCATACACCTATGGAAATATTGGAGTCGATCAGGAGGAATACTTGATGGTGCGAGAGTTGGTTCATCCTTTTGCGAAGTACCTGCGAGCAGAGATGATGCCGCACATTTGGTGTTCAGGCTGCGGCAACGGCATCGTGTTGAACTGTTTCGTCCACGCGTTAGATGAATTGCAGACGGATTTGGACAACCTCGTGATCGTTTCGGGCATCGGCTGCATCGGAAGGACGGCTGGTTACACATATGCGGATTCGTTTCACACTACGCATGGTCGGGCGTTGGCTTTTGCCACGGGAGTGAAGCTTGCAAACCCTGAGTTGGAGGTTGTCGTGATCAGTGGTGATGGTGACTTGTTCGCGATTGGGGGTAACCATTTCATCCACGCGGCGCGAAGGAACATCGGCGTGAAGGTTTTATGCGTGAACAATTTGAATTATGGGATGACTGGCGGTCAGTCGGGTCCGACTACGCCGCTTGATGCTATTACGCCTACGAGTCCGTATGGGAATGTGGAGCATCCGTTTAATCTTGTGCATTTGGCTGCTGCTTCTGGAGCGACTTACGTGGCGCGGTGGACGACTCTGCACGTGCGACGGTTGACGTTGTCGATTGAGAAATTGTTGCAGAAGAAGGGCTTCTGCTTCATCGAAGTGTTGTCGCCTTGTCCCGAGATTTTTGGCAGGTATAATAAGATGCGGAGTGGGCTTGAGATGATGAGGTGGTTCAAGCGGGCTTCTGTTGTTGAGAAATTTTCTGACCCTGCTAAAGCGGAGATTTCGGCGGATAGGATTGTGGTGGGAGAGTTTGTGGACATTGAGAAGCTGAGTTATGAGAGACTTTTGCACGAGAAGATTTCGAAGATTAACGAGAAAATGATGGAGAAGGTGTAGCCCAAATGCGGGTTGAGATCAGGTTTGCGGGTTTCGGCGGTCAAGGCATAATCAAGTCGGGCATAATCGTGGCTTCGGCGGCCAGCCTTCACGGTGGCAAGAATGCTGTGCAGACGCAGTCTTATGGTCCTGAGTCGAGGGGCGGGGCTTGCAAGTCTGAGGTGGTGATTTCGGAAGAGGAGATTGATTTTCCGAAGGTTGTTGAGCCTAGCGTGCTCGTGGTGATGAGTCAGCATGCGTACAATGCTTATACGAGTGATGTCGAGGCTGGCGGAACCGTTATTTTGGATCAGGATATGATTCCGTCTGAGATGAATCTTAAGGGTGTGAAGGTTTATCGTGTTCCTGCCACAAAGATGGCTGACCAGCTTGGCAGACGCATAGTTGCCAACATTGTTATGCTGGGCGCTTTCGTTGCGATCACGGGCTTGTTGGACGCTGAGGCTGTTAAGGAAGCTATTAAGGAGAATATTCCTAAGGGCACTGAAGAACTGAATCTATCGGCCTTTGAGAAAGGGTACGAGTACGGCAAAAAACTGTAAGGTCTAGTCGGCTTTTGGCTCGGCTGCCTGGGATAGTTGGATTACGACTTTTGAGCCTCTGACACCGACGTGTCGCAGCGGGGCTATTCTTTTGGCGTCGTTGTAGATGTCTGATGCTATTTTTCCGAGCACCATTTCCTGTGCGAACTGGTCCATCGTGAGTGCTTTGGCTTTGTTTTTCATGATTTTGTCCATGATTTGGCGGAGGACTTTTTCCTGTGAAGTTTTGATGCGTGAGAGTGTGAAGGCGCTTACGGCTACGCGGATTGTGTATCCGTCTTTTGTGGTGACTTTGAAGAGGCCGTCGACTTTTGTTGTTCTTCTGCGGACGAGACTGCGCAGGTAGTCGCGGCTGTATTCGTGGCCTTTGAAGATTGTTTTGGCGTTTTTTCCATCGAGTTCATTGATTTGGAAGCGTAGTTTCATGTACTGATGACTGAAGTCGTTTGTGATGTCGTAGAGTGTTGCGTCTACTACTCGGCCTATCAGTTTTTCTGGTTCGTCTGCTGGGATGGCTCCGAGCTCTATGTTGCCGAAGTAGGGTGGGGTCATGACCATGTACCATACTTTGCTGCGCCATTTGTCGCGGATGCGTTTTGTCTTAGTAGTGGACAATGTTACCCTCCGAATGCAGCTTGAATGGTTCGCATCATACTATTAAAAGTTTTACCGTTTGGGGCTGATTTCCTTAATTCCCAGCATGTATTTCCTCAATGGTTCAGGGATGGTGACGCTGCCGTCTTCTTTCTGGTAGTTTTCCAATATGGCGACGATGGTGCGACCTGTGGCAAAGGCCGTGCTGTTCAAGGTGTGCACGAAGCCTTGCGGTGCTCCGCCTTCCTTTTCGCGGTAGCGGATATTGAGTCTCCGTGTTTGATAATCTGTGCAGTTGCTACACGAGTGTAGTTCGCGGTAAGCGTTCTGGGCGGGCATCCAAGCTTCTAGGTCATATTTCTTAGCTGCTACCGTGCCTATGTCGCCCGTGCAGACGTTTACTATGCGGTATGGTAAGCCGAGTTTTTGCGTGAGTTCTTCGGCGTTTTGGATGAGTTCTTCGTGCAGTTGCCATGAAGCTTCGGGTTTTGTGAAGATAAACTGTTCGACTTTGTTGAATTGGTGCGTTCGGAATATACCGCGTGTGTCTTTGCCGTGCGCTCCTGCTTCTTTGCGGAAGTTTGTGCTTTGGCCTGCGAGTTTTAATGGTAGGTCTTCGGCTTTGAGGACTTCGTCCATGTACATTGCGGCCATCGGATGCTCGGAAGTGGCTATCAGGTAGAGATCTTCGTTTTCGATTTTGTAGAGTACGTCTTCGAAGTCGGCTAGGGCCACGACGCCTTCGTAAAGTTTGCGGTGCATTAAGTACGGCGGCTCGATCGGGGTGTAGCCTTTGTCTATCATTTGTTCTAGGGCGAATTGGATTATGGCGTTGTCGAGTAGGACGCCTTCGTTTTTGAGGTAGAAGAAGCGGGCTCCGGCGATTTTTCCGGCTCTTTCAATGTCTATGATGTTCAGTGCAAGACCAAGTTCCATGTGGCCTTTTGGTGTGAACTTGAATTTGGGAGGTTTGCCCCATCTGCGGATTTCTTGGTTATCTTTTTCGTCTTTGCCTTGGGGCACGGACTCGTGTAAGAGGTTGGGGAGGCGCAGGAGGATGTTGTGTTCTTTTCCTTCGTATTCTGTTACTTCTTTTTCTAGGGCGGTGATTTCGTTGTCGACTGTTTTGGCTTGGGTGATTTCGGTTTGTGCGTCTTTTCCGTTCTTCTTTGCCGTGGCGATTTGGGCGGTTGTTTCCTTTCTTCGGTGACGTAGTTCGTTGAGGCGGGTTAGGCCCTGGCGCCACTGTTTGTCGCATTCGATGAGTGTGTCGAGCATTTTGAGGTTTTCAGGGTCTCCTCTTTTCTTCAGATTGTTTCTTATGAGGTCCGGGTTTTCTCGGATGAGTTTGATGTCAAGCATGCTTGTTCACTTTTTAGCCTTTATGGTTAGCCTTGAATTGGCTATTTAATATTACTGTGTAGGCGTTGCAGGTGCTTGTCTGTTTCTTGCGTTACGTTGCGTTAATTATAAAGGGAAGGTTGTTGTTTGTGTTAAGCTGTCAAGCTTGGGAAATCATGGTTGAAGGGTCTGAAGAGAGTAAACCTGCTCCTGTAGAGAAGCTTTTGATTGATGACATGTCAAATTTTCAATATCATGCTGCTTATATGGCCTATTCTGATGCCTACGATAAAACTTCTAGTGAGGAGGGCAAGAAGCAGCTGAATGAGCACATCATGGCTCTTCAGCAGAACAAGATAGACTGCCAGACCTTCTACAGAAACATAAGCCAGTTCAGAGGCGAAGAAGGCTACCAACCACGAGGCTTCGGACGGACAATGATAAAGACGCAAAAGAAGCGGGAATGGCGCAGAAAAGCACAAAAACAACAGAGAATCCAAAGACACAGAAAATAGGCTGCTCAATACATTGAAGATACTCAGTGTTCCAAGAAAGATCGTGTGCTGACTCGTTATTCAACTTGGACCAACACACTAGTGGCGACATCTCTACGATGAAATGAAGAAAAGAGAAC
>CAYPRE010000083.1:0-3984 GCA_964413045.1 uncultured Candidatus Bathyarchaeia archaeon
CCATAAAAAGTGGCTGTGCCCCGAAGAACATCGGTCACACTCATTTGAGAGGTAACGACAAAAGTTCAGACAGAAGAGCGTTCAATTCGTCTTTGTCCTTCAAATCTCGGAGGATAACTTTACCACTCGCGTAAAGTCTGAAAGAGAAGGTTTTGAATGAAAGCTCATAGATTATTCCTGCGATAGATTTTCTCACTGTAGCTTTGTCAAGAATTTTTTTGAAAGCTTCATCTTTCTTTTCGTGTTTGAAAGTGACAATCACATCTTTTTCTTTGCCACATGTCCCTTCAGTTCTGGCCACGTAGTCGTTGACATTCGCCATCAGAACCGCTCGATCTCCTTCAACACGCCAATGAATGTGTCAATCTCCTCTCGGGTGTTGTACACGTAAAAACTTGCCCTTGCTGACGAGTTCAACTTGAATATTTCATGGAGTGGTTGGGCACAGTGAAAGCCACTTCTGACCATGATTCCATAGTTGTCGAGGAAAAGAGCAATGTCATGAGAACTCAGTCCTTCGATGCCAAAGGGTATTATTCCACACTTAGCTACGGGGTCGGTTGGGCCGTAGACGTTGACTCTTTTGCACGATTTCTGGATTTGTGCAAGAGCATATTTCGTGAGAACTTTCTCATGTGCCTTCACGTTCTCCATTCCTATTCGCTTCAAATACCTGACCGCTGCAGCTAGACCGACTCCTCCAGCAACATTCGGAGTTCCAGCTTCGAACTTCCAAGGAAGAACATTCCAAGCGATTGAACATCGACGCTTGCTCGGCTCATAGGAGACTTCTCGTATCATCTCCCCTCCACCATGGAACGGCTCCATCTTCTCAAGGACATCTTTTTTGCCGTACAAAACACCGATGCCTGTCGGTCCCAGCATCTTGTGTCCAGAGAAAGCAACGAAGTCCGCGTCCAATTTCTTAACGTTAACCGGAAGATGTGGAACAGACTGCGCCCCATCCACCAGTAAGAAGGCATTATGCTCGTGTGCGAGTTTCGCTACTCTTTCTATGTCATTCACAACTCCCGTAACGTTCGAGACATGTGATAAACAGACTATTCTTGTTCTTTTAGAGAGCAAGTTTCCCAGAGACTCGTAGTTGAGGGTTCCGTCATCGTTCACTTCAATGTATTTGATTTTGAAGTGATTCAAGCGCGAAATTATTTCCCACGGAACTATGTTGCTGTGGTGTTCCATCAATGACACTACGACTTCATCGTTCCTGCCAAGGTTACGAAGACCCCATGCATATGCGACAAGGTTTATGGCTTCAGTTGTTCCCCTAACAAACACTATCTCCTCAAAACCATCTGCGTTTATGAATTTAGCAACCTCTTCGTGCGCGTTCTCGTACATTTCAGAGGCTTCTTGGGATAGAGTGTGGACAGCACGGTGGACGTTCGCATTGTGATTCTCGTAGAAGTCTTTGACGGCCTCGATCACCTCTCTTGGCTTTTGTGACGTTGCCGCATTATCGAAGTAGATCAGTGGATATCCGTTGATCTTGCGTTTGAGTATGGGAAAGTCTTCACGGATCTTGTAATGGTCTAACATTACTTCGGTTCTTCCAGTTTCATTCTTTTCGAAAGCACACGGGCCAACT
Source organism: uncultured Candidatus Bathyarchaeia archaeon (assembly GCA_964413045.1). Lineage (GTDB taxonomy): Archaea > Thermoproteota > Bathyarchaeia > Bathyarchaeales > Bathycorpusculaceae > JBGQMW01. The sequence goes on from CAYPRE010000083.1 coordinate 1,610, forward strand.
CTTCCTCTTCAAGAGCCTGCTTCTCCTCGAAGCTCGGTTCCTTCTGAAGCCAACTTGGCGTGCCTTTTTTTTTCTCATGATATTTCCTTATTGCCCTTTTGAGAGCGCCCACAGCCAAGATTCCGCAGTGAAATTTGACGCTCGGTAAGCCGCCTACTGCTTCGGCCACGCTCTTGTAGGAGATTTTCCAGGCATCCTCAAGGTTCATGCCCTTAATCATTTCCGTCACTATGCTCGAAGTCGCGATGTTCGCTGCGCAACCATAGCTTTCGAAGGACGCTCTTTCTATCAAATCTTTGTCGTCGATCTTCAGGTAAAAAGTAATCATGTCGCCACACATTGGATTGCCTGCAACGGCCACTACGGTTGCATCCTCCATTTTTCCCAGGTTCTTAGGGTTCTTGAATAGGTCAAGTATTTTCGGGTTATAAGGTAATGGAGCACGTGACATTCTATTCAACTCCTGTTGAGCCAGTTATGCCTCTTATTCTCTCAACTGCTTTTGGAATTACTTCCAAAGCGTAGTTTATGTCTTCTTCGCTGTGAACCCTCGTGACTTTCATCAATATACTACCGTGTGCTTGGTCAAATTTCCTGCCTATAGCGACAAGAACATGACTTGGCTGCAACAGCCTCCTCGAACAGGCGCTGCCGCTTGAAACGTAAACCCCATTCAGGCTCAGCTCAATCGTCAAAGCTTCTCCTTCGCATCTCAAGAAACTGATATTAACATTATCTGAAGATCTCTCATCGTCTAGTGGACCGTTAACCAAGACGTTTGAAACCTCATCTACAATGCCATTCAGCAATTTGTCTCTTAACGTGCGCATGTGTTTCATGTTTTTGTCAAAGTTGCTGAACATCAATTCCGACGCCTTCGCAAAGCCCACTATCAAAGGCGTGTTCTCAACACCAGGCCAGAGCTTCTGAGTGCCTATCTGACCCTCAAGTATCTTCTCCACGGTGACTCGTTCTCTTACATACAAAGCTCCTGTTCCCCGAGGTCCAAGAATCTTGTAGCTACTCAACGTGGCCAGGTCCACGCCCGTTTCTTGCACGCTGAAAGGAACTCTTCCGTACGCGTCTGAGGCGTCAGTGTGGAAAACTGCGTTGGGATTCCTGTCTTTGACCGTCTCGACTGCTTTTTCTATGGGTTGTATCGTGCCGATTTCATGATTGACAGCGGACAGACTTACGAGGATAGTTTCTTTATCCACTGTTTCTTTTAGTTTTTCAAGGTCCACAAACCCCGCAGAGTCAACAGGTATCTTTGTCAGAATGAAACCGCTTTTCTGAAGCAGTTCAGCGACGTTCAGGACGTTTATTGGTTCAATCTCTGAGATGACGATCTTCTTGCCCTTTTCTTTCATTGCCAACGCGGTTCCGATGAGCGCAAGATTGTTGGCTTCTGTTTCTCCAGGTGTAAAGTTGATCTCTTCGAGTGTTTTGCATCCTATGAAGCCTGCTATTTTCTGTGCGGATTCCATTATTGTTTCGAAAGCTTCCCATCCAGGTTTGTGCGTTAGCGTCGGGTTACCATACGCGCGTCGGTTGAAGTAGGGCAGCATGGCATCTACGACTTCATCAGGCACGGCCACAGAGTTTTCATTGTCCAAATATACTTCGTGTTTCAAGCCTTCGTGTGCTTTCAACAGTTCCTTGACGTTCTCAACCATTCGGAGCCTTCTGAACAAGTCGTTCGGGTCAGGTACTATTCAAATATTTCTGGTAGAAAAACGTAACCCAAGAAAAAAGATGATTCAGCAACACTTTAAATTTTGGGATGTTAATGCTGTTGTTACAGAAGAAACAGGCGTGTTCGAGTGAAAGTAGCAGAGTTGTCCCTACCAGAAGCCGTGAAGGAGCTAGTGATAAAGTCCGGCATCACCGAACTATATCCGCCCCAAGAAGAAGCGGTCAAGTCGGGTGTCCTCGAAGGAAAAAATCTCGTATTAGCCAGCCCGACTGCTTCTGGAAAAACCCTTCTTGCTGAGTTCTGCGCGCTTAAACATATTCTGGAAAGAAACGGCAAAACAATCTACCTAACGCCTCTGAGGGCTTTGGCCAGTGAGAAATTCGAAGAATTCAAGAAGTATACTGCATTGGTGAAGAAAGACAAAAGAAAAGTAAGAGTTGGCATCAGCACAGGCGATTTTGACAGCACTGACCCATGGCTGGAAAGATACGACATAATCATCACTACTAACGAAAAAGCAGATTCTCTTCTCAGGCACAGAGCAAAATGGATGGACGAGATCTCTCTGGTCGTTGCTGACGAAGTGCACCTGCTTAACGAAGCGGAACGCGGTCCCACGCTTGAAGTAGTTCTCGCAAGACTAATGCTCACAAACCCAGACGTGCAAATCCTAGCTTTG
>CAYPRE010000084.1:0-3902 GCA_964413045.1 uncultured Candidatus Bathyarchaeia archaeon
CAGGTCCCTCACCGAGGTGAAAGCAGAGTTGCCCCCGCCGACCACGGCCACTCGTTTACCGCTGTAGAGCGGCACGTCGCAGGTCGCACAGAACCCGATGCCCTTCCCGATAAACCGTTCTTCCTCAGGCACGCCCAAACGGCGATACTCCTTGCCCGCACAGTAGATCACGGCACGAGCCCTGTAACTGTGGTTATCTTCCGTCGACACGATGAAACCGTCTCCCTCTTTCTTTACTTCTGCGACGTTTGTGCCCACCTTCTCCGCCACGGGATAATTCTCCAGATGATTGCTGAACTGTTCAGTCATCTCCGAACCACTCATGTCTGGAAATCCGAGATAGTTCTCAATCGTGGCCGTGTACGTGATCTGTCCTCCCAGCTTCTTCGCAATCAACGCAACATCCAAGCCCTTGCGCACAGCATAGATACCGGCGGACATCGCGGCTGGGCCTCCTCCGACGATGATGACATCGTACTCGTGCTGTTCATCGACCATTCCAGCCTTTCGCGTGCCCTCCAATTCGCGAAGCTCCCTCTCAAGCTGCCCATACTCTTCAGGGTTAACAGCCTTCAAAACTTCCAAGTATACTTGACCCTCGGGCAAAGCACCCACGAAAGAATGAGTCTCATTAACAATGGTCTTGGGAACCGAGGTCACGTTGTACCTCTGAGCGAGCTGTGGAAACTCTGACGCTTCTATCATGTCAGCCCGAATGTTATCGTTCACGAGAGCAAATTGATGCGCAACATGCACCATCTTGGGACAGTAAGGACACGTGAGCGTCACGATGACTTGAAGGTGAACAGGCTCCTTGATTCCGCGAACCAAACCCTCCAACTCGGGGTTCAAGCCTGAACGACCGGTGGACACCATCAGAATGGCCTTCAGTAAAGAAGCAAACTCGTAACCCACTGTCAAGCCGTAGAAACGAATGTGATTATCCTTCTCTCCAACGACAGCCGTTGCAGGTATCTTGTCAATCTTGAAGCTCATGGCTTCGTCGCCGTGCAGCACAAAATCGTATACCTTTAGCTCAAGCTTGTCCGAAAGAGAAACCACTTCCTCCAAAAGCTGACGCTGCTGCGCACACGCTGGACAAGCATTCTCCTGAGTGAAAAACACAAGCTTCACAGGAGAAACCAAAGCAGACAAAACCTGCTTCAGCTCTACTTTCGTCTTCTCATCAATCACCATCAGCAAGCTCTCCAGGCAACATTCAACAAGCAAGACATGTTAAAATCAGCATTATAAGTTTTTGATCCATCCGCGAAAAAGAACACAGCCCAACCGTCAAACACAAAACAAACGTTTTAGACTCACAAACTCAAGCGGCGAAAACTGTTCAACGGCATTTTCTACCCGTCAACAATTTGTTTCGAGTCTCACGGACAGCGATTCTGGGAAGAAGAGCCTCGTTCTCATCCAAGTAAGCAGCCACTCTTTGGCGATGATTCTTTATCAGGTCCCTCAACAACCATGAAACAGCCTTCGTGATCAAGATGGACTTCTCACACATGAGCCTGTCAATGTTCGCAAAAGCCAAATCCGCGAGCCTCCTGTCCGCCGATTCACGCACTGGCCTCGTTAACAAAACCAAGCTTGCCCGCCTCTTGTGGACGTTCTTGTCAAAAACCAGCTTCTGCAACAGGTTCTCCCATTCTTCCCATTTGGCAAGAAGCTCTTCTCCAGAAAAGTTGGATTGACATATTGAATCCGTCTCTGCCCAACCTTCCACCCTGCTCAGCCAAGCATCGATGAAACGAGGTGCAACTTTCTTCCTGATCTTCGCCGATTCAAGCAGTTTACTGGCCATGCAGACCTCGTTGTGCGAGTCTCCTCGATACAACGAAGTCAACAACGCGACACACTCGTCTCTCGAAAGGTCAGGATGCTTTCTCACCCAATCCCTAGCAATCTGCCTCTCCACTCCCGTGTGCATCAGGTAAAACGGCTTCGTCGTGCCAATGTAACTCTTCATTTTTTGCAGCCGAGAATCAGACGCCTTCCCAGCATGTTTTCTCAATTCAGCCAAGATCAGTAAATGATGCCTGTTGGTAATCTTCGTCTTCATTGGCAGTCCAGCTAATCCGTCCAGAGAAGGTTTAGGCATGAGCAGATTGCTCTATTCTGGCGCTTGGAAAAGCTCAACCCAGATTCCATCAGGGTCTTCCACAAAAACCCAACGACTGACATCCGACTTCAATTCCAAGATTGTTCGATATCCCGCAGACTCTGCTTCTTTCAACGTCCTATCAAGGTTGTCAACCCCAAACGCAAGATGGTCCAACCCCTCTCCAACAACGTACCTGGTATTGTAAGGACTGCCTTTCTCGTAATAGTTCAGCTCCAACGCGAAACCGCCCTGCTCGCTCACCAAGTCAGCAGTCTCCCCCTTAGTCAGTTTTATCTTGCTCCTATGCAGCAGCTTCATGCCAAGCACTTTCGTGTAGAAATCGATAGACTTCTGCAGGTCAGTCACTCGAATTCCAACATACGTAAACTTCGCCTTCATAACGATCAATCAACTAAACGTCGGTGACCGTATTTATGATTGTTGAAAGCGCACAGGACAGAAGCGAGGTTCTGGTTAGGGGGGATGGGGTCTTAACCCCACCACGGTAGAGATATCGCACGCAACTCCTCCCTTTTTCTGTCTTTGTGGTTGAATGTTGGTTCTGCTCTGAGTGTTAGTGTGGTTGTTGGAGAAGTTGCTTTTGAGTATTGATTCAATGTTCATAACCGTTTTATCAGTGTAGCACCTTGAGGTTAACCGTCGGCAATTCACGGAGTTGCATGCAGGGGGATGAATTGAATGAATAAGCCCGCTGTTGAATTATGCCCAGAAATAGTTGTTGATCTGAATGAGAAGAAGCCGATTAGTGTCTTGCACGTTGACAACGAGCTTGGCTTACTGAAGGTTGTGAAGCGATGCTTGGAATTGCAGGGACCGTTTCACGTTGACACCGCAGGCTCTGTTGAAGAAGCATTAACGAAGCTTGAGAAGGAGCAGTATGACGCGGTCATTTCGGATTATCAGATGCCCAAAAAAGACGGCTTAGAATTTCTGAAGCATCTTAGAAAAGAAGGCAACGACATCCCATTCATAATTCTCACTGGAAAGGGCAGAGAAGAAGTTGCTATAAAAGCGCTCAACTTAGGCGCCGACCAATACATTGACAAGCGGGGCGACTCAGAAGCAGTGTACTGCGAACTAGCTCACAGCATAAGAGTTGCCGTCGAGCGAAAGAAATCCAAGGAAGCACTGTTTGCCGAAAGAGATAGGCTTGAAACAGTCACAAGAAGCATTAGTGCTGGACTTGCCATCATTTCGAAAGATTACCGTACTCTCTGGGCGAATGACGTTCTCAAACAAACAGTCGGCGATGTAGAAGGCAAAATCTGCTACTCATTCTACAGTCAGAGAAATGACGTTTGTCCAGAATGTGGTGTTCAAGAGATTTTTGAAAATGGAACAGCTAGAGTTGTTCGCGAACAAGTGGGAAAGGATGTTGATGGAAAAACTGTCTGGTCAGAGATCACTGTTACTCCGATTAAGGACAGAGACGGAAATGTCACAGCGGCGCTGGAACTGGTCGTACCCATCACTCAGCGTAAAAGAGCAGAGGAGGAGCTTCGCGTTTCTGCAGAAAAATACAGGAAACTGTTTGATGAAGCGTTGGATGCTATCTTTGTAGCCGAAGCTGAAACAGGCATCATAATTGACTGTAACCACGCAGCAACAGAGTTGGTCGGCAGAGAGAAATCAGAATTAATTGGCAAACACCAGCGGATCCTCCATCCCCCAGAAAAAAACGAAGGAGAATTCAGCACAACTTTCAAACAACACCTCAAAGAAAAAGAGGGGCAAATTCTGGAAACGCAGGTAATTACTAAAAAAG
>CAYPRE010000085.1:0-3880 GCA_964413045.1 uncultured Candidatus Bathyarchaeia archaeon
TCCTTCTTCACCTTGCCTAAGAAACCTCTGATTGCAAAGCTCATTGTGCCGAATCTGGTTGGAGAACCGAGAACCAGAAAACCGTAGTCCTTCGCGCTTAACTTCTTTACATTTTTAACGTCGAAGAGATCAACTTCTATTCCAGACTCTTTCAGTGTCTCTGCAATGGTTTCTGCGATTTTCTTAGTGTTTCCGTAGGAGGTGTCATAAACAACTATGCCCTTCATTTTCAAACCCTCCGCATAAAAAAATTGGTGTTTTCTTCCCTTTATCCCTTTTCACTAGATTTGACGAAAAGCTAAAAACTTTACAAAGCCTTGCAGGGATCCCTAGAATCGTGCGAAAAGTCGGAACCGATAACCCTAAATACAGCTTTAAATAGTAAAAGAGGCTACTGAGGACTCTTTATGGTCGATTTGGAATTGGCCGTAGCTCCAATGCATAGATTATGCAAGAAAGCTGGGGCCGACAGAGTTAGTGAAGCAGCAGCAAAGGAATTGGCTAAAGCCTTGGAAGACATCGGCGTAAAAATCGCCAGAGAAGCACTCGATTTTGCCATGCATGCAGGCCGAAAAACCATAAAATCTGAAGATATCGAAATCGCTGCTAAGAAAGTGATGGGCAGGTAAGCGCATTCTCTAAATCTCTCTTTTCTTTTTGTTGACTGACTCAGATATCAGAACATTGCCTATGTTGGAAAACGCTTAAGAAGCACAAGGCAGACTTCAAGTGTAGCAGTTGATGGAACATGGGTGGAAAGAAGAAGCTTAACCTGAAACAAATGGAACGTATGCAGGACAAGAAAGACGTAGACGATAAAGATAAGAAGAAAAAGGAGAAAGCGGCGCCAAAGGAAAGGAAACCGTCGGCAATTGTCCCGCCTGACGCAAAGAACGAGAAAATCGTTGCGGAGCTTAAAAAAATGCATGTACTCACACCATTTGCAGTATCAACTCGCTATAACATTCGGATAAGCGCAGCCAAGGAATTCCTGCACGAACTGTGTGAGAATGGAACGATCCAGTTAGTCTCAGGGAATCACAGCCTCAAAATCTACAAAGTAGACTAGTCCTCTTCGTGAGGCAACATTCAAAAGTTGTTCCGAGTTCTTTGTGAGTTGTCAGAAGGCCACAATTTGTCCGAATTCCCTGAGAGAGTTTATACTCAAGCAGAAGTCGAAAAAGCTAAAGAACTAATCGAGGCAGGCTACAAACACCGTTTGACGGTGCATGGAAGCGAACACTTCAAATGCAGGGTAAAAGAAGCGCTTGAACTTGCTAGAGTCGCTGGGTACTATAGTTTTTTGAGGACATTTATTCGCAGAATTGAAGAAATAGACGGTCTGACGCAGCTCAGGCAGGCTGATGCTGCTTTGTGGGCGAACAAATACGCTGTAGAAAACCCTGTTGACGCAGCAAGTCTGTTTGTTCAGAAGGCAAACAGTATGATGGAGTACGTTGAAGGAAAGCTCTACTATGGAGGAGAAGCCGAGAAACGGTCCAACGAGAAAAGAAGAGAATTCCTCGAAGTTCTAGAGTCCAAAAGCAACGACGAGAAAGTAATTAGCGAATGCCAAAGGCTTCTGAAAATGTGGAAGGACAGTTCACTGGTTTACTAGATTCTCAACTCTGATTTTGGTGCCGCTCTTTATTTGTTTGAACAGTGAAAGATTGGCAGTAACCTTGCCCAGAATGCTCACTGGACTATAAGGCTGGGTGTTCCCGTGGAAGATGCAGATCGCACTTCCCATAGGCCAGAAACCAATTGTTCCCACTTCAACAGTGGCTTTTGCCTTTTCTTCTCCCATCTTGATTGGAGTTTCAAAGTAAACCTCTTCCTTCCATAGTGCTGCCCTGCCTTCTATCGGAAGCTTCCTGACAATCAAGTCAACCGTTCTAGGAGCCATAAAACGGACAAGCTCGCCTTCGGCTTCACCGAGACCTTCAACGATGAATTTTACGCGAACTCGCGAAACATCGGCCTTTTCTTCGGCTTTTTCCTCGGCTTTTTCTTCGGTCATGCTCTCTTCCCGCTTTTTCGAAGGAAATCGTCTAATATTTGTTCAAGTGAGATTGGGCCCAGTACTTTGAGGTCATACTTGACTCGAACGGTAGGCTGTTTGATGCTGATGATCCTTCGCAGGTCGATTGGCGTACCGATGACCACAACATCACAAGGTGTATCGTCGATCGTTTTCTTGAGTTCTGCCACTTGTTTTCCCCCGTAACCCAAAGCAGGCAGGACAGCTCCTAAGTGAGCATATTTCTTGTAAGCCTCTTTTATCGAGCCGACGGCGTACGGTCTCGGGTCTACAAGTTCGCGAGCACCAAATTTCTTCGCGAATACTGTTCCTGCTCCATAGGGCATGCCGCCGTGAGTTATAGTTGGACCGTCTTCAATAACTAAAACGCTCTTTCCCCTAATGGCTTCGGGTCCGTCAGCACTTATCGGGGATTCTGCTCGTAAGACAGTGGCTTTTGGATTGACCATCCTGATGTTTTCCTCGACCTGTTTTACCTTTTCCGGGTCTGCCGTGTCGATTTTGTTGATGATTATTACGTCAGCCATTCGCAGGTTGGTTTCTCCTGGATAGTATAACAGTTCATGCCCGGCCCTGTGTGGGTCAGCCACGATTATGTTCAAGTCTGGAACGTAGAATGACCAGTCGTTGTTTCCTCCGTCCCACACAATGACGTCGGCTTCTTTCTCAGCTTCTGTCAATATCTTTTGGTAGTCCACTCCTGCGTAGACGATAATGCCATTGTCTATGTGCGGCTCGTACTCTTCTCTCTCTTCGCTCGTGCAGTTGTACTTGTCCAAGCCTTCGTAGGAAGCGGAGCGTTCCCAGCTTTGCTCCCTCAAGTCTCCATATGGCATGGGATGTCTGATAGCAGCAACCCTGAGACCCTTGGTTTTCAGTATTTTGGCAACTTGACGCGAAGTTTGACTCTTGCCTGATCCTGTTCGGACGGCGCAGACTGAAACGACGGGGACCTTTGACTTCAGCATAGTTGTTTTCGGGCCCATAAGCCAGAAGTCAGCTCCATTTGCCAATACGAGAGAGGCCTTATGCATGACGTATTCGTGCGAGACGTCGCTGTAGGCGAAAACAACTCGATCAACGTTATACTGTTTTATGAGTTTAGCCAAATCCTCTTCAGGATAGATGGAGATACCGTTCGGGTAGTTTGGGCCAGCCAACTCGGTTGGATATTTTCTGCCCTCGATCCCTGGGATCTGGGTGGCAGTGAAAGCCACTACTTCATAGGCATCGTTTTCTCTGAAATACACGTTGAAATTGTGGAAGTCTCTGCCGGCGGCGCCCATTATAATAACCCTAGTCTTTTGCACAATTCAGTCCTCCAATAAAACCCAAAGCTTGGGGTCAATAGTAACCCGATTCATTCCATATAAACCTTAACTCTGAGAGCTACTTTAGGAGACGAAGGACTGTGTCGCTTATGAAGTCTATTTGTTTAGGCGTTACGCCTGGATGAACTGGCAGTGAGAACACTTGTTTTGAGGCTTTTTCTGTTTCTGGAAGTCGATACTTCCCAAACTTACGATAGTACTGCATCATGTGTATGGGGTTTACGTAACAGACAAACGCGCCTATGCCGTTTTCTCTGAGCTTGTCTACGAGCTTGTCCCTTTTTTCGACTTTTGCGTTCTTCAGTCGGGCAGTGTAGAGGTACCAGCTGCTCTTGGAGCCTTCTGGCTCTGTGGGCAACTGTAGACTCTTGACTTTCTGAAGCCTTTCAGTTAACCTCTTTGCGTTTGCTCGTCTCCTTGCCACAAATTTCGGAAGCTTCTTAAGCTGTTCGAAGCCTATGGCGGCTTCTATTTCGGGCATGTGATAGTTGTGTCCCAGCATCAGAGA
>CAYPRE010000086.1:0-3839 GCA_964413045.1 uncultured Candidatus Bathyarchaeia archaeon
GATCACGTATCATGAATCTAGAAAGGCAGAAACAAATACGACTAAAATAGTAAAAAAAGGGTTTATGGACGTGGACGAGCCCAGAGGCAGTAGTATTCCGCCTTGGCTTTCCTTGTTTCTTCGTCTTTTGTTTGTTTCATGTTTTCTCACCTCAAACAACTGATAACCAGTTTCACACCTTAAATATCGACGCACCTGAAGCAAACACAAGAGAGCTACACAAATTGTTACTGGGTCAGTACTTGCCGTGCCCGAAAATTCATGCAGTCAGTGAAGCCGTATCAAGGTTTGGGATTAGCCCATTGGGTGCATGACTGGGATTTAAGGGTTGCCTCATGATTCCGTCTTTTCATCTTGCATGGCCAACAAATGATTGGCTAAAGTTGAGAAGGTTAGGTATCGATAGTGGACTTTGTCATCAAGGTCGATTATGAAACTGTGAAGTTCGTAGGTGCTCAGGGAAGCGAACTGTTTGAGCCATTGTTGAAATCTCATATAGTCCGAATAGCTTTTGTGGAGAGAAACTACAACTCCGTTGGATTTTTCGCCCAGACCTCTTTCGATCATGACAGCCTCAGGAATTTCTGCCAGTCTTTTTCCGTATTCTTCGACCAGCTTTCTCATGGATTGTAGATCTTGGGGGGTTTGAAAATCTGCAAACGTGAAGGCGCATATGTGGTATCCCAGTTTCTTGAAATCTGGCATGATAGTGTATTCTTTTATGATGCCTTCTTTCTCTAATTTGTGAATTATTCTGCTGACTGTAGGCTGAGAAGTTCCGATGGCTTTTGCTAATTCTCTGTCACTTCTGCGGCTGTTCTTCATCAACTCAGAAATCAGACGTACCTTGAGGTCTTTCATGCTTGTCACATCTGTGAAGGGGACTCTACAACTTACGAGTGTTTCAAATAATAAGCATTGCGCGCAGAAACATGGACTCTCCATGATGCATGGCTATTCTTGCGTGTCTGAATAGTTCCAGAGTTCCCTCTCAGTCGTGACTTTGGAGATTCGTTTGTTCTCTATTCTGTACAATTCAATGAAGCCACAGCGTCGGCAATAGTAGGCTTTGACATCGTCACCACTGAACTCGTCTCCATGGATCAAGCTGGCTTCAATTCCAGCCGAGCCAAACTTTTTGTCTGAAAGCATTTTGCATCCGCATTTGGGACAGGTTCGTTCTTCCATACGTTGGATTGAAGCTTCTGAACCGTTTAAGAAAGATCTGACGCAAAGGCGTTCATGAGTAGGTCAGAGAGTAGAGTGAAAATAGACTCATGCTTGATTTGATGAGAAACAGGTAATCCGTGAAAGATAGGGCAAGATGAATTGGCCCTGCCATACAACCGAGAGCGACTACAGAACTTCTTGGGAGAAGGTTTTCATTGTTTCGTAGACTGATGTTGCTGCTGCAACACTGATGACTGCTAGGGAGAACACATATTCTCTTGACAATGTTGGAGGTCTGAGGAAAACTGCAAGCATTATGAGCGAGGTTAGGAGGAAAATCATGTAGAAAAAGTTTCGCGGAATGAGAACTCTTCTTAGGCGGATGAGGTTCTGGAGGAATATTCGGTCTGCAACATATCCGTCTGCTTCCTTTTTGATGAGTCCTGCTTCTTCAAGCTTGTTCATATGATAAAGGGCAAGTGTGGGACTGCTCAAGTTAAGGCCCCTTTGGACCTCGCGAATTCCGACCGGTTTGTCGTTTTGCAGGATATACTTGTAAACCTTCAGTGTGAGCCCTCTCAGAACGTCTCTTTGTTCACTCATGGTTTACTTGTCTCCATATGGAAAGACCCCTCGCATGTTATTGATGTGCGTGTTGTTCAAACTGTTTGTACACTTGTACAAAAACGTAGAATTAAATTTTGCAGTGACTATTCATGTTTTAGGTGGTGTGAGTGAAGAGAGAGTTGTTTGCGGCATCGTTTCTTGCAGTGGCCCTTTCTGCGGGGCTTGGCACTATGAGTTTCGGTCTGTTTGCTGGAGCTCCTGCTGCGGGAAAACTCGAGACTGTGCTTGACATTTACACTCCGAAAGGCGGATTAGGCGTCAACGTGACTGGCGGAATCTGTGAACCGGGCGATGATGTTCCTGTTCTTGCGTATCTTACGGTTGGAGGCGTTCAAGTTGACGGCAGCCAAGTGACTTTCACGATAACCAAGCCGAACGGGTCGGAAACGGTCTCGACTGCACTCACAAATGACTTAGGTGTCGGGGAAATCTCTCTCTCCTTTCTCCCTTCTGAAGGCCACCTGATTGGAACGTGGCAGGTCTTTGCAAACGCGTCTGCAAACAATGAAGCTGCCAATGACACGATGACTGTGCAGTGCAGGTTGGAAAACGCTCGGATTGACGTTCTTTCTGAGAAAAATGGGGCGACCAGCATCTCCTTTCTCCCCAGCGATGAAGTTTTTCTGGAGGCACGATTATCCTACAGAAATGCCTCAATCGCTGGCGCCCCGGTTACTTTCGAAGTCAAAACGCCAAACGACACGGACTTTCTCTTGCCTGCCTTCGCAGCAACTTTAACAGACAGCCGTGGAACAGCAAACGTCACGTTCCAAATCCCGTGGCCTTCAGACACCTCCCTAGGCACCTGGCATGCAACAGTCACGGGTCTAATCTATGAACAGATCATGAACGCCACTGCAACCTTCGACTGCGAACTTGTCGCACCCGTGATTGACGTTTACACCCAAAAAGGCGGACAGGGACAGAACGCAATAGGGGGATCGTTCTTGCTTAACGAAACTGTGTTTGTCTATGCAGAAGTTCGGAATTCTACTAACCAGACCGTGCCCAATCTGCTCGTGGGTTTTGAGTTCAAATTCTTCAACACAACATCTGTGCCATGGACATGGTTTGCCATAGTACAAATGACAGACTCTTCCGGAATGGCAAATGCAACCACTCGAATACCCCCCGTCTCAGAATATGCTGGGTCCTGGGCAATCTACGCAACTACACGATATAATGATGTGATACTCATCGACACGCTCACTTTCACTACTCAACAACAGTAACGATCTAATCCTCGCGTCTTGGCCGTCAAAGAAAAGGACCATTTGGTTTCCTTCATGCGGTCATGTTGGGCCCATCTTCATTACTTTTTCTTTCTGTTTTTTCTTGACCTTTGTCCAGTCGCACTTTTTTCTGCGCGCGCTTTACGTACTATGATTCTTCAATCTCTGTATCGCCAAGTTTACTCCATGACTCAAGGACCCACACGTTTTATTCTCTACTCCCTTTTGTAACTATTCTACTAAGTCTAGGTCCAAGGACACAGTTACCTTCACTTTTCAGAACAACAATGCTAAGAATAACAACTGAAAACTTTGTTATTGTTTAGTCTCATATTCCTCTTTCAATCGCCTCACCGTCTTAACTCCATATCTTTGTCGAAGATATGCAGCCCCCAAAGCAGTCACTAGGATGGGAATTATGGCTAAACCAATACCAACTAACACAAAAACCAAAGGTGGCAAGGTGAGAATGGTCGGAAAAGTATATGGGAAAAATGCTACAAGAAACAAGAAAACAAATTAGCTAGCCAACCACACCAGAAGAAAGACTGAAAAAAGCCTATGGATAGGGCTGGATTTAATTTTAGCGTATGCTCTAACAACATAGAAAGAAACTGTCAAGAAAACAATTGCGTTAGCAAGAATGATTTTGGAATTAGTATCTGAAACTATTATGTTCAAATAGAAAAGCAGTATAGCGGAAACAAAAGGTGTACCTTGTAACAAAACATCATCTTCTCTTTTGATTTCTTCAGCGTCCGCTTCAGCAATAGGATAACGTCCTTCTATTTTCAATGCCAAGAACGAACA
>CAYPRE010000087.1:0-3810 GCA_964413045.1 uncultured Candidatus Bathyarchaeia archaeon
ACAGGAATTCTACGAAGACGCCTAAACTCTAATTGGCAGTTGCTGAGAAAACAGCCATTGCCAAACAGTTTTTTCATACTGTTTTCTTAGCAAGCTTTATTGATTGTTGCAGTCATATTTTCGTCGGTTAGGTATGATACTCGGCATATGCGGAAGCCCAAGAAAACAGGCAACCGAATTCGTTCTAGACGAAGCATTGAGCATGTTGAAGAAATTGGGGTTTGAAACGCAGCTGTTCACTGTCAGGGGCAAAAGCATTGGGGCTTGTCAACATTGCGATTATTGTATGAGAAAGAAGGTCTGCAAAGTCAAGGATGACATGCACTTGCTCTATCCGTTAATCAAAAATGCCCGAGGCATCGTTTTTGCGTCTCCCGTCTATAATGGAGGTTTGAACGCGCAGTCCAAAGCTGTCATGGACAGATGCAGGGCATTGTTTGCAGTCGACGGGAATGTTTTGAAAGGTAAGGTGGGCATGGCCATCGCCGTGGGCGGAGACAGAGCAGGCGGACAAGAGTTGGCATTGCAACAAATCTTGACGTTCTACGTGCTCAACGGTATGATACCTGTCAGCGGAGGCCCATTCGGAGCAAATTTGGGAGCAACCTTCTGGTCTAAAGACACGTTGGAAGGAGTCAAAGCGGATGACGAAGGCTGGAGAACATTAAAGAAGACTGTAAAGAGATTTGCTGATTTCATGAAAGAGTCCGAACTGAAGAAGGGCGAGAAAGAGTGAGTGGGGGAGCAGTGAAAGAAAAAAAGAAGGCGAAAGTTGCTTGGGGAATCAGTGGAAGCGGTGACAAGCTGGCTGAAACCGTTGACGTCATGATAAGAGTGAAAAAGGAATATGCAAAGGAAGTTGACATTCGAGCCTACCTCTCCAAGGCCGGAAAACAGGTAATCAGAAGGTACAAGCTTACTGAAAAGCTGAACGAGTCCTTTGACAGAGTGCTCGTTGAGGCCAACTCGAATTCGCCCTTTCTGGCAGGCGACCTTCAAACCGGTAAGTTTACATTCTTGCTTGTTGCCCCTGCAACTTCAAACACCGTCGCCAAAATCGCCAACGGAATCACAGATTCTTTGCTCACAAACTCGGCGATAATGGCCTTGAAAGGCTTCACTTCAGTTTACATAATGCCCGTTGACTTCAGAGAAGGAACGATCATGACGAAACTGCCTGACGGGAAAGAGTGGAAGGTTAGAGTGAGAAAGGAAGACGCAGAGAATGCCCAGAAACTGAAGACGATGAAGGGCATCACGGTCCTCGAAAAACCTGAAGAGATTTCAGAAGTATTTCGGAACCACTTTCCAAAGGGACGCGTGCCGTAGAATTATGAGCAACGTCATGCTCAATCTCGCCGTCCTCATCGTACCACTAATTGCAGGAGTGTCTTTGGGCTATGCCCTGCGAAGAAAACGGCAGGCTAACCTGAGCAAGGTATCCTTTGGAATAATCATAGTTCTGATCTTCTCCTTGGGTTTCAGCATAGGTTCGAACAACGACGTGCTGAGTTCTCTGCCCAGAGTAGGACTAAGCGCTTTTGTCATAACTTTGCTGACCATCCTTTTCAGCATAATCTTCGTAGAGCTAATAAGAAGAAAGGTGAGACTCGGCTGATAAAGTACATCTTGGCCGCAATCACTTTCGGAGTTCTCTGCGGCTATCTGAACAACAATTTTGGAAGCATTGTTGCAGGCACGTTCGTGTCTGACTATTTGTTCCAAGGTTCTCTATACGTGCTATTGTTTGTAATGGGACTATCGTTTGGGCTGGACAGGAAGGCAACAGGCGAACTGAAAAAGGCTGGCCTCAAGGTTCTGGTGGTTCCGTTTGCTGTTGCTCTGGGCAGCATCTTTGGAGGACTCGTCGGCGGACTCATTCTTAGGCTTAACCTGTTTGCCTCAATGGCTGTGAGCGCAGGCTATGGATGGTACACGCTGGCAGGTCCGTTGGTCACACAATTCTACGGAACAGAGCTGGGTGCTCTCGGGTTCGCTTCGAACTTCCTTAGAGAACTACTGACCATCGTCTTGATCTCTTATTTGGCCAGAATGGGTAAGTATGCTGCAGTTGCGTCAGGAGGCGCCACGGCGATGGACACGACACTGCCGCTGATTGTGAGATATTGCGGTTCTGAAACATTGGTTCTGGCTTTTTCAAGCGGCTTCGTTCTCAGCTTGCTGGCCCCATTCACGATAATCGGGATATCCATGATTTAGCTGAAGTGCAAGAGGAAAGTATAGATACATAGGAATGGTTTGCCTTCTTGAAGGGCAAGGCAGTTTGAACGATACAGAGTCTTCAGCTTCTAAATGCAAGTATCTTGTGGGAGATGATACATGCGGCGCAGTGAAAGAAGGAAGCATATTAGTGCTCAGAACGGAAGACTGCCGCAACGAGGTCAAAGATAAATGCTGTTATACGTGTAACCGGCGCAATGAATGCGAAATCGGATGTGACATGCTCGATATTCAAGATGAATCGCAGGAACATGAAAACACGGACTCGTTAGAAACAACGCCGACCTATGAATTGGATCTAGGAATGATGTGTGGCGACTGCATTTACTATCTCAAGCCAAAATGTCCTCGAGATTACAGTCGTGATGAAGAATTGTGGAGAAGGCAGGACTCATGCGAGCTTTTCCAGTCAAGCCGAACAGCCAAACAATCACAATAGCGCCTGCAGAAGCTGGACAGTGAGTATTTACCTATATGAGAAGGACGTGTTCTGCAAGGACAGAATTGGAACCAGTCAGCATTCTCTGCTCCCCACTATTCTTATAAACAGAAGCTTTCTAGTAAACGCCCATGCGTGCTGAAATCGGAATAATCGGTGGAACAGGTGTCTATGACCCTCAGTTTCTTGAGAATGCTGAGGAAGTGAAAGTGGACACGCCTTTTGGTTCTCCGTCAGATGTGATCACTGTCGGAGATTTGGAAGGTAGGAAGGTGGCGTTTATTCCTAGACATTCAAGAAAGCACACGATACGACCGACGGATGTGAATTCAAGGGCGAATATCTATGCTTTGAAGCAGTTGGGAGTTCAATGGATACTGTCACCGTCAACAGTAGGTTCTTTGAAGGATGAGTACAAGCCTGGAGACATTGTTTTTGTTGATCAATTCATTGATAGGACGACCAGAAGGGAGCAGTCGTTCTACACTGGACCAAAAGTGTGTCACATATCAGTGGCTGAGCCCATTTGCCCTGAACTGCGGAAGGTGCTGATCAAGATTGCTGGGGAAATGAAGGTCAGATACCATAAGACTGGGACTTACGTGTGTATTGAGGGGCCTAGGTTTTCAACGAAGGCGGAGTCGAAGCTGTTCCAGAGTTGGGGCGCAGATGTGGTGGGTATGACTCTTGTTCCTGAGTGTGTGTTGGCCAGAGAAGCTGAGGTGTGTTATGCGTCAATAGCAACTGTGACTGATTATGATTGTTGGAAGGACCGTCCTGTCACGGCAGGAGAAGTTCGTAGGACGATGAGAGAGAACATTGAAAAAGTGAAGAACATAATCAGGAAAGCTGTGGTGGGGATTCCTAAAGAAAGAGTGTGTGAATGTGGAAACGCGTTGAAAAATGCGATGGTTTAAGCTTGGAAACTGAGATTAGATGGTGTCTGTTTTGGATTTGAAGGCGAAAATCAGGCGGATTCCCGAGTTCAAGGGAGTTGTGTTCTGGGACATAACGCCTCTTTTGAAGGATAAGAAGACTTTCAGAGAATGTATTAGGCGAATGGCTGACCATTACAGGGACGTGGATGTTGACGTTGTTGTTTCGAATGAGGCCAGAGGTTTTATTCTGGG
>CAYPRE010000088.1:0-711 GCA_964413045.1 uncultured Candidatus Bathyarchaeia archaeon
AGGCTACGAGTATGAGGTTAAGGAGAAGCTTGACCAGATTCTGAGACTTAAGGCGAGCGCCAGTTGTGTAAACATCTTGAAGCGCAGGGCAGCTTTCACCCGATTGTGCGCACGTGAACTGTTCGTATGCGAGGCAAAACTTTCCAGCATCGCGAAAGCAGTGCGCTCTGCAAAATTGGCAACGGCGCTGCTGAAGGGTGAATCTTTCGCGGTTCGAGTGAAGCATGTGAGGGAGTATTCTCAGAGGATTAACGGTATGACTCTTGAGGGCAAGCTCGGCGCACTGATAATCGACAGGTTTCCAGACGCGAAAGTGCGGCTGAAGAACCCTGACAAGACTCTTGTGGGTGTGTTGACTGGTGGTCGGCTTGTTTTCGGAGTCAAGCTTGCTGAGATTCAGGCGAAGCCTTTCATGGAGAGGCGGCCGAGGAAGAGGCCGTTCTTTCATCCTTCAGCCATGACGGCGAAACTTGCGAGGTGCATGGTGAACCTTGCAGAGCCGCGAACAGGAGACACCGTGTTGGACCCGTTTTGTGGGACGGGAACGATGCTGATAGAGGCCAGATTGATAGGCTGTATGGTTTTGGGCATGGATATTCAACGTCGCATGGTCAGGGGAACTCGTCGAAACATGGCCCACTTCAAGCTTAAACCTGAGGGCTTGGTTGTTGGTGACGCGAAGCATTTGCCCATGTCTCGTGCTGATTGTGT
>CAYPRE010000088.1:723-3764 GCA_964413045.1 uncultured Candidatus Bathyarchaeia archaeon
CCCGCCGTACGGCATTTCCTCGACCACTATGAAGAGAACGACTGAACAGCTCGTGGAGGAAGTTCTCGGAGCCGTGCATGGAATACTCGTTAAGGGTAGAAGGGTGTGTTTGGCGGCTCCCAAGAAACTGAACATTACGCGCGTGGGCAAGGCTTTAGGCTTCAAGCCCATAGAATCCCACTTCGTTTATGTTCACAGGAGCCTAACAAGAGAAATAGTCGTGTTCGAAAAGGTGTAACCCATGAGCATACAGGTCATCTTCTTAGGCACGAGCGGCAGCGTCCCCACGCCCAAAAGAAGCCTTCCCGCCATACTTGTGAAACGAGAGAATGAGCAGGTTATGTTTGACTGTGGCGAGAACGCTCAGCGACAGATGATTATTGCCAAGACGGGTTTTCACAAGAAAATGAAGGTTTTCATAAGTCACATGCATGGTGACCACATCTTGGGCTTGCCGGGTCTGCTTCAAACCATGGCCCTGCTTGACAGAACGCGGGAACTGGACATTTATGGGCCATTGGGAGTCAAACGGTTCTTGGAAGATTTGAGAGAGACCGTGCAGTTTGTCCTCACGTTTCCAGTTAACATTCACGAAATAATCGAGTCTGGAACTGTCTGCGAAGAAGAAGAATACTTCGTGAACGCAGTGAAATCAAACCATGTTATCGAGAGTCTCGCGTACGCGTTCGTTGAAAAGTCTAGGCCTGGAAGATTCTTTCCCAAGAAAGCGAAGGCCCTGGGCCTTAAAGAAGGTCCGTCGTGGTCTGAGCTTCAGAAAGGCAAAAAAGTCAAGCTGCAGAACGGCCGAGTCGTGAAGCCTGAGGATGTTATGGGGCCGCTTAGAAAGGGGAGAAAAATCGTGTACACGGGCGACACGAGACCGTTTGAAGGTTTTGCAGAGTTCGCGGTTGATGCGGACCTGCTCATCAACGACTGCACACTCGGCGACGACTTGGCTGAAAAGGCAGAGGAAGATGGCCATTCAACGCCGAGCCAAGCTGCTACAAACGCAAAGAAAGCCAAAGCAAAAAAACTTGTGCTCACGCACATCAGCGCCCGATATGATGACACGACGCCGCTGCTGAAACAGGCAAAGAAGATTTTCAAGAATACAGTAGTGGCTGAAGATTTCTTCAGGATAGAGCTTCCGCTTCCGAAAGAATGAGTCAGACTCAACGAAAGAGTTGTCTGAGTCTTTGCACGCTTTCCTGAACGTGCTCGATCGATTCGACCATTAAGATGCCGTTGTAGGAGGCTTTCTTGAGCAGCTGCGTGGTTTTTTTCCAGTCGATGTTGCCATAGCCTATCCCCAGATGCTGGTCGCTTTTGCCAACGTTGTCATGGGCGTGTACGTGCGCTATTTTTTCGGGCATTTCTGTGAGGAAGCTTTCCAGCTCGCCCGTGATGTTTGCGTGTCCAGTGTCCAAGGCCAACCCTATGGGCTCATCAAATTCCTTGTAGAATCTTTTGAAGTCTTCGACGCCTTTGATGACGAAGGGGTCCATAACGTTCTCCAACACGGCGTTCACGCCACTATCTTTGGCAAAATGGTGCAGCTTGTGAATGCTCTCGATGTTTCTTGTCCAGTCTTCGCCGGGGTAGAATGGGCTTATGCCCGTCCGCATGCCAGGATGAAACACCCATCGCAGGCATTCCAACTCTGCAGCGTACGAAATAGACTGCTTCAGCCTCTTCAGAGTCGCGTCCAGCAATGGCTTCGACGGCAAAGCAATGTTGACTCCTGCAAAAGGCGCGTGAACAGTAAACTTCAGAGCATGGCTCTTGCCGATGTTCTTAAGCATCGAGACTCTTTGCTTGTTCAGTTCATGCACGCCGTCGTCGACGACTTCGATGTACTTTGTTCCTGTTTCAGGAATTTTTCCAACCATCTTCTCGAACGGTTCGCCTAGACAGTAGAGCATCGACGTTCCGATTTCAGCCATAGCCTTCCGCAACCGTAAGCCTGTTTCGAAAACCTGTTCTTGTTCACCTTAATAACCTAATGCTCCAACACGGCCAAATGCTCGAATGTTATCTACGAAAATACGATCCTTGGTTTTGGGTCACAGCCTCATAGGGGTTTTTTGCACGGTCTCCAGATAACCCACGGGCATCACTGTCAATTGTTGAACGTGAGAAAGGACTGACAAATGCGGACAAAAATCACGGTGCTCTTGATTTTGCCGAAGAGATTTGAATTGTTATATAGGACAAATAGTCTATTTTGAAAATGGGAGAAGTGTTTTGGCCAAAGTAGTGGCTATAAACGGTAGCCCCAAAATGGAGAAGGGTAACACTGCAAAGATTCTGACTCCTTTTCTCGAAGGCATGAAGGAGGCTGGGGCGTCTGTTGAGCTGTTCTATGCTAAGCGCCTAAACGTCAAGCCTTGCGCTGGAGACTTCTATTGCTGGGACAAGAAGCCTGGTCAATGCCACATCGATGATAGTATGCAGTCAGTTTATCCCAAGCTTCGCGAAGCGGATATTCTCGTGTTGGCTGCGCCCGTCTACATTCCTTTGCCTGGCGAGATGCAGAACTTCATCAATAGATTGGTTCCTTTTGTGCGGGAAATCCTCAAAACGAAGGACGGTCGCACGCGTGCCAGATTCCGCGCCGATGTCAAGATCAGCAAGTTTGTGTTGGTGTCCTCAAGCGGTTGGTGGGAGACGGGCAATTTTGCAACGGTGCTTAGGATTGTCAAGGAACTGGCGCGGGATGTGAACGCCGAGTTTGCAGGTGCGTTACTCCGACCACACTCGGGGTATATGGCTGAGAACAAAGAAAAAGCCGAAAAAATCTTTGAGGCAGCCAAGCAGGCTGGTTACGAACTTGCCAAAGCGGGAACGATGCCCAAAAGCCTTCTCAAGATTATCAGTCAACCGCTCATCTCTCAGGAGAAAGCGCGCGTTGAAATGAGTGAATCTAAGTAGTCTATCACGTGTCATGAATCGAAAAAGACAGAAACAAACAAGGCTAGGATAGTATGAAAAAAAGGGTTTATGGACGTGGACGAGCCCAGAGGCAGTAGTATTCCGCCTTG
>CAYPRE010000089.1:0-3725 GCA_964413045.1 uncultured Candidatus Bathyarchaeia archaeon
TGTTATCGTGTGGAATTGCACCCAAGTGTTAAGCTTGTCGTTTACGGCGCTGTTCAAGTCCCAGGGTAGGAATACTTTGTCGAGTTGGAAGTAGGCTTCAGTGTCAATAACGTTGCCTTCACCGTACTGCGCATCGTCTGCGTCGTGCAAGTTGGCTATGCCTTTGACTTCGACACCTCTGAACATTGGCAACGTTGCGTGATCGAGTGCAAAGTCCCACTGGCCTATTATGAGCGGAGACTGCTTCGGCTCACTGCTCATGTCTGCTTCTTTAGTGTCATACATTGGCTGCAGAAATCTCAGTATGCCGTCAACCGAGTATGAAGATGTTGGTGGCCACAAGCCTGTCCAAGCGACGTAAGCACCGTCTGAAGAGATCACTTGTGCAATATCGTATTTGTTGTGCCAATCTAGAACGCCCTGCCTGCTACCGAAGGGGTCTTTGAACACATACTTGTAGAAGAACTTCACGTCAGATTGAGCTGGTGGCGCTGTGGCAAAGGTAACGGTTTTGGCTGCATAGTCTACAGTGTAAGGTGTTGGACTGAAAGATGGGTCTTGGAAAACTTCGTCGATGTACACTTTCATAAAGTCTGTGGACAAAGGACTACCGTTGGGTGGAAGAAGAGTGAAGACTGTTTTGCTACCGTTTCCTACTTGATGCTCAAAGTGGTCTCTAGTCAGGTTCTGTGCCATGTGCCATTCAGGAGTATAGCTCGTTATGCCTGCCTGTTCATAAAAGTGTGCATAGCTGGCGTATCCTGGGGCTGGGCCTAGGTCGTATTCTTCACGGTTGCTCAATTGTATGTTAAGTTTGCCAAAGATGTGCATTTTCGGTAGCATAATCTTTACGTCCTTGAGCAGAATCACTTGCTTGTCAACCTTGTCGAAGATCATGGTCAAGGTAAAATCGACCACTGGCCACGACGTTCCGTCAAGGTCTCTGTCGTTGATGTGATTCACTGACTGTGCAATGAACCTTCTTGGACCGTCATAAAGTATCTTTAGATTGTCAGTTACGATCGTTCCGTTGGATTTCCTACCGCCGTGAGGCGTACCAGCAGGCTGATTGGCGAGTTGCCAGTCACCGCCAGCTGCGTAGCCGTCGGCAAACATTGCGAAAGCAAACAGGTGCCTGTCTTTGTAAACGGCGGCGGGGTCAGTGTAGCTAAGGGTCATGTACCAGCCGTTAATCCATGAAGTCATCGGAACTACGTCTAAAGGAGCGAATGGATCGCGGCCATCATACATCATGCCAACCCAGTTTGCTTGTGCACTCTGGTCTTGGCCTGGAAGAATGCCGATCAATTCGCCGAACTTTGAGAAGCCGTAGCTAACACTGTTTGGCTCAAAAGGATAAAGCATGTAATAGTCAGAATCAAGAACACCATTCGTAACTGTGTACCATGAGGGTGGATCATTAACAACTGCGTTAGTTGGAATTATTGCGCTAAACATCGGTAATAGAATCATTAGAGTAGCTAATGTTGCGATAATAGTCTTGGAATTTTTCATTTTTTATACCTCATTTAACATTGGTCTTTCTATAGTTTGCTACCCTCAGATTTAAAAGGTTTTCCATTCTAGAAAAAAGAAATAGAACAAAAGTAGAGTCCAAAATTCACGTCATTCCCAAAACGAAGCAAAAAACAAAGCATTTTTCAAGACAGACAACCTGCCAATCTCAAAGTCTTCTCAAGAAACAAAAAGGACACGGTAGTCTGCAGACAATTCAGTCTTCTTTCGCCTTCGGACAGTCACAAACGGCTTAAATGTGAGATTTACCATTGAAACTGCAAATGAACGCAAAAATCTTCGCCGTCGGAATGTTCCTCACCAACTGCTACATCGTCAACTGCGAAATAACGAAGGAAACCGTCATCATCGACCCCGGGTTTACCGAACAACGTGAAGCGAAAGAAATCTTTGCGTATATGAATGAAAACGCACTGAAACCAAAATTCATCATCAACACCCATGGCCACCCAGACCACACGTGCGGAAACGGGCAAGTCAGAAAAATGTTTAACATTCCGATTCTGATTCACAAAAACGACGCAGACTCACTTGGAGAAACTGGAAAAAAACTTGCCGGATTGTTCGGGATCAAGAACTATTCTCCCCAAGCCGACACACTGCTGGAAGACGGAGCAACCATAGACTTCGGCAACCAATCCTTAAAAGTCATTCACACCCCAGGCCACAGCACCGGAAGCATATCCCTCATGGGAAAACATGAAATCTTTACGGGAGACACCCTGTTTGCAGGTTCAATAGGCCGCGTTGACTTCCCAGGAAGCTCACCAGAAGAAATGAACGCCTCCCTGAAAAGGTTAATGCAGTTGCCAGATTACTTGACCGTGTACGCTGGACACGGACCCGCGACAACGATGGGCACAGAAAAAGCCACTAACCCGTTCCTGCTACAGCCAGAGTCATAATGCACCCTTGAAAAGGTCCTCTCTTTCAGAAATGAAAACATCGGCCATACCATATTTTTCGCAGGATGCCATGAGGCTGCTTAAGCCTTTGAAAACCACA
Organism: uncultured Candidatus Bathyarchaeia archaeon; assembly: GCA_964413045.1. GTDB lineage: Archaea > Thermoproteota > Bathyarchaeia > Bathyarchaeales > Bathycorpusculaceae > JBGQMW01. The sequence continues at coordinate 2,542 of CAYPRE010000089.1, forward strand.
ACAGGCATTGCTTCCACGGCCTGACCCATAAGCAACTCTGCTGCAGCCGCGATTTCATCTATAACCGCAACATTCTTAACCTTCAAAACCTGACCAAAAAGGTCCTTCTGCCCCCTATAATCCTTAAAAGGCTTAACCCCAGCGATTCCAATGGCATAATTCACTTGTCCACGCCTAAACGGCCTACTATAAGTATCACACACTACCACGGCAACATCCTTCCCCGTCAACTCCTTGATTCGCACCCGACACTTTTCTGCCGAAACATCAGGATTCTCAGGCAACAACGCAAGTCTGCCCCTTCCTTCAACGTTTGATTTGTCAATTCCAGCGTTAATACACACTAACCCGCGCTTGTCTTCGACCAACAAAATGTCTTTAGAAGCCTTCAACACCCTTCTCGATTCCTTCAAAACCAACTCAACAAACCGTGAACTCTTGCCCGTAAGCTTCGCCAAATCTTTCGCCCGCTCAGAAGGAACAAGACCCCTCAAAGAGACGACCCTTCCCTCGGCCTTGGAAAGAATTTTCTGCGCAACGACGACGATGTCACCCGCCTCAATCTCAACGCCGTTCTTCCCGCACACTTCCACGATCAATTTCGCAACATCGTCTCCATGTTTTACCAGGGGAAAACCTTCCAAGCCACACCCGCTGAAACCCTTCAAACATATCCCGACCATTCGCGTCTTAGGGTGTTCATTTGCCTCGTTAAATCTCTTGCCCACCTTCATCTACGCGATGACTTTCGGAAATCAAGTTTTCAGATTATTATCCACGATTCATAACGCTTAAGCTACTTCAAGCCAGAGGAATACCCACGAAACTAAACATAGAACGGATGCTGTCACATGAAAAACAAACTTGAAACATTAACCATACTATTCATACTTTTCTCAAGTTCATTCCTCTTTCTCCTAAACAACGCACCAACGGTGCAAGCCACCTACGTGGAGGGGACAATATCCCAAGACACTGTATGGTTTCTAGTCGACAGCCCATTCATACTCTCCAACAACGTAAACGTCAGTCCGGGAGCAACACTTACAATAGAGCCTGGCACAGAAGTCAGGTTCGGAGGACTTTTTTCACTTGATGTAGAAGGCAGTATCGTCGCCAACGGCACGAACACAAATGTCATCCACTTCACAACAAATGACCCCAACAATAGCGCTGCGTGGCAG
>CAYPRE010000090.1:0-3603 GCA_964413045.1 uncultured Candidatus Bathyarchaeia archaeon
GCCAAACTTTGCCCCTGACGATGATGTTTAGGCCGACGCGGGCTTTCAATGCCATGAACTCGTCGCCCAGGCTGCCGATTTTTCTGTCAGAAATCACGTTGACCAACGGGTATCTTATCTCGTCTGGAATCATCGACAGGTTCTCGTAGTAATAGCTCCTGGTTCTTTTGGCTCTTCTCAACACTTTGCCTTCTTCGTCAATCTTCAACTCATTCAGCCTTTCTAAAAAGTCTATCACATCCCAGAATTCTTGTTCTGAAAGGTTCTGGAACGGGTAAGCTTGCTTAAGCAAGGCGAGGGCTTCAGTAGCTTCTGTGTCTCCTTTGTCCATGAGTATGCCGACTGTTTGATGGGCCAGAACGTCCAAGGCGTTCTCTTGGATTTGGACGGGTTCCACTCGGTTTGCGCAAGCGTTTCTCACAGCAGCGATCGATTCGAGAGTGTCGTCTGGGTAAGCCGTGATTATGACGCCGTTGGACAGCATTTCTGAGCGGTGTCCGCTTCGGCCGACTCTTTGGATTAGACTGTCAACGTGTCTTGGTGACAAGTACTGGATTACGAGGTCGACGTTTCCGATGTCTATGCCAAGCTCTAGCGTGCTCGTGCAGACGATGGCTTTGAGTGTTCCTGATTTGAATTCGTCTTCAGCCTTCGCGCGTTCGTCCTTGGACAGGGAGCCATGGTGGACGGCGATGTCTGTTCGTCCGAGTTGAGCGAGTCTGTAGCCCAGCATCTCGGCCATTGTCCTGCTGTTGACGAAGATCAGTGTTGATTTGTGGCTTTCAACCAACTCCGCGATCCTTCTCAGTCGTGCAGCGGCTTCTGGTGACGTGTTTAGCTTGGCTGCTAAGTCATAATCGGCATCGGTCGGAACGGGCGTCTCGACTTGGTATCGGTAGCCTTTGACGAAGGAGGCCTCGATGACTCTGATTTTTCTGTTTGTTCCAGCTATGAACTGTGCGACTTCTCTTGGGTTGCCTACTGTGGCAGATAGTCCGATCCTCTGGAACTCCACTTTAGCCACTTCTGCTAATCTTTCCATTGCGATTGAAAGCTGGGCTCCGCGTTTGCTCGAAGCCAGCTCGTGAACTTCGTCTACGACTACGCTTTGAACGTGGCTTAGATTCTTTCTCATGCGTGAGCCTGGAAGGATGGCCTGAAGAGTCTCGGGCGTGGTTACGAGCATGTCTGGTGGGAAGATGGCCTGTTTTCTGCGGATTTTGAGTTCTGTGTCTCCGTGTCTGACCTCGACTGAGAATCCAAGTTCAGAAGCCCAGAAATTCAGGCGTTTCAATAGGTCCCTGTTCAATGCCCTCAGAGGCGTGACATAAACTATCATGATGCCCTTTCTCCTCCGTTGCTGGACCAGTTTTGAGAAAAGGGGGAGGAGCACGGCTTCAGTTTTTCCGCTTCCTGTGGGTGCTACCAAGAGCACGTTCTCGCCTTTCAGTATTGGAGGTATTGCCAGTTTCTGTGGCAGGGTCGGTTCGGTGAAGTCTGTGTTAGCGAGAGCTTTTCGCACGGGCTTTGCGAGTAGCTCAAAGACTTTGTTTTCCGTGTTTTCAGCATGTTTTTCCTGCATTAGTGGGCTTTCGCTCCTGTCTGGCAGCTTGTGCCTTTATGGCGTTTTTTGAGAAGGACAGCTTCAAACCTGCGTCCTCGCGCCATCGTATTGAAGCCTTTTCTTTGAACTTTCCGCGTGCAAGAATTTTTCGAAATTCTTCCGTTAGCGGTTCTTTTCTGGAGCAGAAGAGCACTTCGTTCCTGTTGTTTGTCCAGACTATCAGTCCTCTTGTTTTTCCTTTGTGAATGAGATGAAGGAACGTGTTCTCTTCGTTCATTTGTAGCATGCCTATCGCGCTTGGGCCTTCCAAAGTGCAGGACAGTCTGTACAGGGCTTCGTCAACATCCCCTGTTTCTGTCAGCAGCTCTTCGAAATGATGTGGAATCACTTCAGAATCGACCAGTTGGACTTTTTCAGATTCGAACACGTGGCGGCTTCCGAGGCTTTTGCGTAGGTGCTCATAGTTTTGTACTTTGCCGTTGTGTACTGATGCTACCATCAGGTTTGGTTCGAACTCGACGACATAAGGCTGCGCCGTCTCCTCGTGACTGGCAGTTTTCATGAACTCTGGACTGGGCATCCGCACGTGACTTATCAAGATTGAGGCTTCGGAAACCTTGGAATCCCACGTTTTGAATAAGTGTCTTGCTGGTGAACTGTCGATGCTGCCTATTTTTTGGGCGATGACTGTGCCATCATCAAGAAGAACGGCCAGTCCCGCGCCGTATCCTCCCAGAGGGTTTGGTTCTTGGCTGTACTTGTGAACTTCCAATCGCTCCAGAACTTTGAACACAGTCTCAAGTGGAACTGGCTTTGAAAGCATGTAACCAAATATGCCGCACATGCCAACTCGCTTCTACGAATTGGATCTGAAGGATGGTCTTATAGATGTTTAGACTGCAGTCAAAGCAGACATCGTCTTTTTGTTCTCCCATTAGACGTCCATTTGTGAGATGGCGCTTTTGGGTTTCAGACCAAAAGGTTGAAATTTTCTTGTTCAATTAGCAGTCAGTGGGCAATGAAGAAATCGAGGAATGTACTGTGAACTATGAGAAACCTCTTGCGCGCACTAAGTAGCAAATCGAAATCCGAAATTACACTCGTCAAAGATAAATGATGGCATCCAAACTATACCCTAGGTCAATCATGCCTGCATTCAACAGGGAAACTGTGTTGTGTGGCGCAACTCTGATCGCTTCTGGCTCAAGCCAACTGGTATATTCCTGGGTTTTTTCGGAATCTATTTGGTTTGCCTTTGGATGCGTTTGCCTAAGCCTTGGAGCCGTAGTCACTATGCTCGGTCTCTTGCGGATATTCCGACCGTCTGAGAGACCGTTGGGAATAGCAGTCTTGGGATTGGGCTATGGTGCTTTCGGATTGGCCATTCTTGCCGGTGCATTGCTGTTTACTCCCCTTCTTCTTCTGAGCATAGTGTGCCTCGCAGTTTCATATGGACTGATTAAGGGGAAGGCACAAGCACGACAAGCCGCTCTACTGACTACAGTCCTTGGACTCTTGACTTCAATAGTCATGGGTACAATAAACAATTCAATTCCATTAGTGGAATCATTTCCACTCGTTCCTTCCGTTCTCGGCAGTGTCTACCTGCTCTGGTATCTGAGCAGATCCCATGTAACCAGATTCTTTGGTGCCGAAAAAGCGACACAAAACCGCGTGCACTACACCGAAATAGAAAGACAGCCCAAGGGACTTATGACCGTGACCGTGGGTCTTCTGCTGTTGGCTGTGTTCATAGCTTATTGTTATTTCAACCCTATGAACGACTATGTGGTTTTGCAAGATGTGACCAATATAGCCGTACAAGGTGCTGGAGAACTAGGAAATCCAGCACGTGGATCCAGCATTCGATTTTCGGCAAGTCGAGGCGACCTTCTCAATTACAGTTTCCGGTGCATGGCGGCGAGGTTGTTTCCGCCGGAATAGAGTTCCGCGGCGCCCCGACCTTCCACGACAAGTCCGGAGGGACACAAAGAGGAAGAAACACCGTCTTCACCTTCATCGTGGACGGCGCGAAGGTC
>CAYPRE010000091.1:0-3519 GCA_964413045.1 uncultured Candidatus Bathyarchaeia archaeon
CTCGAGCATCTCTTGGACCATCTTGGCCATCTCAGGGTCAAGCATTTGTGGCAAGACTTGGGGAAGCATCTCTACAACAGTGACTTTTAGACCTCTTTCGTGAAAGGCAACGGCTGTTTCGAGCCCTATTAGGCCTGCTCCCATGATTACTGCTGTCGTGGCTCCTTCTTTGATTGCTCGGTCGATTCTTTCGCCGTCTTCAAGCGTGCGTAGTGAGTGTATACCTTGTTTCTCTTTGCCCTTGATGGGAGGGATGAAGCTGTTGGCTCCTGTGCCTATGATCAGGCTGTCGTAGGGTATAGTCTCTGCTTTGCCGTTCTTGTCTGTTGTGTCGACCGTCTTGTTTGTCGTGTTTATGCCTGTGACTTTGGTTTCGGTTCTCAGGTCCAGTTTCATCATTTGAAAATAAGCTTGGGGAAAAACGATTAAGCTGTTGAAGCTTGGGATTTGTCCGCCTAATACAAATGGAAGTCCGCAACGGCTATACCCTGCGTGTTCTTCTTCGGTTATGAGTATGATTTCTGCCGTGCGGTCAGTTTTCCTTGCGGCTGAAGCGGCATCAATGCCCGCCGCGTGTGCACCGATAATAACGATACGTCTGGGCATCGATAGGCCTTCAGTTTCTATTTCAGCGTTTTGTGCCATTCAACTGACTTGTTGAAATCCATCAGGTTGGCGAGTTCAGCTTGCAGGTTGGCGGGTTTAACTATGAGTAGCCATGCCTTTCCGTATGGGTCTTCATTGAGCAGCTCGGGCTTTGATTGGACTTCTTGGTTTATTTGCAGTATTTCTCCAGTGATGGGTGCGATTAGGTCAGACACGGCTTTGACTGATTCAACCGTACCATAGGGAGTGCTCTGAGTTATTGCGGTTCCTGTCGTGGGTAGTTCAGCGTACACTATTTCTCTCAATTGTTTCTGAGCGTAATCCGTAATTCCAATGCGGACTTTGTCGCCTTCTACTTTAACCCATTCGAAGTCTTTTGTGTAGTGCAGTCCTTCGCGGACCTCGGTTCCGTTCACATTTACCATTGGATATTCACCTTTTGATTTGCTTAATCTTGGATCTCGTGACCTTTAAAATTAACTGTTTAAGACAGTCGTTGCGCAGGCTTTTGTTAGCGTTGCCTCTTTCCTTGTATGAATTCTTCCACCGTCTGCTTTGCAGTCGAGTCGGGCACTTGAATAGGTGGATGTTTGAACGCGTAAGATGATATGCTCAGCAATTGTCCAGCAATCTTCCTGTCTAATGCTATTTTCACTGCTCTTATGATGTCTATCACGACGCCTGCGCTGTTCGGAGAATCTTCAACTTCAAGCTTGACTGTAATCGTCAGGGGGCGGTCGCCGAACTTCCTGCCCTTAAGATACAAATAGCAGATTTTCTTGTTACCCAGGAAGGGTACGTAGTCCGAAGGTCCGATCCGCGTGGGCAGATCATAGGGCACTTGGCTCGTAACGGCTTCAGTCTTGCTGATCCGTTTGGTCTTGAGCCTTTCTTCAACGGTCATGTTGAGGAAATCCGTGTCTCCGCCGAGGTTTAGCTGATAAGTTTCGTCGATGATAATGCCCCTGTCAACGCAGAGCCTGGCAATGTTTCGGTGAAGAATCGTGGCGCCCAATTGACTCTTAATGTCGTCGCCGGCAACTGGTAATCCTTTGTCCTCAAACTTCTTGCTCCATGTGCCATCTGAACCTATGAACTCTGGCATGCAATTTATGAATGCGCATCCCGCATCCAGAGCTGCTTGCGCATAGAATCGCGTCGCATTCCTGCTTCCGACGGGCAAATAGTTTACCAAAATTTCTGTCTTTGCGTCTTTCAAGACTTTGACTACATCCACAGGTTGTATTTCGCCTTCCTTGTAGACGTTGAAGGGTTTTCTCATATGTTCAGCTACACCGTCAAGGATTGGTGCGGGTGACACCTCCACGCCTAAGGACGGCACGTTGGCGAACTTTGCACAGCAGTTTGGTGCCGTGAAAATAGCTTCGCTCAAGTCTTTCCCGATTTTGTCTTTGTTCACTTCAAAAGCGGCGACAAACTTCACATCGCTTATGCGATAGCCCCCAAAATTAACATGCATGAGGCCTGGAACCATCTGACCCTCTTTAGCATCCTTGTAATATTCGACCCCTTGTACAAGGGCTGAAGCAGAATTACCGACACCCACAAGAGCAACGCGAATTTCAGGCAAGTTATATGCAACTCCCTTTTATGGACTATCTGATGCACCCTTTTAACACTTGACGACTCTATAACTTTTTCTAGGATCATGACAAGATTAAAAGGCAAAGAGAACCACATAAGACTGTCACAAAAACGGTGAACAAAATGGGCGAAAATGGACCGATAGTGAAGTATGAGCCGTTCAAAGAAATCATAGTAATGGAAAAAGACTATTTTGCGACACCTGAAGAAATAGCAAGGTTCGCCTCTATAATTGCTGGAGGCAAGACTGCGGGTCTCTATTGGGCAGAAGGTGTAGTTTTCCTCTACTTTCCTCTTCCAGCGTCAACAGAACTCACGTCAAAGATGCTGGTGGAACATGGGCGGGTCTACTGGACCTTCGTTGGCTATTCATTCATGCCCAAGTATCAAGGTGTACTCGAAACGCGAGATAAAATGATAGTTCCAGTCGTTGACATGACTTCGAACGTGCTAATCAAGAAAGTTGCGTCTTGGCTCAAGGAACAGAAATAGAGCCTGAACCTTCCACCACTGTGGGGAAGCCTTGCTTTATTGAAGACTCTCAGGCTGAAAGGATCGGTTTTCTCAGGAACAGGCGAAGGTTCGAAATACATCATTTTGCCATGGGTCAAACAACAGATCAGAGAGAAACTCGGCTTCGACCCCTATGTTGGAACTCTGAACATCAAACTGACTGAGGACAGCGTCAAACACAAGAAAACAATTCTGAGAAAATCCTCTTTGGAAATATTGCCCGCAGCCGGCTTCTGTCGCGGAAAGCTTTTTGAAGCCCGTCATGCTAGCAACGCCATAATTGTTGTGATCGCGCCTGATATCCCTGAGTACCCGGAGGATGTCTTGGAAATAATCTCGCCTGAGAATCTGAGAAGAAAGCTTCAACTGCGAGACGGCGACACCATCGAAGTGGAAATTATTTTGTGATGCAGTATTCTTTTCTTTGGCTTCGAAGGAAAGTCTGCATGTAATCATTAAATGCTCCTTTCTTCTCCAGATACTGCCCATATTCCACGAGTGCACTCATCGCTCTGGCTGCATCCTCTGGAGAAGAATAGGACGGTATGCCCAGCTTGTCGAACCTCGACCGCGTCCGTATGGCCATTTCGGTTTCTCCAATGTCGCATGCAACGATGGGTTTATCGGTTCTACATGCTATGCTTGCGACTTTGTCGATGTATTCTTCCTGAATAGCTGGTATGTGGTGCAGCCCAAGTAGTATTATCCCGCAGATTTCCGCGTCATCAAACAGTATCCTCGTCACAGATTCAAACATTGCATCCGTGCCAGACCCGGTAATATCCACGGGATTCA
>CAYPRE010000092.1:0-2192 GCA_964413045.1 uncultured Candidatus Bathyarchaeia archaeon
AAGATGATTTGACATTAAATTGATTCTGAGGCGCCACAACACCATCTTCTAAAGTCCAAGCAAACGCGCGCGCTGAGCAAAGGTTTATAGAAGCTCTCAACCTCTGCTCAGAAGAAAATGACAATTCAAATCGTAGAATTCGCAAACAGCCACCTGAAAGCTGTCGCTGAACTGCTGAACGAAGAGTACAAGGACTCACAAGAATTCATACCATTCAGCGAGGAAAGGATTCAATCTGAGATCCGCAGACGGCATCTCAAGATTCTTGTAGTAGAAGAAAACGACAAAGTGCTGGGTCTCATCGCCACGCATTCTCACGAAAACTTTGAAGAACATGTTACCTGGCTCACGACACTAAAAGGAGACGAACGGCAGGTAATTGAAGATACCTTGGTGGATGAATTTGAAGGAAAAGTAAAGGCAAATACAATAATAATAATGATTGACGAAAAAGACCCAGGAATTCCAGCATGGGTCAGGCGTGGCTACACATTGGAGCCTGGTTTTCAACAAATGACTGCAAAACTTGATGGTGTCAAACCAATCCCTAAAGTTGGAGAAAATGTCAAACTTCGAAGGTTAAGAAAGGATGAAGAAAAAGAGTTTGTTGAAGCCGTCAACGCGGGTTTTGGTCACAAAAGACTTGAAATGGGAGATCTTGAAACCTGGAAATCCGTAGACCCGCCATTCGCCGAGGGCTGGGTTCAAGTCGCGGAGATTGACAGAAGAATCGTTTCCGTCGTTGTAGCAAAACCAGACACGGATGCAGTGAAATATCTCAATCTCAAGAGAGGCTATCTTGGACCTGCTGCGACTCTTTCAGAATTTCGAAACATGCATCTGGCATCAGCCCTCACAGCTCAAGCGATGAACCATCTTTTCGAAAAGGGAATGGATTCGGTGAGGCTAGGAACCTCTGAAACAAACGTTTCATCCAACGCTTTGCTGCGAAAACTTGGCTTCCAGATCGAAGATGTCAGGAAAATTCTGCGCAAGAAATTGAATAACGCTCCTGAGACAGAAATGACACATTAGTTTTCTTCCTATTTGGTTGTCAGGGAAGCGCGCGCTACAGTAATGGAACAGGATAAGGATAGATAGCGGGTATGCTGCGAGGGGTAGCATTTAGAACAAAACTTACCCCCCATAGTGAACCTAAGACTATGCTACGAGGGGTAAAAAAGATTCGAAAAGTTACCCATCAACGATGCGCGTGCACCATTATACATCTGTTCATTGCTTTGGTGTTTGTTGGACATTTGTCGAGCAAATGAAGAGAGAACTTTATATATGTTTGTGTGTAACTGTTATTTCATTACATTTGAAAAGCATGGGAAAATTGAAGGGATGGGGAATGATTAAGAAACGCATGCGTTTCGGGCGTGATCTTTTGACTCGGGTTGAACCACGTTTGTTTTCGAAAGACTATTTGAAGAGGATACGTGCCTCTGAAGGATCTGGGGCGCTTGAGGAAGAGTTCGGGGATTGGGTTGTTGAGGACCTGGCGATGGAGCGGCTCAGGTCGACTGGTGTTCTGCAATAGACCTTTTTTGTTCAGTTATGCTGATGCTGGGTGAGTGAACTGGATGATCAACTTTAAGGATGCGGTCTGGAAGGAAAACGTTGCCAAGGTGTTGGAGGAGATAAACGAGAAGGAGATAAAGTTCGTTAGGTTGCAGTTCACTGACATGAACGGCATACTGAAGAATTTGTCTGTTAACTCCAAGAATATTGAGAGTATCTTTGAGAATGGTCAGTCTTTTGACGGTTCATCCATAACGGGGTACAGGCCCATCGAAGAGTCGGACATGGTTTTGTTTCCAGATCCATCCACGCTTGCGGTGTTGCCGTGGAGGCCGAAGGAAAAGTCTTCTTGTAGGCTGATCTGTGATGTTTACACTCCCGACTACAAGCGTTTTGAGGGTGACCCTAGGTTTGTGCTGGAACAGGTGGCGGCCAAGTGCAAGGCGGCAGGGATGAGTTACGTGTGTGCGCCCGAGTTGGAATTCTTCGTGGTGAAGGAGGATGATGATGGTGAGCCCACACCGATTGATATGGCGGGCTATTTTGATTTTCATCCTGGCGATTTGACTGATGATTTGAGAAGAGAAATTTCGGACATGGCTGAACAGTTTGGCATAGAGATCGAATTAGCTCATCATGAAGTCGCGTTGGGGCAGAATGAAATAGAC
>CAYPRE010000092.1:2225-2534 GCA_964413045.1 uncultured Candidatus Bathyarchaeia archaeon
CGGCTGACAGGGCTATCACTATGAAGATGGTGACGAAGGTTATCGCTGCCAGAAACGGTTACATCGCCACGTACATGCCTAAGCCCTTTTTTGGCATCAACGGGTCTGGAATGCACACGCACCAGAGCATGTGGAACGGTGATGTGACGCAGAACCTGTTCTATTCTGACGACCCGACCACAGGGTATCTGTCGGAAATGGCTATGCACTTCATTGGGGGACAACTTGCTCATGGACGCGAGATGTGCGCAGTCTTGGCGTCTTGGCCGAACAGTTACAAGCGATTGGTGCCAGGTTACGAGGCTCCCG
>CAYPRE010000092.1:2607-3507 GCA_964413045.1 uncultured Candidatus Bathyarchaeia archaeon
GGCTAGGTGCGAGATAAGATGCCCTGACCCAGCTGGGAACCCGTACCTTCAATTCGCTGTTCTCTGTGCGGCCGGGTTGGATGGCATACAGAAGAAGAGTGACCCAGGTGAAGCCACTGAGCTCAACGTGTACAAGATGAATTATGACGAAAGAAAGGCCAGAGGCATAGTTTCGCTTCCTGAATCGTTGAAGGAAGCCTTGGACGAGATGGAACAGAGCCAGTTTATGCGAGTAACTCTCGGCGATGTGGCTTTCGAGAACTATATCCGAGAAAAACGAAAAGAATGGGAACTCTACCGAATGCAAGTCACCAACTGGGAAGTCGAAAGATATATCAGAAGACTATGAGCACACCTGCCCCACATGTTTATGGTCTTGAGCATAATATGGAAATGAAATAGGCACTTGAGTGTTCTCTTTGTTGCTGAGTCTCCTCCGTCGAATGCTGTGGAGATCTATTAAGCGGAACTTGCGCACTTCTTAATTCGTTACATTTCCCACAGTTTCTGACATTCTCAAAAGTAGGTCTTCACTGTTACAAGATTAGCGTAGTCAAAGAAGCGCGCACTCATCATCTACAAATAAAGAGTGAATAATCATATGGTACACTTTCCTTTCCAAAAAACGTAGGTTTCTATCTGTGACAGGAATTCAAGATGATCAAGTGAGCGATTTTTTCCATACTTGAGTGAGCGATTTCTCTTCGGTATGCTTGTTTCGTTCTGAAGGGCAAGTAGTAGCTGAAGGCTTTCTTGTTTCTTAGTGCAGAAATGATCTGCTGAGGATCTGTCAAATTAACGGCGTCAATATTCTCAATGCGATCCCGCCGATGCTTATTGCAAACACTATTTCGAAAACGGTTATGGACAATGCTCTTTTCCAGCCAAACTCTTTGGCTA
>CAYPRE010000093.1:0-3436 GCA_964413045.1 uncultured Candidatus Bathyarchaeia archaeon
AGACGAAGGATAATCAAGAGACTAAGCCAAGAACCAAGCTATCCATCCCAGCTTTCGCGAGAACTTGGCATGGGTCAGGCGCTCGTGGCCAAACATTTGGAGTCATTAGAGGAAGTAGGCGTCGTTAAGTCTTCAATGGAGAAAAGTCCGTGTGGACCGAAGAGAAGAGAGTACCTTCTCAGCAAGAGCATGTCGGTGACTGTGGATTTTGCGCCTCACTTTTTCAACGCTCGGGTCTTGTCCTTTAGTACGCTTCCTGAATCTGGGGGCTTATCTTCGCACGTTTCGTCTCTGATGAAGAGAATGAACGACCTGCTGGAAGATGCAAACGAGACTGGGAGGTTCAGCCTTTACTCTACGCTTTTGGCTGATATTGACGACAAGCTCAAAGAGGTTGAGGACGAGAGAAGCATCCTTCTTTACATCAGAAATTTCGCAATGCGGGAAGTGGCCAAGCTTATCCAGAATACAAACAGAAACGCGGACGAGAAGAAAGTGCTTTACCACGTGTTGGATGAGCACAACAGCAACGTGCAGAGAATTTCAGAATGCCTGAACCTCAGAGAAAGCATAGTTAGAAAGATACTCTCAAAGATGAAGAGGAACCTGTAATGTTTCGCCCACTCATATATTTCAAAGCAGATTGTGGAGGTGTTTTCGATGCCTATGCGAACTAACAATGAAAAAGCTGAGAAAGCAATCGAACAAATGCCTCTGGCTCTCTGGTTTGACATCCGAGGCTTGGCTAAGAGCGCGAAGCTGGGCGTTCAAACCATGTCACGTTTCCTCGTAAGGGCAAAGCGCGAAGGAAAGGTCGAGAACAAGAACCTCAGAATGGGCTCTACACACCTTTGCCAATGGAGAAGGGTAAAATAGAACGATATCCCCCGTTTTCCTCCGTTTCTTGGTAGATTGAGTGGACCGCATGACCGCGATTTGACTAGGATTCTGATTGAGAAGGGGCAGAATTGCTGGTTCCATCTAAGTGCGCTTGCTCCATTTTTTCTTCAGTTCTGTGACAAAGCTTTCTTCGTCTGCGGCGATTCGTTTTTTCACTTCTCTCCCTGTGTTTGGGCAATCCTTGTATTTGACGCGGACAATGTCGTGAATGATCTTGTCGAGTTCCTGCCTGTTCTCTTTGGTGACTTCTATGCCTGCTTTCTTGAAGATTTCCTGCAAGTGCCTAAAATAACATGTCATAATAACCACATTCAAGTGGCGAGAATACTTTCCTGCGTTATAAAATCTTTGTTAATCACTGCTCTGACTCCTTTCTTAGGGTCGACTACCTGGTTGATTTTCAAATCGACTGCTAGACTGCTGAACATGTACGCCTTTTCAAATGGCCACGAATGTTCACGCATCAATGCTTTGACAGCCGTTTCAGCTGCATATTTGGCGGCTTCCTCCAATGTGTCTCCGCAAGCGAGGTAGGCGTAAGAGTCTTTGGTTTCAAGCACAGGCCATTCAGGCTGTTTGCCACGAATGAGTTGGAACTTCAAGACAATCTCGCCCGCAACTTCGACGGCTGAAACACACAATTCGCCGTCAGACTGAACTGCATGCAGATCTCCAGCCGCGAACAAGGCCCCCTCGATAAAGACAGGAAAGTACAGTCTCGTCCCGGCAACAATCTCTTTGACATCCATGTTTCCGCCGTGTCTGCCTAGAAACCCTGTGGGCACATCAGCCTCTTTCGGCGTGACCCCGATCGTTCCTATCATAGGTTTAGCCTTGAGCTTGACATTCTTTTCAAACTGAACAAAACCATTGCTAAGCTCGACCACTTTTGTCGAAGGCTTGAAAGGCATCTCGCCCAAGATACCATTCTTCGGAATAGTCACTATCACGCCTTTGTTCTCAGGTCTTACCTCAAGTAGTTCTACTACGAGCGTGTCACCGAGTCTTGCAGTTTCCACGAACACTGGACCTGTTGCACCATCAACCTTGGACCAGTCAAGCCTTTCTGCAGTGTCCCCTTCGCTTCTGATCTGGCCTCCGAAAGCGTCCTCGGTCACAATAACAAAAGGTTCGTTAGGTTTGACATGCTCAGCTGGCTCGTGCTTTGCGCTGTAGGAGTAAATGACTTTGCTTCTGGGTACTATCTTCATGATCTCACGTCTGATCTCAAATGTCATTTCCGAGGTTTAAACCTGAAAGAAGGCAATGCCTTTTTTCAGTCGCGTCTATGGGAGTGGGAGTTCTCCCGCAAAATCCTGACTTTCTGTTTTTTGCCGCGGAATTGGTTCTCTTCTATAATTGAATAAGTGCGCGGTATGCTAGACAAACAACCTTTTATCTAACCCCACATTTTCAACAGTTAGCAGCGGGACAAAGCTTGGAGAAAACTGACTATGCCGTCGAAATTAAGAACCTAGTGAAAGTCTACAAGGGCGAAACCAGAGCCCTTGACGGCATAGACCTAACTGTCGAAGCCGGCATTGCTTTCGGGTTGCTCGGTCCCAACGGCGCCGGCAAAACAACCCTGATCAGAATCTTGACCACGCAACTGAAACCCACAGCCGGCGAAGCCTGCGTTTTCGGTTTAAACGTCACACGGGAAGGCAGCAAAATAAGACGATTAATAAGCTATGTTCCGCAAGAAATGAGCGTCTGGACCGACATAAGTGGCTATGAAAACCTGCTTGTGTACGCAAAGATTTTCGGCATCCCATCTCAAGAAAGAGAGAACATTATTCATGAAGCCTTGGAAAACATGGGATTAGACCAAGTCTCCGACAACCTCGTAAGTACCTACTCAGGCGGAATGGTCAGAAGACTAGAAATTGCCAGCGCCATGCTAATCAAGCCCAAGATCATGTTTCTAGACGAGCCAACCATCGGTCTCGACCCATCAGCCAAGAAAGTCGTTTGGGCGAGACTGACGAACTTCAAAAAACAACACGGCGTGACTGTGTTTTTCAATACTCACTATATGGACGAAGCCGACCTGTACTCTGACAGAATAGCGATAATTAACAGAGGAATGATAGTCAAACAGGGCACAACAGAAGAACTCAAACGCTCAATCGGAGGCGAAGTCATACTGTTCAACCTGCAGAATATTGATGTCGCAGAAGAATCTCTCCGAAAACTGAAAAGCGTCGCTACTGTCAAGGAACTTGTTCTGACCAATTCAGAACTAAGCATCCTCGTCGAAGACGCTGAAACAAGTCTGCCGCAGATAATGGACCTCCTCAGGAGCGAGGGTATAAAAACAGAGAAAATATCCATCACAAAACCTACCCTCGACGACGTTTTCCTGAAATACGCCGGAACCAGACTTGAAACAAGCGGGCGCATCAGCGAGGTTACACAAATGAGACGGATGATTAGGAAGGGATAAACAATGAGAGACGCCATCCGAAACATGTTTGTGATGATCGAACTCGAGTTGAGAAGGCTGAGACACGACAGAACAGAGCTCTACTTCA
Source organism: uncultured Candidatus Bathyarchaeia archaeon (assembly GCA_964413045.1). Classification (GTDB taxonomy): domain Archaea; phylum Thermoproteota; class Bathyarchaeia; order Bathyarchaeales; family Bathycorpusculaceae; genus JBGQMW01. The sequence continues at coordinate 3,435 of CAYPRE010000093.1, forward strand.
GA
>CAYPRE010000094.1:0-3412 GCA_964413045.1 uncultured Candidatus Bathyarchaeia archaeon
AAGGAGAGATATGTTATTATCAACGGTTCATTTTCAATACAGAAAATTGCGGATATAATATGGGAAAAAGTAAGTTTGATATTAAAATCCAAAGCTCAAATGTCAAATGACAAATAAAAAACTAAGTTTCAGACTTAGGAAAAAATTCCTTACAGTTGTCAACAGCTTCACGCACAGCAGCTCCATAGCTTGGGAGACTCCACTGATTCATGCCCACGAGCACCTTCAAAGGAAACGTTGTCCAGCGGAAAGAACCCAATGCAATACTGTCGGACAAAGCGCCATGCGAGGTAATTTCAGTTTGAAAACAACTGAGAAGCAGCATTGTTGCCAGTACAATGCTGACGGTCAATTTCTGCTGGTGAGTCCGCATCTGTCTTTCCACGTGAGAAATGTGTTGGAATAACTTAAAACAGCTTCGAGAAGTGTAAAGGAAGGCACCCCTTTCACTTGCCAAGACTTTTTGCCGCGTGTCGCGTTTCTATTGTGGTTTGGCTGATGCTTTTATTATTTCGGCCTTTTCAGCATTTATTCCGTGCCAGGTGATTTTGAATCCTATGGTTTCGAGCACGCTGGTTGCATCTTCCAAGCCTTCAGCCTCAACTATTTCGACGGCAAATGAGAGAGCTAGCCGGCCTGACTGTTCGATGTGTTGTTCAAGTTTTTTTCTAATCTGGTCCAGTTTGTCTTTGCGTACCAATGAATTGGGGAGTATGGCGTAATCAGATGGAGCTTTTTCTGTCAGTGCTGTTTTGACCGCCTCTATGGAAGATCCAACTCTTTCGGCAAACTCGCCGTAATTGATAACAGGCTCAGTAAAAATGATTGGAAGGTTTCTGAGGGTTTCGACCTGTGTTGTGTGGGTTCCTTTGACCGCCTCGTCGAGAAAGTGCAGAACGGGAGCTAGGGAGATGCGGTCTTTGTAGAAGATTACTTGGAGATGCGGTTGTTTTCCAAGGTCTGTGACTTTTTGGCACGCTAAGTTTTCGTCGACTGCTATGAGCATTTTGGCATCTGCTTTGCCTAGTTTTTCGACCTTGTGTTGGAGATATTCTGGTGTCCAGAACCCGACAATTTCCATGTATACTTTGACGCCGTCCTTTTCGAACGAAAAGTCTGGGATGATTATTTGTTTGCCAGCTGAGACGGGTTCGGGTTCCCTCTTCATGGTCCATCCTGTCTTCAAAGATTCAAAGTTGGTTGCGAAGGTCTGTTCAACACTGCTGTCGTACTGTGCGTCAGGAGTCAGTGGAGGCTTAAGCAGGTAATTGTGTTTCCAGCTTTCCAGTTTGAAGTTGCAGATTTCATTCGTGTATTTCCACAGTACTTTCGCTTCAACAGTCCACTGTGTGTTTGAAAGGATGATGGGCAATAGTTTGGCGATCGCTGTCCCGTATTTTCTTGTGAGTTTGAAGAGGTTAACGGGGCCGTCGACTTTCACGCTCAGGCCGTAGTCTCTGTCTATTTCATAAATGAGTCCTAATCGTTTGATCGTGTGGAATATTCTCTGCCAATTCTCTGAAGTGGTGAACCTTAGCTCCGTCGAGTCGAAAAGGAGTGTTTGGGTTAGACTGAGGTTATATTGTTTGAGAAGGTCCAATGTGGAGGGCGGGTCGAATTTCTCCAGTAGTAGTTCGCTGTCCAAGTCAGCGTAGAGGAAGTCGTCGACTTCTTTTGGCGTAATTTTCAACTCTGCGGCAACGTTTTCAGTCACGCTTCTTCTTTGTTCCTGAGTCGTTGGTATTCCGAGTTTTCCAGTTGTCTCGAAAATCTTTCTCCTCAGCGTCAACGGCTCTGCTCTGTTATCACATTTGAAGGTGCTCCTTCTGTCAAGGAGGAAAGTCAAACCCCTGACAAACCGGTATTCAAAGCCTCTGTCTTCAAGTTCATCTGCAAAATCTTTGAGCACACTCTTTTTTTGGCCTAGATGATTCTTGTACGCTTCAATTAGACCGTTTGCGACGGTCAAATCATCCTCGAAAAACCTCGAGTACCGAGGCCAAATCATGCCCTTTCTCTTCCAGACTGCCAACAATTCGCTTGGAAGCATGTTTCATGCCCCGTTGCCAGTTTTCTGGCGTCTTCTTCGGCTTATTCGCACTTCCACAGTCTCTCTTGACACGATCTCGACAAGTTTGGCTCTTTTTCCTTCTACTTTCCTCAATAGCCTTCCAAGCCGCTGTACGTATTCCCGTGTGCTCCCTGTGCCGCTTAGAATGAGTCCGACTGAAGCGTCTGGAACGTCTACACCCTCGTCAAGAACTTGAGAAGTTACGATTGCTCTGTACTCGCCTTTTCTGAAGCGTTCCAGGATCTCGCGTCGTTCTTCCTTGGGCGTCTGATATGTTATTGCTGGTATCAGGAACCTGCGGCTGATCACGTAGACCAAATCATTGTGCAGAGTGAAGATCAGGGTCTTGTCGTTTCGGTGTGTTCTGAACTCCTCAGCCAAGTGGGCAAGTTTGGCGTTTGAATTGAGAGCTATCTTGACCGCGCGGTTTCTGGCAAGCAGCGCCTCTCGAGCGCGTTTGTCCCTGCCTGTGGAGATGATGAACTTCTGGAAATCTTCAGTGCATGTGAGAACGATTCCTTTTTCTGATAAGTAGTCTTTGAAGACCATCATGTTTTGCTCGTAGATTTTCTGCTCTTCCGGTGTCAGTTCTACGAATATTTTCTCGTAAGTGTAGGGTGAAAGATGTTCTCCTGCTAGGTCTTCGACTTTGGCGGTGTAGACGGGGTTTCCTACGAGTCGGGGAAGAAGCATGTGTCTTTCGTCGCTTCTCTCGTAGGTTGCGGTCAATCCCATGCGGTAGGGGGCCGCGTACATCTCTCCGATCTGCATGTAGCTGGGAGAAGCCAGATGGTGGACTTCGTCGAAGATTATGAGCATGAACCTGTTGCCCAGTGTTCCTGCTTGTATGTATGCAGAATCATACGTGGACACGGTGACCATTCGCACGGTGTTTTCGCCTCCGCCGACGGCTCCTGCTTCCACGCCAAGGCAGTCTAGGACACGTTTTCTCCATTGGTCTATGAGGTCGAGTGTGGGAACCACGATGAGGGTCTGCAGTCTAAGCAGTTCTATTGCTTTCAGGGCAATGTAGGTTTTCCCAGCCGCGGTCGGCAGAACTAGAGTCCCTCTCATTCCGGCGTTTCGCCATTTGACCAAAGCCTCTTTCTGGTAAGGACGCAATCCAACGTTGCTTTTCAACGGCTCGATGGGTGGAAGGTTTAGTACTTGGTCTTTGAACTCGAGTCCGCTTTCTTCCAGATAGTTCAATGCGTCTTTGTAGTGCATGGCCTTTATCCTATAGCAGTTGACTCGGGGGTCCCATTTGCCGTAAGGGGTTGAAACATCACCTTTCAGCAACAGTGTTCCTTGGTCAAACCGTAGGTCGCGCATGATCAACAA
>CAYPRE010000095.1:0-3295 GCA_964413045.1 uncultured Candidatus Bathyarchaeia archaeon
GATCGTCACAGGATTACAGTCTAGACGAATTTTATCCCTTTGAAAGCTGCTTTAACGCATTCTTTGAGCGGTGCTAGAATTGCTTCTGCCTTGTTGAGTGTCGGAGCATAGTAAGCTGTCTTGGCAGAGTTCGTCATTATCGTATTTATCCCAAGTAACTCGGTCCATGACACGACTGTGCAGACGCCTGCAAGCACGTGTCCTCCGCTGTGCTCAATCGCTTTCACAGAGTTGTAACATTTTTCTTTCACGTGTTGTGAAGTGCACACCCAGAACTCTGTTCCAGCCTTCACCTTTTTTCCCCTTACGAGGTGGGCAACTCTTTTGACTTCGTTCTCAGAACAATGAGGACATCCTATGAATACAAGGTCAGGTTGTTCGCTGGCCGAGGTTGACAATTCGCAGATAGTCTCTTTCACATCTTTGTCGTCGACGTTTATCCTCTCAACTTTTCCCGTCGGCAGCTTCTTGAGGTGGAACATGTTAGTCATGCCTGCCGTGGCCAAAGCAGCGCTGAACTGTTTCAATCTGTCTCTTGACGGGTTGTGAAACCCGACAACGGTTGGAATCTTATTTTCTAATATTTTGCCCAGGTAGATTCCTAACGCGCCGTATTCAGTCTTGTTTCGCAGTTTGGCTTTCACGTTAACAAGCACGTTTGGCTGTCTGTCCTCTGCTTTGTGTATGCCATACTCTGGGGTTTTCCCGATGATCGCTGCCGCGAGGGCGCTTGGGCCGCCTTCACGGTTCGTCCACGAACCCAAAACAGAATTGGCGTAAACAACGGCTGAGGATTCAGCCCAAGCAAGATGCGCTCCGCGTTTTGGCGTCTGCAGGTGGTAAGGTGTGCATGTGAGGGATGGTGTTAAGCCCATTCTTTCAAACTGTTCCAGTATCTCCAACTGTTTCTCGTAGAATCTGCGGGGAATTCTGCTGCTCAAATACTCTGCGTCAAGGCTCTGAGGATTCAGTGTTGTCCTTACTTGTACTCTGGCGTCGGCGTCTGCTAGAGCTTTCAGGAATTCTATGGGCGCGTCGCCCAACGTTTTGTATGACACTCCCGAAACGTGCGCTGATTCTATGGGTATGAGCTTTTCAGCATCGAACAAGTCGCCCAGACGAACCAGAATTTTCATGCAGGTCTGGCAGGCCCAGCCGCATTCGCCGTTGAGTGCTCGTTCCTCCTCCTTCGTCAAGTACATTCTCGTCTAGGCCTCCTTGCGTTTCAGAACCTTAACCGTGCCTTTGCACGCGTCAACCTCAACAGTGTCCCCTGTTTTGATTTTCTTGATGTCTACTTGGTCGACCATCGGAACGTTCGCTATTATTGCTCCGACAACCACCACAGGGTCTGCCGTCTGATTGACTATAGCCTTAGGCGCCAAGCCCTTCTTTGCCAACGAGTAGAGCACGTAACTGCCCACTGTCGAACCGTGCCCGTGAGGAAAACACAATATTTTGTCCTTGACGCATTCGCCGCATAGGTCATGGTTCTTCTCAACTATTTTTCCGTCTGCAGGGTCGATTCCCCCTAGGAAACTGATAGGCTTTGAGCTTACGAGCGCTTCTGCTCTGCACTTTCCCTCAACGATCATTCGTCCTTTCAACGTTAGGGTCTGCATCTTACACACTTTAGTAGGATATTTTTGCTGACGACGGAATCTTGTCCAGAATTTTTGAGGCTGCCACGCTTACTCTTTCGCGGTTTGGCTCATCCGTGTAAACGCGGAGTATGTTCATGAAGCCTCTGAGAGTCTCGAAAATCCTTGAAATCTCGCTTAAGCGTTGCGGTACCTTCTCTCCTTCCTGTGTTCTGTGGAAAACGGGGATCTCCATGCTCTCAGTAAGGACTGAATGGTGATATGGAACAGACGAGACTGTTGGCACATCTATAGTCACGGCGTCTGCGTCAAGCCTTGCTGCTTTAGCGATGTCTGCCTGCAACTGTTTCCTGTTTGCTTCGCGCGTGAAAATGCTTGAGACAACTGTGTCTTTTTCGTAGAAGGTTCGTTCGTAAGCGCATTTGAGCATTTTTCTTCTCTCCAGATTCCTCATAATACTGCTTGACTTTTTGCAGTTTTTCAGCATCGTCCAGACTGAATAGTCGTCCATTGCCAAGTATTCTTCAGGTGTCCTGAAACTCGTCAATCCGAGTTCAGAGTTTGCTTTCTCCATGGCCATTGCAAGCATGATCTGCGCTGCGCGGCCTACTCTGTGGAAGTATATACTCTTGAAAGATTCGATTCGAGCTATTATCAGCGATTCCAAGGCTGACAAGGCGCCGACGTCGACGGCCAAGTTGCCGTCCATCACATCCAACGTGTGAATCAGCCTGAAAACGTCTATGAAACCGTACTCCGCGCCCGTGTGGTGAGTGTCTCGCACGACAAAATCCTGTTTGTCCACATCCACGGCGCTGCTTATGATCTGGTCCAGAAAAGCCTTGCCTGGCCTGTGAAGCTTGCCAACAGCAAGCTTGCTAACATCGTCTGGACTGCACCCATTCTTCTTAAGAACATCTTTGAGTTCACTGTTCTTCACTATCCACGTCGTAATGTCTTCATGCGTCTTGTCAAGCTCCTTCTCGAGCAGTTGCTCGAAAACATGAGAGAACGGCCCATGTCCAACATCATGCAGAAGACCAGCAATCCTCACCATTCCAAGCTCGTCTTCATCTATGAGTTGCGAAATATGCGGGTTTTCGGCGACGCGGCCTGCCAAATACATGACGCCCACAGAATGTTCAAACCGCGTGTGGTTAGCTCCGGGATAAACGTATTCTGCGCCGGCAAGCTGACGCAGCCTGTGCAGTCTCTGAACAGGATAAGAATCTATGATGGTCTTTTCCTCTTCGGTTATGTACACGTACCCGTGTACGGGGTCTTTGATCTCGCTCCAGTAGCTCCTGGGCATCAGTGACTTCTCCGGACGTTTTGAATAGTTATTAATGTTCCTTCAGTCTTATAATGCCTAATGTTCGGGGTTGCAGGATGGGAAATAAGGGTCGAAGAGGGGCTTTCATCTGCATTGAAGGATTAGACGGCTGCGGAAAAACAACTCAAGCCCGACTTCTCGTGAAGAAACTGAAAGAAGACTACGACGCCGTGTTCACGGCTGAACCGAGTAGGGGGAGAATCGGAAAATTCATCAAGCAACACTGTCTTCATGCTGACGCGCGTGGCTCCGTGATTGTTGAAGCGCTGCTTTTTGCGGCAGATCGGGTTGACCATGTGCAGAATGAGGTCTTGCCCGCTTTGAACAAGGGTAAAATTATTGTTTCAGACCGTTACGTTTA
>CAYPRE010000096.1:0-3156 GCA_964413045.1 uncultured Candidatus Bathyarchaeia archaeon
GAATTTTCCCGCCGGCCGAAATGCGCTGAGTGCAGTGCGATGCAGCACTCGAACCCTCTTTGCACTCGATCTCCACTACAGGCCGTTCCAGAGTCAGCAAGATTACCTCCTCTGCGTCAGCTCGACTCCCGTGAGTCCTGAAGCGTTGACGAAACGAACCTCTCCGGTCTTGAGCTTCAACACCAACTCTTTGACTTGAGAAAGTGCTGCTGTATTGTCAAAAATGATTACAGTGGGCCCACTCGTTTTGGGGAGAGAAAGAAAGAAGCTTGCAGAGTATTGTGAGCCGTTGTACGTTGTCGAGTTGAAACGTATGAATTGCCCGTCATAGAAAACGTTGTAATGCTCATCATATGAGAAGTCGGCAACAATGTCTGATCTACTCAACAGAGAGTAGATGTTGTCGTCAGTGGACCCATAGGGCGCTTTGAAAACACGAGAATACAGGTTGCCCGCATTGTCCACGGCTTCTTTTCCTCTCGCAACTTCCTCAATTTGAAGGTCATAATCCGAGATGGACGTCAAATTGGTGTAGCTGTAGGTTTGGCTTCCGATGTCAGTGCCCGCGGGCATTTCAGCAACGTACTCTGGGTTTTGTTCAGCCACTCTTCCCGTGAAGAACACGGTCGCCTCAATGCCGTTAGCCCTCAAGAAGGATGCGAGGCCGCCGCACCACTTTGGTACATTCCCAACGTCCAGTATACTGAAGGCAAGCATCACTTCAAGCTGATTCTTTGGTCTTGAGGTCGGCAGGAAGGCAGGCGCGATCAAGAGGGCTCCTAGAACAACAACGACGGTTGTGGAAATCGCTGCAGCATGGACCAATTTCAGAGCAATTCACCCCTAAATTTGCTGAAATCCCACTTCGTCGTCAGGTAGCAGTGATTTCAAGAAGTCTTGCGGGGAGAATCATGCCGAGGCTTGGTTCTTGCGACACACGCAGCTTGTAGTGGCCATCAACCTTTTTTGCCGCATCGATTATGCTGGAGATTAATGCTCGTTTTGTGAGGTCGACGTACATTTGCGAGTCCTTGGGTAGACAGTGTCCACCGATTCCCTGATTAGCTTCAAGGATTTTCACGTTCCATTTTGAGTTAATCGCATCTCTCAGTTCCTTAAAATCCAGGGAGTAGGCCTCACAGAACATCTTCAACTCCTCCGCGAAGGCGATCTCCATGAACCTGTACGAATTCTCGATTACCTTGCTGAGTTCGGCAATTTCAATGGATCCTGCAATGTGCACTGGAATGTCGAGAACGTCTTGATAGAAATGTAAGGCCTTGTTTGTGCAACAGTTCTCGCAGCCACCAAGCACTCTTGTCTGGCGTACACCGTGTTCCTCTTTTTCTTTGGCGTAGAACCGGTGGGGAACATGTGTAACGTGGAGTCTGTGTTCCAGGATTTCCTTAACTTTCCTGCTCATTCCTTTTGTCACTGTGCTTTCGATGGTCACAAGCGCGTTTCTCTTGCCCTCGAAGGATAGTCTGTAGACTGTCTGGAAGAGTGCATCAAAGGATGGCAGAAGCATGTTTGTGGGGTTGTGGGTGGAGACGGCAATCACGTAGTAGTCGTATCCTTCGAATGTTTCTGCTCTTTTGCGTATTATTCCGTGGTCAATGGCCCGCTGCACTGCCTTGGGGTCTATGTCGTACCCATCGACATTCAGTCCGCGGGAGGTCATGTACTCGGCGTCGTGATATCCTATTTGTCCGAGTCCGACTACGAGTATGTTGGATTCTTTCTTGCGCAATTCTTGGCCTCGACCTTACCTCGTATATATTGAGTCTTAATAAATATTGTTGTAGGCGTGCTCTACACAACTACAGCCCAGTTGCCCCACGTGCATCATCCAATACTGTTTTTCCAATTCCCTCTTTCCTCTGCGGCCCGGAACGTTAGCGCTCCTGTCTGACACATCCGACAGGAAGATTGTCACCATCTAGACTGAACATTATGCCGTCCTCAACCCAGCACCCGCTTCGAAATTGTTAAGAGCCAGCAAGACAAATCCAACACAAGGATCCACATGACAAACAATCGAAGATATCTGTTCACTTCCGAATCCGTAGCGGAAGGTCACCCAGACAAAGTTGCAGATCAAATATCAGACGCTGTGTTGGACAACGTATTGACTCATGATCCCAATGCAAGGGTTGACTGTGAGACGTTAGTAATGCAAGGAAACGTGATAGTCACCGGCCAAATAACCACCAAATGCTACGCGGACATACCTAACATTGTCAGAAATACATTGAAAGAAATAGGGTTCGACAATGCCAAAGACGGAATGGACTGGGAAACCTGCGGCATATTGGTCTCGATAGGAGAACAATCCCCAGACATTGCAATGGGAGTCAATGAAAGTGACACTCATGAACAGGGCGCCGGAGACCAGGGAATGGTCTTCGGCTACGCAACAAATGAAACAAAGGAATTGATGCCTCTACCAATAGTATTGGCACACAATCTTGTGAGAAGACTTTCAGAATGCAGAAAAAACAAGATTCTGCCTTACCTAAGGCCGGACGGAAAGTCGCAGGCCACAGTTGAATATGCTGACGGAAAACCAAAAAGAGTAGACGCCGTCGTCATAGCTGCCCAGCACGTTGAGAGTGTTGACAGAAAAAAAATGCGGGAAGACATAATAGACCAAGTCATAAAAAAAGTCATACCCTCGAACATGTTGGATGAAAGAACGAAATATTATGTCAACGAGACAGGAAGGTTCGTGATCGGCGGAACCTTGGCAGATTCAGGTTTGACAGGAAGAAAGATCATTGTCGACACGTACGGAGGTGTCGGAAGCCACGGCGGAGGATGTTTCTCTGGAAAAGACCCCTCAAAAGTTGATAGATCCGGCTGCTACATGGCGAGGCACATTGCAAAAAACGTCGTTGCCGCAGGCCTGGCAGATCAATGCGAGATTCAAATATCATATGCAATCGGCGTGGCAGAACCTGTTTCCGTAATGGTGAACACTTTTGGCACGGGGAAGCTGCCAGATGAACGAATTCTTGAATTGGTGAAAAAGCATTTTGACATGAGACCCAAAGCAATCATAGCTCAGCTGGATTTGCTCAGACCGATATACAGAAAAACGGCTGTGTTTGGGCATTTTGGAAGAGATGACCCAGATTTCACTTGGGAAAGAACTGA
>CAYPRE010000097.1:0-229 GCA_964413045.1 uncultured Candidatus Bathyarchaeia archaeon
TTGGTACCACCCCCTCGACAGCGCTCATCCTAACTCTAGCCAATAGTGGTTCAAGCGCTGTCATCGTCAACTCAGCTACGGTCAATGGCGCATCAGCAACGATAGTTGGCAATCCCGTAACCGTGCCAGGCAATAACGCTACACAGACGATTACGTTGACCTTAGGCGCCGCTTGGGTCAATGGCTACACCTACCACATAAAACTGTCGTCCCAGAAAGGCAACTCATT
>CAYPRE010000097.1:239-3130 GCA_964413045.1 uncultured Candidatus Bathyarchaeia archaeon
AATAAACCCCTTTGTTCGAATATGTAGGGCAGGGCAAATAGAAACACCCTCAATTTCCCTCTCTCTTCAAATTTGGAGGTGCAACAGATGGTTGTTGAAATAAAGGAATACAGTTCAGCAGAAGACATTGCAGAAAAGTTAGAAAAAGAAATAGGCGACACAAAAAGCACGCTGGGCGAGTACTTACGCCGACTGGACGAAATAAGGGCGTTAGCCGAGAAATCAAAGAAAATCCACGAAGTAGTCATGAAACTCGCGGGCAAAAAGGCCACTTCAGAAAGCCTGGGAGAAATCTCCATCGGCTCTCTAAGCATAGTCTTGGACGCTAACCCGTTCCATGAACTTACGGCGATCGAAGAAGTCGTACGCAGTCACCAAGAACGATTACTCGTGCTGCAGAAAGCCCGTGAAGCTCTGAAATGGCTGGACCAAATCGGTGACACTGAAGGCTTGAAGTACCTAGTGATCGAAAGCAACGGCGTTCCCGAACGGATCCTCTTCAGAATATCATAGACCTTGGACGTGAAGAACCGTGGTCAGTGAAGTCTACTCCCTCGCGCTAAAAGACACCTTGAACGCAATGGTACACGCGTGTCCAGACATCAAGAACGCCCTTATTTTCAGCGAAGACGGCGAAATCACAGCAGCCGACGATGGAACACCCGAAGACATTGCCGTGCACACAGTAGACGCGCTAGATGAAATGTTGGGCAAGGCCGAACCAGTAGGCAGCGTTGACAGAATTGCTTTTGCAGGCACTGACGGCCGGTTAAACGTTTCTCACTTTGACAACTTTTACCTCGTAACAGTTGCTTCTGCTCAGACAAATGCGGACCAACCCAGCGACTTGACACGTGTTTTGGTTCCCACGGTCCTTAAAGTGCTGAAGAGAATCAATCTTCTCCCGGTCAAAGACAGTCTCGAAGAACTCGAAGTAGAACGCAAAGAGCCATCAGAGAACGATGCAGAAGAAGTAGCCGACGAATCTTCTGAAGAAGCGAGAACTGAAGAGAAAGAGAAACAATCTGCGCACGAGCAGGAATCAAAGCCTATTCCAGAAGCGCAGGTGAACCAGTTCATCGTCGAAAGCCTCGGCGGAATGTTTGTTTCACCAGACACCGTGAGAGTTGACAATGACTTGCTACTGAAGTGGAAGGAAATGTACGAAAACAAGGAAATCAAAGAAGTCGAAATCACAACTTTCGGAGGAAAATCCTCTCGACGCAAAGTGAAGCCAATCAAAGAAGCGAAATTCGAAGGCAAAGGAATGATTCAGATGCACGAAAAAGCGCAGTCGCTCCTAGAGATCAAGAAAGGCGAGCTTGTGCGAGTCAAGCCCGTGATCGAGTAGCGGAGGTCAAAACGTCATGGTCAAGAAGAGAGGAAACATACAGGAAGTCGCGAACGAAAGAGGGCCAATAGTCATCGGAGAGGCATCAACCAAATGCGACCTACGTTCCAACTTGGCTGAAGTCAGGAAGTGGGATGGTGTCGCAGGCTACATTCTAAGGGACGAAAGTTCTGCTTTGGTGGACCTCAACGACCCAGCAAAGATAACTGATTATGCGATCCTTTCTTCCGCAACATGTGAAGCGGCTGAAGGGGTTTCAACGCTTTTTGGTCTGGGCAAGATTCAGCGAACAATCGTGCAAGGAAAAGTCATTAGGATGGTTTCTTTGGACATTGATGATGCCAGAGTAAGCGTCTTTGCGGAAGCAACCGCTGACATGGACAAAATCATGAAGAAACTGCAAGAACGCTAAATTCCCATCCTGTTCAACGGTTCTCCCTTTTTATCATCATCTTTTATGTACTCTTTGTCTTTCTTTTATGTACTCTGTCTTTTTGAGAATGTTTAAATCATCGTATTCCCCTTATTATTGTGGGAGAGAAGGGGACCAATTAGTCCGCAGCGGCGCTACATTGGTGGTTTCGTTGATTGAAGCAGAAAAGACTGTGAGTAATGGCCATCGAGGTAACTTTGATATCATTGCCGACATCTTGGACGCTTCTCATGGAGGGGTCAAGAAGACCTTTTTGATGTATCGTTGCAACTTGAGTTTTAAGCAGATGAAGAATTATTCTCGTTTTATGGTCGAGACGGGGCTTTTGCAGTTAAACTTTGCTGGGGCTGATGACGGGGGAAGCAGGCTGTTTGATGTGACTGATAAGGGTAAGATGTTCTTGAAGGCCTATGAGAATCTCATCGCGCTCATGAAGTGATGTTCTGAGTTAGAAATTTTCTCACTGCTTCTTCGAGTTTTATTTCTTTCTTCGCGTCGTTTACTTTGACGAATTCGTATTCTGTGAGGAAGGCTGTGACCCGTTGGACTTGGGTCTTGTTGAGCCTGGTTTTTTTCTGCAGGTCGGCGAGCACGTGCCATTGTCCGTCGCTGAGCAACTCCAGAATCTTCGCTATTTTTGTGGCCGTGTCCCCTCCCCCTGGGATGGTGAGCTGTTTGTCTGTTTCTGCTTTAAGGCTTTCTGATGTTATGTTTCAGAAGTTTTCTCTAGAACAAAGTTTTTGCAGTGTATGTCGACACTTGCTCGATTCTGAGGAATAAAGTCTTGCCGTTTTCTGTAAAGTCTGTGGTCAGCAAAGGCTTTATCGAAAGCAGTCTATGAAGTGAATGGAGAGCAAAACGTTTGGCGCCAAAGGTTGACTGGCTAAAGATTCTGCCCGAATGCAAGAACCGCATAAGATCAGACATTGCTCCGCTCCTCAGAGCAGCGGGTCAGCCGCAGCCTGATCTGGGTATTGGAGCGGGTGGTGACCCTATCAAGGGGGCAGACTTGGCTGCTGAAAAAGCCATCGTTGAAGTGCTGGAAGAGCACGAGGTTTCTTTCACGTTAGTCAGCGAAGAGTCCGGTGTGAAAGAGTATGGCAGAAA
>CAYPRE010000098.1:0-2941 GCA_964413045.1 uncultured Candidatus Bathyarchaeia archaeon
AATAGTGGATAAAGCGCCTGAAATAATGCGCAAAGTGCGCTACATCGAAGAAAAGAAGATAGTGCAGCAATTCCTGTACGAGGTCGGGCACGACACTGGAAAGATAACGTATGGTGAAGAAGAGGTTCGGAGGGCACTGGAATCAGGCGCCGTGAACATACTATTGCTTTCAGAAGGCTTGGACACCTCACGAATCACAGTCAAATGCAGTGCCTGCAGCTACCAAGAGCAACATTCTGTGAAGAACCAGAAACAGATGGAATTCCAGCAAGGCCTCGTCGGAAAACCATGCTCGAAATGCAATTCCCAAGCATTGAGCATCGTGGACACGCAGGATCTCATAGACGATTTCGCAAAGCTCGCTGAATACACGAACAGCGAGGTGGAAATAATCTCCACTGAAACAGAAGAGGGACAGATGCTGAAGAACTCCTTCGGCGGAGTAGCGGCCATCCTGCGTTTCAAAATGCACGAGTAGCAAACAACTATTGACGCGAAAGGATTCTGACTGCTTCGTTTTTGGTCATGTCTTTCACTAGCAGACGTTTCTGTTTTGAAGCAAAACCTGCAACAAGCACCACTTTCTGATGAAAGACTTTCGACAGCATTTTGATGATTTCTCTGTTGACTTTTCCGTCGACGGGTTCTTCTGAACTGTAGATTACCAACTCGTTTCCTTCAACCGCGACCTTGGAAAGCTTGGATTTTGGCTTCACGTAAACGTCGAGTATCAAACCGTCTGTCGTTTCAAGGACCTTCATCGACACTTCACCTATTCTTAGCATAACATCTTCATTTTAACATTATGAGAGAAAAACAGGTTCCCACGGCCAGCACGTACCGGGCGCCAACCTCGTTTCTCATGGCAAGTCGCAAATATATTAGTCACAAATCAACGTATATGGAGACGAGTTCAAGGTATCTCAAATGAAGCATACATCATCATATCTTGAATGGTACGTTAGAATTCCAGAACTGAGGCATGATTTTCGGTCAAGTGGCATCGGTCGATTCCCCTTCAACCTTAATCTTGGCGAAGTTGATTTGAGCACCAATTTTTGGCACGGCAACCCGGATGTGTCAAAAAGTTTGGCGCGGCTTTACGGCGTATCGCTCGAAAACGTGTTTGTGTCGAGTGAGGGAACTTCCGGACAAAACGCCCGCATCGTCAGGGTGCTCGCTGAAAAGAGTGGAGCTAAGAACGAGGCAGTCGTGGAATATCCGACCTATGAGCCTCTGCTGCGGCAGGTTCAGGAGCATTTTTGCAGCGTAAAAAGGTTAGAACGGAAAGAAGAAGACAGTTACCGTCTTGATGTGGATGCGCTACGGAAGGTCGTCACTAGGAAAACTGGGCTTGTTGTTCTTACGAATCCTCATGCGCCAAGCGGTGCAATCTGTACCTCAAAGGATTTGCGTGAAATAATGGCCGTCGCCCACGAGCGTGGTTTCTACGTGCTGTGCGATGAGATATACGCGGAGTTCGACAGGAGTGCGGTGCCAACCCTCTTCTCAGTTGATAAAGAGCGTGGAATAGTCACATCGAGCTTCACGAAGGCATATGGTCTCGGCGGGATAAAACTTGGAGTTGCGCTCGCGGAGAAACAGCTCATTGATGAATTGTATATTGACGTGTTGAACACCGTCGGCAACAGTCCGAACATCATACAAATCATCGCGTCCGAAATTCTTACAAAGGGAAAAGAAAAACTTGAAGCACAGAAACAGAAATGGATGCGTCTCAAAAAGGTAACTGAAGAGTGGTTGAAGGAAAAAAGCATCGGATATTTCCCGAATAAGGTTGGTTTGACCTATTGGATCGAGATGCCTATGAGAGATACTTACAAGTGGGTAAATGAAAAAGCCGTGCCGCGATTCAGTTTGGCGCTCGTGCCAGGCGCCTTTTTCCTATTCAAATCCGACTGCAAAATTGTAGAGTCAAAGATGGGTAGATTGGGACTTGGAAACGTCAACCCGCAAACTGCAGACTTGGCAGATGGATTGCAAGCTCTCGAAAAGGCATTGAAGACCTAAAACGCAGCTTACTCAACGTCAGCCAATTCTTCCAAAACAGTCGCGGCAAAAAAGCCAAAAGGTTCCGCCAAACAAGGCGTTCGAGTGTGCTTAACAGAAATCCTGTCAGCAAAAAGATAAAATCCGCTCAGTACTATCTTTTCTGAGACAATCAAGAAGGAAGACACACGCAATTGTCGGATACTGGGCGGCATAGGAATCTATTGGGCAGGTCCCCGTTTGAAGCTTTCACGCGTGACATTTGGCTAATCTGCATTTCAAACGTCGTTGGCGCGTTCGGCGAAGGGCTGTATTTCTGGGTCTTTCCGTTGTACGCCATGTCTCTGCAGGCTGATTACATTCAACTCGCCATAGTTATCTCTGCCCTGATGGGTTTCGCAGCTTTGGCTCCACTGCCTGGAGGCCTTTTGGCGGATCGTTTCGACCGCAAGAAACTCCTCATACTTTCTTGGACTCCTTGGATATTCGCGCCCCTCATCTACTCTTTTGCCCAAAATTGGGGTCAATTGATTCCAGGCACATTCTGCTGGGGCATGTCGATGCTTGGACTTCCCGCGATAACGGCCTACGTGATCTCGAC
The DNA here is from genome assembly GCA_964413045.1 of uncultured Candidatus Bathyarchaeia archaeon. Classification (GTDB taxonomy): domain Archaea; phylum Thermoproteota; class Bathyarchaeia; order Bathyarchaeales; family Bathycorpusculaceae; genus JBGQMW01. The sequence goes on from CAYPRE010000098.1 coordinate 2,612, forward strand.
TGTAGGAGACAAGAAAAGAGTGGCATTCGTCCTCTCATTCGTTTGGTCTAGCTATTCGTTAAGTTATGTTTTTGCTCCCACCATTGGCATGTATTTGGCCACGATCATCGGGATGCGTGCAGTGTTGCAAATCGCCGCGGTTTTTGCAGCCTTCTCGACAGCCATCTTCTTTTTGCTGAGAAGCCAGCACCCACGAGACAAGAAGAATTTGGCACGGACGGAGACCTTGAGTCCTCGGGTGGAGAACAATCTGCGACGCAAGATGCTAATATGGGCAGGTTTCTTTGCTGCTGTAAGCTTCTTCATGAGTGTTGCGAGACCCTATGTGGC
>CAYPRE010000099.1:0-2900 GCA_964413045.1 uncultured Candidatus Bathyarchaeia archaeon
CTCATCAAATCCGCAATATCAGATGTTAACGTTGTTGCTTTGAGCTACCTTTACGTGTTCGACAGCGATATCCGCACGGCGTTCCTCAAGAACCTTGACACACAACTACAAAAAATAATCCTCATAGTCGATGAAGCGCACAACCTGCCCGAGACCGCTATAGACGTGGCCAGCAGTAGCCTTTCACTGTTCGTCATGAGACAAGCCGAGCTTGAAGCCAAAAAATTCGGCTATGAAGATGTGGAAGCCTTCGCAAAGCAACTCTATATCGAAACAGAGAAGCGAGCAGAAACCGTCCGTAAAGAAGAGCAGATTGCTTCCGTGTTCCTAACCCAGATTGTCAGGGACAAAATCGGCATACCTAACCCGAGAAGCTTCTTCCAGACTCTCAACGAAACCGGGGTCGCCATAAGAAAGAGTCTGCTAGCGGAGGGTAAGAACCCACGCAGCTACATTCACGGCATGAGCGAGTTCCTGCTCCGATGGCTGGATGCAACTGGTGACGAACGCTTTATCAACGTCATCAGCAAGTATTTCACTCGTGAAAACGCCACTACGGCAAAGCTGGAAATAGTTGCGCTAGACCCTTCCAAGGTTACTCAACCCATTTTTTCCTCTACCTACGCTAACGTAATCATGTCTGGTACGTTGCAGCCGCTGGATGCTTACGCAAACATAACGAAGCTTCCAGATAACACCGTTCAGCACATCGCGCCTTCCCCGTTCCCGAAAGAACACATCTTCTCAGCAGTTTGCCTCGGTGTCTCAACTGCCATGGACAGCCGAACTCCCGAGATGTACCAGACAATGGTGCGCAGGATCAACGAAGTGGTCCAGAATACTCCCGTGAACACTGGTGTCTTCGCGGCTTCCTTCGAGGTCCTGAACGCGTTGATCAACGCAGGGTTCGAAAAATCTTTGGTGAAGCCGCTTTTCTACGAGCGCAGAGGCATGAGCAGCAAAGCCAACGAGAAAATGGTTGCCGACTTCAAGGAGCATGCCCTTAGCGGGGGTGCGGTGTTCTTGGGTGTTCAAGGGGGGCGCACTTCGGAAGGTGTGGACTTTCCAGGTAACCAAATGAATTCGGTGATAGTCGTTGGTGTGCCATACGCGGAGCCCACACCACGGGTAAAAGCACAGATCGAGTATTATGAAAAAAAGTTTCCCAAGTTTGGGCGCGAGTATGGTTACGTGCTTCCAGCTATGAAGAAAGCGTCGCAGGCTGCTGGGCGCCCCATTAGGACGTTAGATGATTGCGGCGCTATAATTTTCATGGATTATCGGTTTGCGGGTTACTGTAGGAGTTTCTTACCGCTGTGGATACGAGAGGGTTTGAAGGTTCTGCCTTTTAAGGATGAAGTTTTAGCCAGTGAGCTTCGGATATTCTTCAGTCGGTAGCCTCGAAGGGATTTCGTGCAGGTTCTGATCTAACCGCACTTTGCCTAAGACTATACGCGTCGGCTCCGTGAGAACTGAAGTGTACACTTTGATGGCTTTTCGTACGTTGTCAATTTCGCGTAACAATCCGATGCCTAAGAGTTTCTTCTGGGAATCCTGCAGCCCGATCAGTAGACCTTCGTTTGTCCACTGGTGGTTAGAGAACAATTTGCTTGCATCCTCTATTATAAGGCGCTTCAGGGGCCAAACCTTCAATTTAGCGTTTGCGAAATATTTGACGTATCCGAGTTCTCTGAGGTCCTTGCGTTTGTCCCTATTCCGTTCCTTGATAACCGAAGGAGATTCTACCCTTTCCTGCCTGAAACTGGCGAGTGCATCACCCACCGCGGCGCATAACGAGGTAACATCATCTTGGCGATTGAGGCAGAAGACGATGTCGGGTTCAAGAACGTTTGCAAGCCTCGACTTGAAATGGACGGCGGCGTCTCCTTCAGCCCAGCCGTCGGTGTTCACTACAACAAAGTCGATTGTTTTTCTGAGAATTTCAGTTTTTAGGAATGTCACGCCCTCAACAGTCCTCTCAAGTGCTTCAGATGGCGAGGTGGCTCCTACGAAGAAGGCGGCTTCAGGTGTCAGGTTAAACAAATCTGTAACAGGTTTAGTTATGTAGGCGTAAGCTACTGTGCAGGGAGGACCTATGTCTGATTGTCCTAAGTCCTCATCTAAGACGGCAACCGTCTGTTTTTCAGTGACTATTCTGTTGGCTAGGTATATGGAGAAGCTTGATTTTCCAGAGTCTACTCCGCCGAGGACAATTGCAATGACGGGTTTCTTCTGATAGCTCTTCAAAAGATTGAATGCTTCGGTCCATGATTTTGGAATTGTGTATCCGTCAACTTCTTCTGCGGTTGCGTCTGCTCCCAATGAGATGTCGAAGCATGCTGTCTCTCCGACGGCGAAGGGTAGGCGTTTTCCTTCGCGTATTACTATTTTATTTGTATTTTTCACTACGTGACCGAATACTGCCACTTTTCCTGATATTACTGTGACAGATGCGGGTCCGTCCACCAAAAGGGTCTTGCCGCTGTTAACTTGTTTGTTCAATGCCCTTCCCTCGTGGAAAAACATATCCTGTTCTTTCAGCTATGCGAACCGCTGAGACTATATGTCTGAGTCCTCGTCGGTGTTTCGCTTCTCGATGATAGCGATTGGTTCCGGCTTCACTTACAATTTCCAATTCTACCGCAGATGGCAGAGCCTCATCTAAAGCTTCCAGAAGCTCTTTGTATATCGGTACGCCACTTCCGATTTTCACAGAAATCGCCGTTGAAGATAAGTCGATGGTCTTCAAGGCGTTCTTTATTTTGTCTGCGACTTCTTTGATGCTGAAGCAATTTTCCGTGTCGATTACTTCTCCGTCGGCTACTATTGCCACGCCGACGACGTCGCCCGGATCCACGCCTACGGTGACGGTTTCGTAGGTTTCTTTTCCCTGAAGAATC
>CAYPRE010000100.1:0-252 GCA_964413045.1 uncultured Candidatus Bathyarchaeia archaeon
TTGCCTGAACAATCTTGCCTTCTTCAGTTTCTCCGCAGACGGTCAAGTTGTTTGAATGTGGGTCCTCGGTTACGCGTCGGTTTTCGAGTTTGACCCGTATGAATTTGACCCCGCCTTTTTGGGCTCGGTTGTAGAATTCTTCGTAACCTTTGAAGTTGCTTCTCATGTCGTTGAAGAAAACGTAGACGTCAATTGCATCTTTGTACTTTTCTTTAAGCATAACAGCGTGTTTAAGCGTGTACATGCAGCAGA
>CAYPRE010000100.1:371-2892 GCA_964413045.1 uncultured Candidatus Bathyarchaeia archaeon
CCAGCTGCGAGTATGAGCCTTTCGAACTCCAGTGCGGTAAAAACGTTTATGAATTTGCCATAGCCGGTCCATTCAAGACCTTGGGGGTCATACATATCATAGCCGATGCTCACGATTATGGCGCCAACGTTGATTTCAACTTCTTCAGGTTTCTGGTCGAAGTTGATGGCTTGTCTTGCACCGCAGGCGTCCACGCATTTGAAGCATTCAATGCAATAGTCGGGGTTGATTGTGTGAGTAAGTGGAACCGCTTGCCCATAAGGCGGGGATATTGCCTTTCTCACCCCGAGGTACATGTCGGCGTAGTTCGGATATTCTATTGGACAGGCATCTCTGCATTCTCCGCAGCCGGTACAGTTGGCGGCTATGACGTATCTTGGGTTTTTGCGGATTTTAACTTTGAAGTTACCGACGTTTCCTTCGACTTTCAGCACGTCGGCATAGGAGATTATCTCGATGTTGGGATGACGTCCGACATCGACCATTTTTGGTCCTTCGATACAAATGCTGCAATCAAGGGTCGGGAAGGTCTTGTCGAGCAACGCCATGTATCCACCGATTGTTTCGGTCTTTTCGACAACATAGACTTTGAACCCCATGTCTGCGAGGTCGAGTGCGGCGCTGATGCCGCTTATTCCTCCTCCCACCACCATTACCTGTTTCGTCATTGACAATTCTATAGGTCGGAGTGGTTCGAGTAACCTTGCTTTTGCGACAGACATTCTCAGCGTGTCTTTGGCCTTTTTGTTGGCTTCTTCGCATGTGTTCTTGTGTACGAAAGAGGCAAATTCTCTTATGTTTGCCATTTCGAAGAGCCAAGGATTCAAATCGGCTTGGGATACGCAGTTTTGGAATGTCGGTTCGTAGAGTCGAGGAGAGCAGCCGGCTACGACGACTCGGTTGAGTCGGTTGTTCTTGATCGCTGCGACTATCCGTTCTTGGCCTTGGCGGCTACAGGGATAATTCATGTTTTCTGCATGAACGACGTTTGACAGCGTTTCTGCGTATTTTGTCAGTTCATCGACGTTGATGACCGAAGATATGTTCGAGCCGCATTGACAGACGAACACGCCTATTCGGGGGGCTTCCGCTGGTGGTTTTTGCATTGTTCTTTTCGCTGCAGACTTGGACTTTTCCTGAGTTGCAGCTCTTCTCCTGGAAAGTTTCCTAGGAATGTTGTTCTGCCTCCAGCTTCATTCTTCTCATAACCGAGTCTCTTGCTCTTGAACTGCTTTTGGTCTTGAGTTCTTTTGTCATGTCGGTGGGTGAGGTTAAGCGTTCGAGAGCCTTGTTCCAAGCTCCTGAACGGACGGGTGAATGGTTGATGTGAGTTCGCTTGAGTTCAAGCGCATCATCAACTGGGCAGACAGCCTTGCAGGCTCCGCAGTAGACGCAGAATGCTTCGTTTGTCTGTACCTTGTTGTCTGCCTTTGACAGGTAAAGCGCTCCTGTGATTGGACATGTGTCTAAGCAGTCCGTGCAGTTCGGAGGGCATTTGGTTTGGTCAATTCTGATTTTTCCCGATAGAAATTTGCGAACTTCAATTGCTCCTGATGGAAGTCTTGTCTCGCACACAGTGCAGCACGGGCAGTGTTCCCTGTCGATGTTGACGTTGGTTTTAACCCCGCTACGTTCGGGCTCAGCGAGTGACTGTGGGTTTTCAACTATTTTTCCATCAGTGGTTGTGTACGTGACGTTAATGAGTTTAAGCGGGCAACCTTCTTCTGCTTGAGTACGGTTTGGTACGAACCCTGTGGGATTGGTTTGTATGTGACGGGTCAGTGTTGGGAAGCTTTTCTTGTCTACCACCGAGAGCATGTGCTGTCCGTTTATCGCGAGTTTGATAGCCCCGAAGGGGCAGAGTATGTCGCATATTCCACAAAAGTTGCATTTTGCCAAATCTATGTCGACTTTGGCTTTGTGCGCTTTTTCCCCTTGTTGTTTCGGCAGTTTTTCGGTTTTAATTGCTTCTTTTGGGCAGGCTAGGGTGCAAATCTGGCAGCCTGCACATCTGTTTTTGTCAAGGTCAAGCTTGTAGCTCTTGACTTGAAGCACCCACTCCAATGAGAGTGAGTTGACATTATCTTTCTTAATCGTCCTCAATGGCAAATGTTAATACATCCTGCGTTTTTCTCGGCCCTCCAAGCACGATAGGACCGTGCCATTCGCTTGGTTAGTGGGATATACTAACAGCTTTCCAGCTTCTATCTGGTTTGCTTTCAAAGGCTGTTTTTCAGATATAAAGATTACCCAGCCACATTGGGAATATGCAGGTACATCTAGTTGCTCACAATTCGTATTGATGGTAAACTAGTCTTATATGAACGGCAAAGATCTTTCAATGCTAGTGGTAGACGTTGAGAAACTATCTGCTGACCGCCTGTGTACGGGTGTTCTGCTCGGACTTGGTGTGATCGGAAGTCCCGTGGTTCCCCCTTGGCCCTAGCCTTTCTTGTGATCAGTGTCTGTTGTGCATTCTATCTCTTCTTGGTTCCCAGACAGCTTCTGAGGGAAAATGGGA
>CAYPRE010000101.1:0-2858 GCA_964413045.1 uncultured Candidatus Bathyarchaeia archaeon
CTTTGGACAAGCAGAATGTTGATTTGGCTCCTGTTGCGGTTGTGGGCGCGCTGGGGGATATGCAGGACAAGTATGAGCAGCGGACGCTTGGGGGTTTGAACACGAAGATTGTTGAGGACGCGGTTGGGGCTGGGTTGTTGAGTGTTGAGAAGGATTTGGTGTTTTTTGGTAGGGAAACGCGGCCCATTCATCGTGCGTTGGCTTCTACTACGACCCCGTTTATGCCTGGTTTGAGCGGTGAGGAGGATAAGAGTTTGGCTTTTTTGGCTGGTTTGGGCATTAAGCCTAGGGATGGTGATAAGTGGCGGGCGTTGCGGGATTTGTCGGATGAGGAGAAAAAGCGTTTATGTTCTGCGTTGGCTGACCATTTGGTTTCTAGGGGTTTGCATTATGAAGTGTCTAGTTTGATTGGGAATGTGTACGTTTTGTGTCATGAGGAGGCGTGGACGCCTGTTCGTGATGCGAGGGAGTTTGCTGTTTTGTTGAATGCGACTGGGCGTATGGATAAGGCGGGTTTGGGCATTGCGGTGTGTATGGGTGACAGGGCTGTTCAGCTTGAGGGTGCGAGTCGGGTGCTTGAGGAGTACAGGAGGACGATTGGCAAGTATTTGGGTTGGGTGATGGAGACGCCTGAACGGATGAGGGAGTTTGAGTATATTTACGTGGTTTATGGTGAGGGTTTCATTGACGACAAGATTATTGGTGCGGTTTCGTCTATTTTGTCGTCGAGTTTGCCGAACCCTGAGAAGCCTTTGATTGCTTATGCGGCTGTTGCGGACCAGGATTTGGCGAAGATTTCGGCTCGGACGAATGATGCTGTGGTTTGCAAGGGCGTTAACTTGGGCGATATTATGCAGGAGGCGGCTGCAAAGTTTGGGGGTAAGGGTGGGGGACATAACGTGGCGGCTGGGGCGCAGGTGTCGCTTGCGCATTTGGACGATTTCATAAAGACCGTGGACATGCTTGTTGGGAAGCAGTTGAAGGGCGAGAAGGTTGGAAGCTGAAGTCACGCTGGAGTACGGGAGTGCTCGAGTTGCGAAGGCGATTGCTGACGCGGTGTCGGCTGATAACCTGAAGGCGCCAAGCGGAATGACAGTGCAAACTGCCTGTAACGGCAAGAGAGTCTTCACGAGGATAGAGTTTGACGGTAAGCTTGCGACGTTTATTGCTACTGTTGACGACCTGCTGTTCAGTGTCTCAACCGCTGAGAAGGCATTATGCGTGATGGAAAAGCTTGGATAAAGCAGGCCTGATTGGCGTTGTTTAGGGATCGGTCTCAAGCCAATGCTCACTCTATATGCACATTCTGTTGCCTGCCCTCTCACTTGACTAGTCAAAAAAAATTTCTACTGAGTAGTCAAACCGCATGAAGGGCCAGCACGTGACGACTGGCCTATCAATTGACTGGTCAAAAATAATTTCTACTGACCAGTCAAATTTGCGTGTTAGATGCATATCGAGTGTGGTGACTGGTCTCTCAATTGACAACTCAAATTTTTTTATTCGCCAGTCAATTCTGATTCTTGTGGTTTCTGCCTGTTTATGTTTTAGGTTGTTTGGATGGGCGGTTTCTTGGTTCAGGGGATTGGTTATTCATTCTGAGTTTGATTTTATTGTTTTCTGTGAATGTTTTCGGGATCATTAGATATCCGTATTTCTTCCGTATTTCTTTCGGGTTTTCTCTGCTTATTGTGTATCCAGAATCTTATTATATAAGATATTGGAAAATCATATTGGTAAATGACTTTGGAGAACGTTGAGAAAGTCTGCAGGTCAGAGGTTTTTCAATGTCCATACTGTGGAGCTTATGCCAAGCAGGAATGGCATGATGTGGCCAAGGGACATAGGCTCGAAATAGACGTTGGGTATTATGAAGGGTTTCTTGCGGGCTTGTCTCTGAGTGTTTGTTCGAAGTGTGGAGGGTACGCGTTGTGGCGCGGCGACAAGATGATATACCCAGTTTTGTCCACGGCTCCATCACCCGTTGTGAGTATACCCGCAGACGTGAAAGAGTATTTTCTTGAGGCAAGAGAAGTTTTCAATGCGTCACCGCGTGCAGCTGCTGCTTTGTTGAGACTGGCGCTGCAAAAACTCGTGGTTCATCTGGGGGGGCGCGGCAAGAATCTGAATCGTGATGTAGTGCGTTTGGCAAGAAAGGGTTTGCCTCCATTGATCCAGGAAGCCCTTGTGTCTGTTCGTTTCATCGGCAGTGACGCTGAGCATCCGGGAAAGATCAGTTCGAAAGATGATACGCATGTGGCAATTGCTTTGTTTGATTTGGTGAACATGATAGTAGAGATAATGCTGGCTCGTCCCGAGAAGGTTGATGGAACATGCGGAAAATTGGATGCACAAGGAAGCTATACTAGGAAACGAAAGAGAAGCCAGATTCCTCGGAAAGGGAAGAAGGAACGAAAGGAAGAAAAGTGGAACTCAATTTTCTACAGATAATGCATTTCAGGCGTGCGTGTAAACTAGCTCGCGCAAAATTTAAATAAAAAATCGTAGTAATTGTAATTCGAGGCTAGAATAGTGCCTAAAGCAACCAAAGGAAAGAAGAAAAAGCCCGCAAAGAAGTGAGAAGAGAAAATCACTTGCAAACGCATAAATCTCCCTCATTTTCTTTCTTATAAAACGCACACGCCCAGTAAAAAGGAACTTTGACTTTTCGCGCATTTTTCGATTTGTTACACCAAAGATACTAGCACGGCATGCTCTTGCAAGTATCGTGCGCTTCTTCAGGTGAATTCTTTCCTCTCGAAGAGCACCATCCCCAAAATCGAGGTAATGATGAAGTAAAGTGCTATTATAGCGAGTCCTTCGGGGATTGCCACATTGAATGTCGTGAAGGCCCCTTG
>CAYPRE010000102.1:0-2364 GCA_964413045.1 uncultured Candidatus Bathyarchaeia archaeon
CGGTGGTCTGGAACAGTTCAAAATGCATCGGATGCCGTTACTGCATGCTCGCCTGTCCCTTCGGCGTACCAAAATATGAGTGGTACGATGTAAATCCGGAGGTCCGCAAATGCACCCTCTGCTACGACCGCATCGAAGAAGGACTGGAGCCCGCCTGCACAAAAGCTTGTCCCGTGAAGGTCCCTGACAGATTCAACGAAAACATGACCGACAAAAGAGCCGTGTACATTTATTCGCCGCATGCTGTGCCAAAAATTGCAGTCATCGATCCCGCATACTGCTTGAGATTGAAAACCAAGAAAAACGTGTGTGGCAAATGTCAAGAAGCCTGCGAACCCAAAGCAATTGATTTTAAACAGCAAACAGAAACCGTCCAAGTCAAAGTCGGTGGAATCGTCGTCGCCGTCGGTTCAGAAGTGTTCGACGCCACAGGCATAGCAGAGCTTGGATACGGACGCTTCAAGAACGTTATTTCAAACCTAGAGTTTGAAAGAATTTCAGATGCTTCAGGTCCGACTAACGGAAAGATAACCACTCCAAAGGACGGAAAAACTCCCAAGGCAATCGCATTCATACAATGTGTTGGGTCGCGCGACAAACGTTTCCATGAATACTGTTGTCGTGTTGGATGCATGGTGACGCTGAAACAGGCCATTCTAGCTCGTGAAAAAATCCACGATCCCGTGAGAATATTCGTTTGTTACATTGATATGCGAGCCTTCGGCAAAGGCTACGACGAATTCTACAGACGTGCAAGAGATCTTGACATCGACTTCATAGCAGGCATGCCTTCAGAAATCCATGAAGCTCCAGACGGATCGCTCTATTTTGATGTTTTTGACAAGGGAACTAACAAGCTGTTGGAAATGCATGCAGACATGGTTGTGCTGGGAACTGGATTAGTTCCGAACAAAGACCTTGAGAGAATCAGTACACTCTTCCATGCGCCAAGAAGTGCAGACGGATTTCTACTTGAAGCCCACCCGAAGTTGCGACCTCTAGAAAGCCCTGTGGCAGGAGTATTCCTTGCAGGAGCATGCCAAGGACCCAAAGACATTCCCGACACCGTGGCTCAGGCTAGTGGAGCGGCCGCGAGAGCGATAGACTTGCTCTCAAGCGGTGAAATCGAGATTGAGCCTTTGAAAGCCGTGATCGACAAAGACCTGTGCAGCGGATGTCGAATATGCGAAACAATCTGCCCGTTTGTCGCAATAGAAATGAAAACCGAATCTTCCAAAGGTGAAGAGAAACTGAGAGCGAATGTTATCGAAGCCATGTGTCAAGGATGCGGCGCCTGCAGTTCAGCTTGCCCAACAGGAGCCGTCAAGATTCAGCAGTACAACAATAGGCAAATTGTCACGCAAGTTCAGTCAGCGCTTAACGAGACTTGCATCGGAGGAGGCAAATAGTCTGAGTATCGTTGACTTGATGTCGATGGCTAAGCCCAACATCGAAACACGCGACAAGATTCTCTCAAGACTTCCCAGGAAGGATCTGGCTAACTGTTTCCAGTGCATAAAATGCACAAGCGGATGTACTGCCCTGAAGCTTTTGGAACTTAAACCTCACGAGATAGTGAAACTTGTTAATCTCGGTTTTGTCGATGAGTTGCCCATTTCTGACATAATCTGGACGTGTGTCACATGCCTGAAATGCGTGCAACGTTGCCCCCAAAAAGCTTCGCCGTACCACGTCATAATGGCACTCAGAAACCTTGCTGTGGAAAAAGAGGCGAAAGTGCCGGAAACATACCTTAAGATAGTCACTCAGATACTCGAAACAGGATTGGCTGAGCCTCCACAGAAAACTGTTACCAAAAAGATGGAAACGGTAGACCGCGATTGCTTGCAACTGCCAAAAATCAAGCCTCCGAAAGGAATTTTTCAAGCCGTGTTCTTGAAGGCCATGGAGGAAAGATAGAGTGAAAATCGCCGTCTTTTGGGGCTGTTGCATACAGGCAAAACAGTTCGCTTATGAGATGTCGCTCAGAGAGACTCTCCCGAAACTCGACGTTGAACTGGTAGACCTAGCGGAATCATTTTGCTGCGGCGACCCCGTGAAAAGCGTTAACGAATTCACAGCTGATTTCTTGGCTGCCAGAATCTTGGCCCTTGCAGACCAAACAGGTTTAGAAGACCTACTCGTCCCATGCAATCGCTGCCACTTCACAATTTCTGAAGCCAAAGACACGATGAAGAACAACCCGAAAAACGCAAGAAAAATCACAAAGTTACTCGAAGAAGAAGGCTTGCGATACAATCCAAACATCAGAATCTGGCATACAATCGACTTTCTCCACGACCACATAGGACTCCAAAAGATCGAGAAATCTGTGAAAAGACCCCTCAAAGGATTGAAAGTTGT
>CAYPRE010000102.1:2468-2718 GCA_964413045.1 uncultured Candidatus Bathyarchaeia archaeon
CGGAGCTGAAACCGTCGATTATGCCGAGAAGCTCGATTGTTGCGGAGCAGCTCTGATGCGAAGCCACCCTGATTCCGCACTTTCTCTTGCAGGTACCAAGCTTAAAGCCGTGCAAAGCCTCAGCGTAAACGGAATGGTTGTTTCATGTCCCGATTGTCAACTGATGTTTGACGCTAACCAGAAGCAAGCTGGAACAACCGTTGGCGCAAAGCTCAATGTTCCAGTGATCTATTTTACCCAACTACTTGGA
>CAYPRE010000103.1:0-2697 GCA_964413045.1 uncultured Candidatus Bathyarchaeia archaeon
GCCAATCATAGCCGAGTACGCAACCTAGGGCTTGAAACCAGAAGGGGTCGGAAATTCGTCTGAGAAACTCATCGGGACCATATTCATCAACGATGATGCTCACTATCTCCTTGGCGAGTTTTTGCATGCGCACGACGAGATACCGCGGTGCCCTTCCATAATGAAGGGGGAGCTTGGCAAAACCTGTTCTATACACAGTGCATCGCTTGTTCTACACTGTCTCCACAAATAGTGTTAAGTGTTTCTTTTTCTACTTTAAAACATGTCCGTCTCGGTCAATTTCTCCAAGACGAATCCTTGTCGTGGATATGGGCGCGTGATTCTCAGACGGAACCATTTCTATTACCACTATCTGAAGGGGAGGAAGTGACATCTTTTTCCTTTTGTCGTTGATAACGTCGGCTGTCGGTTCAGTTTCTTTGCTGACAACCAAGGCTTCCACCTGTCCCTTAGACAAAGTCGTTCCATAAGGGTCATTGAGGGAGACTATTCTGGCTCGGTCCAGCCATCCATGTATCAGTAGGAAAATCTTCAGATCCTCTAGCCTTTGATCATATGGTGCTGCTGCATGTGGTTTCTTCATTTTACTGACGAACTCGTCAGAACAAAGACCGATCAACACGTTCTCGCCAACCTCAAAAGCCTTTTGGAGTAGCGTTTTGTGTCCTCTGTGTAACTGGTCGAACGTGCCGCCGACGGCCACGGTTCTTAATCTCTTCATTTCCTGCTCATCCTAACAGTCTGGCGCCCTGAAAGTCGATTTTTGCGGTGAATATTTTTTCTTGAGGCAACACCTGCTTAAAAGCTTGAATAACGTTCACGGCATTTTCCGATGTCGTGACTGCGTGGACCACTTGGCCGACCATGTTTTGAGCCGCCCCTACTGCGCCGGCCTTCACGGCTAGTTTCGCCAATTTCCTTGATCTGCCGTTCATGAAGCCTGTTTCTTCAGCGAACTCTTGGCTTGACGCTAGGAAATTTTCTAGGGACGGATCCGAGAGAATCTTCTTGAGAGTTTTTCTTCCACTTCGGTTTACTGCCATATGTTTTTCAGGCGAAGCCAGTACACTCTTTGTCGATATGTCACCAAAATACCCCGCAACGACGAGATAGTCCAGTGACAAAGGAATGCGATCTATCACAGCTAGGCCAGGTGCACCAGGCTCAAGCGTAAGGACGCAACCGCCAACCATCAACGGTCCAACCGTTCCAAGCCCAGTCCTACATTTGACTTCTGCTGTGTGGGCAATTCTTCCCAACTCGTTATAGGTGCAGTGCAAGCCCAACGCTTTTGACAATGCTAGGGCTGTGGTCAGTGCTCCCCCAGCGCTTGAGCCAAAACCAGCACCTATGGGCATTTCGCCTCTGTGTTTTATCTTAACATCGTATTTTTCTTCACTCAGCTTGAGAAGAGTTTCAGCGACGGTTCGTGTCGTTTCTGCTTCTGGAGCATCTTTTTCATTAATGAATACGGCAATACGGTTTTTTTTTGCTGGAGAGAGGCTGACTTCTGTAAACGTTCCTTTTTCTGTCACGAAACCGCCTCCGCGGGCTCCTACCTTCTGCAAGTCTGAGATCGGTTTCCCATCGTGCGCGGTGTCACATATTTCGAAGAAACTTGAAATGCCCGATGGTGCGAACGCTCTAGCCTTTTGTGTCAATGTCCGTTCCCTTTCTGGAGTAGTCGAGATTGGGGAAAGCTGTGTAACATATGTACAAGATCAACGATGCTGGGCCAACTAGGAAGACAATTTCAGTTGCGAATGTAAACACAACATAGACGAATCCGGCTACGACCGTCAGGGGAGTCAGCCCTGAGTTTCCAGGTATCGTGAAGAACTGACTGAAGACTGGAACCATCAAACCTATTATCGAGCTGCCGACCAACAGTCCGACCATACAGCCCGCCTCGAATCCCCTCAATCTCTTCGTCAGTCCAATAGCCACAAGAAGAACAGCATAGCTAACAACAATCACGACCGAGAACATTGAAGCCACATCGCTAGACAACACGCTGTAAGAAATCCATATGAGCAGGCCGCTGAGCATTCCGAAGGCCAACATGGAGATTTTCCAATCGATCTTTTTCTTTGCCACATAACCGATTATGGCGAACATGGCAAAGTTTGAAGTCACACCAGCCATCAGGCTGAGGATAGGATTTCCGTGGATGAGCATGTCGCTCATGAAAATGCCGATCGCAGCGCCGAAACCTCCTACCCAGGGGCCGAAAAGGGCGGCGAACACTGCAGGAACTATGACGGACGGCCAGAACCTCACGGTTCCGAATCCTGGTGCCGTCAACGGTAGGATATAATAGAAAACATATCCCAGTGCAGCGTACAAACTCGCATTCAATGCAAGAGCCGCAACGTCCAATGCTCTCAACTGTTTCACCTTTACTTAAGGCGAAATATAAAGAGTGCTTGAAAAATAAGGTTTCTGTATGAATTGTCTATACAAGTCTAAACTTCACACACTCTCTGTTCAGGCATGCGGGAACCTGGTACGAGCGACGTCTGTGGAGGACATGTTCGTTACCGTCTAAGGGTTCTACACTTCGTCAAAAACGTTTATTAAGTCTCAATACACATGTATCCAACGGGGAACATGAATAGTGCCCAGCAAAAAACCCAATGAAATCGCTCTGCGACTGATAGCTGAAACCTCGAAAGAGCTGGCTGTAATCACGGTAGG
>CAYPRE010000104.1:0-2626 GCA_964413045.1 uncultured Candidatus Bathyarchaeia archaeon
TCTTTTTCCTTCTCTTTCTCAGGTAGTATCTCACGGGACTGCTCAGCAAGAGGATGCCCTTTTACGGCGACCGTGAACTGTTTGTTCCAACCGAACGGTGCACGATACGTTTCAATGCCTTTGTCTTTCGCGTAGGCTTCCATCGCTTTGACTACCTTCAACGCCTCAGCTGGCTTGGCCAAGTTGCTGCTTAAATGTGCATAAGGATAAATCAGTATGCGGTTGACCTTCAGTTTTTCGAGGAAAGCACGGACTTCATCTATGGCGTTCCGAGCTACAGCATCGTTGTCATGGTCCTCAACTGCGGTGAACAACACGACAACTTCTTCAAGACGATTCTCTTTCTTCTCTGCCTCCTCAGCAATTGCTATTTCTTTCTGGACAGGCTTGTACACGATAAAGTTAGAATGTAACTGCAATATTCGCATGAGACAATTCTTCTCCTACCTTAGCCTTGATAGCGCCATCTCTCTAGCTGCTTGTCCTTTTTGGTCTTCTTTTTGAACTCTTTATAATGATCCTTGCAGAGATAGGCACGTTTTTCGTTCCCAACTCTCAGACCCGCAGTCTTCACTTTTTCCGCTGAAATTGAACGCACAGCTTCTTTGCCACAGCCTGAAACAGTGCATTTTGCCCCTTTGTCAACACGTCCCAAAGCAAACCCTCTTGAACATCGACAAGTTTACCAATACAGTATAGACTGTTCCTTAATTTTCTTTTTCATACAGCAAGCGGGCCCTTTCAAGGATTTCTTCTTGGCTGCCAAAATGTGTCGGCCCAACACCTTCCACCACTGTAGAAGCCACTGCGGCCCCAACACATGAACTCCAAGCGCAGTCTTCGCCGCGAACGTATTCTGCCAAGAAACCCCCCGATGAAAGCGTCTCCAGCCCCAGTCGGGTCCACAACCTTCTCGACCTTATACGCTGGAACCCTATGAACAGTGTTCTCAACCGAAACCGCCGCTCCCCCCTCTCCCAGAGTGACGATGACAACTTTTATGCCCGAATCATGCAGCACCTTCATCGCCCCTTCAAGCTCAGAGACACCCGTCACAGCTTGGGCCTCCTCCAAAGAAGACTTGAACACATCAACAAAACCCAACACTCGTTTGTCGCTTAGGGGCCTAACGCTCACTCGGCCATCCTGATCATAACCTCGCGCCAGGCCCTGCGGGTCCAGCGATAAAACATCAGCCGAACTACGGAGTTTCTCCACTAAGCTTTCGTTAACTTCGCCCGCAATAGGTCCAACGTGGATGACTTTGGCTCTGATCGAATCAGGTAAGTCTTCAACGCGAATAGGTCCTGCACTTTTCTTCAGCCGCAACGTTCGGCTGGAAAAGTCGCAGTCATATTTCAATTCAAAACGCGTCGTCACAGCATCCTCATCCGTGACTGTTCCAGTCAAATCGACTCCCTCTTGCTCCAACCACCATCTGTATGCTCTCGGAAAGTCAGCTCCCACCTTAGAGACAACAGATACTCTTGCACTCAAACGCCTCGCCGCAAAAGAAACATACGTTGATGAGCCACCCAACACCGTGAAAGGAGTTGCTGAACCCGGCAAAAGTATCGAATCAATGCACAGATGCCCCACAGAGATTATGTCAAACACTTTTGCACCATTACACTCCATCTAGCATATCGCTCAACTCTCGCCTTGAAACTGACGGCGAAGCATGTGACAATCGTCAGATTGGCTTTTATCACTTGTGGAAACCATCTCGAACATTAATGCCCTTTCGCTGAACCTCAAAAAGCGTGCCAAATGCGCGTTCTCGACGAAGTTTTTCATGTTTCTGATGAGTAGGTCTTGTGTGTGCGTAGGGCCTCCCCCTAGGGTCTACTATATGGTTCAAATATGATTAATGTTTAGATTCTCAGTCTGAGAGGCCGTGTATTCTGAATGGTCGTTGCCGTATATTGTCATTATGGGTCAGGGTTGTATCGCAAGAGTCAAGTTACCTTCCACTGTAATAAGTCATAAATCGTAATATAGGTTAAATCTTTTAAGCAGTTCAGTTATAGTAAAGAGCAGAAAAGGATGGTGTATTGATGAAAAGTGGAGAAGAGGCGAAGGTTAAACGGATCTTGACGGACCCCAGGTTGGCTCCCATGAAGGCTATGCTGGAGAAGGACCATGCCATAGACTGCATATTCTTGCTGCATATGAACCGTGGAAAATGGAAGGAAGCTAAAGAGTTCATGCGGGAGAACGGTCTGACGCTGAGTGATGGGACTTTCCGAGCGAGAATGATCGAGATTGAGGGACTAGGTTTGGCCAAGAGCGAACGCATAGACCCGCTGAAAAAGTTCTATCTTAAGACAGAGTTGGGTGAAAAGGTCGCAAAGATGCTGCTGGAATTGTTTGAAAAGCTTTAGAACCTGAACCTTTCTGTTGTACACTCCAGTTTTTGATGTTCCTGCTCATGGGAATGGGCAGGTTAGTTTGTTGGTGTCTTGTATTCTTGTTTTACAAATAGAGAATCTTATGTAGTGAGTCGTAAGATTTAAATGTGTTCTCTCCTCTAACATTCCTAACAACCCAAAAAAGGAGGGATTAAAAAAGAAATGAAGACACGAAGAAGCAGAAAAGCCCTTAGCCCCGTAGTAGCATCCATCAT
>CAYPRE010000105.1:0-2582 GCA_964413045.1 uncultured Candidatus Bathyarchaeia archaeon
CGGTGTCGGCACAATTTTCACGGATGAGGAGGGAAAACCGAAACTGCACATGCACACGAGTTTCGGAAGAAACGAAAAAACCGTCACCGGGTGCGTTCGCATGGGCGTTGACGTGTGGCGAATAGGCGAAGTAGTCATGCTGGAGTTAACGGGTGGGAAAGCGCGCAGAGCTAAGAACAAGGAAACAGGCTTCGAATTCTTAGAAATTCAATAACTCAAGCTGCGCGCTGCTTAAGAGAAAGAGAAAATTGTGATTGTCAGAGAAATTTTCGCTGAGAAAGAAGTTAACCCGGTTGTTTTGGCGTTTTCAAAAGATTTTATAGTGACTGTAGCTAAAAGCGAAGACCAGGGGTCATTAACTTTGCCAAGGAGCGCTTGCACAAGGTTAAGGTTGATCCACCGTCAATTGTGGCGTTCTACGTTCTGGATGAGATTGTGTCAGATCACTTTACATCTTGAGCGGATTGAGGATATTGCTGCACCTTTTGAACCCCGTCGGTGTCTCGAAGTTCAATTAGTTTAATATATTCTATTCTAACATGTGATTTCTTGTAAGGATGGCAATGAGAAAGCACAAGTGGATGCTAATCATCCTCATTATTCTAATTCAATCATACTGTATGTCTTTAGCCTCAAGTACCAGCGCCAGTTCTAGCACCGACGAATGGGCGATGTTCCGTCATGACCCAAGCCACAGCGGCTACTCAACTGGTAGCAGTCCAACGAATCCCGTCAAACTTTTGTGGACTTATAAAACAGGTGCAGCGGTACAATCTTCCCCTGCAGTAGCCAACGGCTACGTTTTCGTAGGTTGCACGGATTGGAATGTTTATTGGCTCAACTCCTCCAATGGGGAAATAGTGTGGCACTTCCCAACTGGAAATGAAGTGCATTCATCGCCTGCCATCCATAATGGTTCTATCTACATAGGCTCAGACAACGGCTACGTTTACCGTCTAGATATTGGCAGAGAAGTACCTTCTTGGAAATCGGCAATCGGAGGTGTAGTAAGGTCTTCTCCTGTAGTCGTAGAGGGTCGTGTCTACATAGGCGGAGATCGCAACGTGTTCTGTCTTAACGCTTCAGACGGAGCTAAAATATGGAGTTACCCAACTTCACACCGTGTACATTCATCGCCTGCTGTCTCAGACGGTGTAGTGTACTTTGCCAGTGACGACTTTCATGTTTACGCTCTTAATGCGTCTACAGGTAACAAATTATGGCGCACCCACACTGGAAGTGTTATCTCCTCTCCTTGCCTATACAATGGCTCTGTCTACATAGGCTCCATCGACGGTTACGTTTGCAGTCTGAATGCTTCCACGGGTGCCAAGATTTGGGAATATCTGACGGGAGGTTCAGTGTCCTCTTCCCCAGCTGTCGCTTACGGATGTGTCTACATAGGCTCCGATGACAACAACGTTTATTGCCTAAATGCTTCGAACGGCAAGAAAATATGGCAGAGCCCAACTGGGTATTGGGTCAGGTCTTCACCAGCAGTTGTGGACGAGAACGTGTATGTAGGCTCGGAAGACTACAACATTTATTGTCTTAATGCTTCTACAGGAGCGAAAAAATGGAGTTACGCAACTGAAAACTTTGTGGATTCTTCTCCAGCAATAGTAAACGGTAATCTTTATGTTGGTTCTAGTGACCATCGTGTCTATGCTTTTGCCTTAGGCGATTCAACTGGTGAATCCTTGCCCTCGCAATCCACCAACGCTTTACCGTGGACTACGATTGTTTTTGATGTAATTGCATGTGCTGTGGCGGCTGCGATTACCTTTACATTCGTGCGCTTTGTTCAGTCGAATAGACTAACTAAACAAAACGCTGAAGCCAAGAAAATTTCTAGCCAAAAACTTCCTTGGCTTTCAGAACACATCGATGCCCTTTGTATTCTGGCAATTCTGGCTTTTTCAACATTATTCTTTGTTAATCTGGGAAGTGGACCACTTTGGGCTGCCGACGAGCAAACATACTCTCAATGGGCATTCCACATGTTTAAGAACGGAGACTATATGACCCCTTGGGCTTTTGGCGACTTATTGATGTGGATTGGTAAGCCGCCGCTCTTCAT
The DNA here is from genome assembly GCA_964413045.1 of uncultured Candidatus Bathyarchaeia archaeon. Classification (GTDB taxonomy): domain Archaea; phylum Thermoproteota; class Bathyarchaeia; order Bathyarchaeales; family Bathycorpusculaceae; genus JBGQMW01. Next base: position 2,081 of record CAYPRE010000105.1, read on the forward strand.
GTGGTTAATGTCTCTTGCCTACCAGACCTTTGGCGTTACCAACTTCGCCGCAAGGTTTTGGAGTGCCGTATTCGGAGCCTTGTCCTTAGTTCTTGTCTTCTTTTTGGGAAAAAAACTTTACAACTTACCTGTTGGGTTTATTTCGGCGCTAGTTTTGGGCACGTTTACAACTTTCTATGTGTTTGCAAGGCTTGCCATGCTTGATGTGACTTTCGTCTTTTTCATTTTGGCAAGCATATACTTCTTGGTTCTGAGCGAGAAAAGAGAAGGGGTTAATCGATATGTAGCTTTAGGCGGTCTTTTCTTTGGTTTGGCGTTTATGACAAAGCAGGTTGCAGCCTTTTTGATTCCGTTAATCGTTTTTGCTTATTTCACCGCAACAGGGAGAGGCATCATGTTTCTCTTCAAAAAACGCTTCGCTCTTTTTTGGGGAGTTGGACTTTTGGTTTTTTCTCCTTGGCTGATTTACATGGCCCTCAGTTTTGGACCGGACTTCTGGCAA
>CAYPRE010000106.1:0-2512 GCA_964413045.1 uncultured Candidatus Bathyarchaeia archaeon
CATCACAAAAGATGAAAACTAAATGTCAATCGCTCAAAACAATCAGGATCACATATTGAAAGTCTCCAACCTCAGTGTCAAGCTTCAAAACCAGCTCATACTCGACAAGGTCAGTTTCAACCTCAAGAAGGGAACAACCCTCGCCGTGTTAGGACCAAACGGCGCTGGAAAAACAATGCTGTTCAAAGCCCTGCTAAACTTGGTGCCGCACACGGGGAAAATTGAGTGGGCAGAAAAAGTCAGGATAGGCTACGTACCCCAAAACATCGAAGTGGACGACATTCCCATCTCGGTGAAGGAGTTTCTGTCATTCAAGGAAAAAATAGACGTCGAAAGCTCCCTTACCCCCGTCAAACTCAACAACCACAACATTTCCGACAAGACACTCGGCGTGCTCTCAGGAGGCCAGCTCCGCAGAGTCTTAATCGCCTGGGCCCTGGCCGACAGTCCCAATGTGCTGCTCTTCGATGAGGCCACGACAGGGGTGGACATGGACAGCGAGGAACCCATCTACAAAACGCTCAACGAGCTGAAGAAGAAAAACAGAATAACAATACTGCTGATTACTCACGATGTGCACATCGTCAGAGAATACTCTGATTATCTGCTAGCTTTGAATAGGTGCGCCACATTCTTCGGTGAATCGAAAGAAATCATGAACCCAGCCGTTCAAAAAATAATCTACGGCGAAACAGTGTGCATCGGAGCACCAGAAACCAAAGGTGAAGCGTCACGTTAGAAACTCTAATACCGAGTCTAGTCATAGGCGTTTTTGTCGGCATATCAGCCGGATATGTGGGATCCTTAATGGTGCTTGAAAAAATGGCACTAGTCGGAGATGCCCTGTCACACGTGGCCTTGCCCGGTCTTGCTTTGGGTATCCTATACAATTTCAACCCTTTTTTTGGGGCATTCGCCTTTCTCTTCGCCGCCGCCGTGATAATATGGCACGTCGGAAGGGTAACTAGACTCTCCTTCGAAGCCATAGTCGGTGCAGTCTTCACGCTTGCGCTCGCGATCGGGATATTGATGATACGAGAGCTCGATGCGCTTGAAGAAGCGTTGTTTGGAGACATAACCACCGTAACTGCAATAGATGTGGTGGCGGCAGTGGCAATTTCGACCGTAGCTGTTCTTTTGACTAGAATGATCTACAAGAAACTCGTTCTCGGCATGATTTCGGAAGAGCTGGCAATCTCGAAAGGCATCAATATCGAAGCCATAAACCTTCTATATCTCCTGCTCGTATCGCTCGTAGTGGCGGTAGGCATAAAAATAGTCGGAACCCTTCTCGTGGGTTTCCTCGTTGTCGTACCAGCTGCCGCAGCCAAAAACATTAGCGCAGACTTACTCAAATATTCGTTGCTGAGTTCAGCTTTTGGAGCTATCAGCGCCGCGGCAGGTGTTTCCCTTTCAAGCTATTTGAACCTGCCAACAGGTCCTTTGGTCGTGTTCGCCGGCGTCGCTGTTTTCATTGCCACCGTGCTGGCAAAGTGGAGAACAAGATGGTAGAAGCCCTACTTGGGCAATTGCACAAGTTCTAGGAGCACGCCTTTGGTACTCTTAGGGTTCACAAACACAATCTTCTTGCCTTCGGCACCATCCCGCGGCTTCTCATCAACCAAAATCACGCCCTTCTGCCTAAGCTGGGTCAGAACAGCCTCGATGTCATCCACCTTCACTGCAATGTGGTGAATTCCCTCGCCACGGGCTTCAAGAAATTTCGCCACTGGACTATCGCTTCCTAACGGCTCGAGCAACTCTATTTGAGCATCGTTGCCCGTTGAGAAAAAGGCAACCTTCACTTTCCGTTCTTTCAAAACATGAACACCCTTAAGCTCAAAACCCAGCACGTCACGGTAAACCTTAACCGCTTCATCTAGACTCTTCACAGCAACACCAACATGGTCCATCCCAACAAACATATGTTCCAACTCCTAACAGCAAACGGGTTTACCTCATGACCACCACGTTATAAAAGACTTACGAGCAATCACTGCGGAACAGCGATTCTGCCTAGGCCATTTGGAAACCATTATAAACATCAAAAAAGCATGAATAGCCTATGGCAGACCAAGTACATTGTGCTCACATCCTCGTGAAAACAGAACAAGAAGCAAAAGCAATCCTCGAACGCCTAAACAAGGGCGAAAAATTCGCAAACATAGCCAAAGACGCCTCACTCTGCCCATCAGGGAAAAAGGGAGGAGACCTCGGAACCTTCAGCAGAGGAAAGATGGTCAAAGAATTCGAAACCGCCGCCTTCACATTGCAGAAAGGGCAAACCTCAGCGATAGTGAAAACAAAATTCGGCTACCACATAATAAAACGGCTAGAATAGCAGCCTCGGACAAAGCGCCCGTTAATAACCAACTGTTTACTGCCTTATCACATAATCAGACCGCTCTAGTGCCAATTCTAGCTTCTACTTCTTCGCAAGCCATAGCCTAACCAATTTTCCTTTCTCAGTTCGACTTACAACCTTAACGTTTTCGACCTTCTTCGCCTTCTT
>CAYPRE010000107.1:0-307 GCA_964413045.1 uncultured Candidatus Bathyarchaeia archaeon
CGACGACGGATCGTCAATTCTCTTCCTAGTTATGAGACATTTGTTTAGCGATTGGTCGAAATGTCTGCATTTGTTGCAGACGACCTTCTTCCCTGGAAAAGGATAGGCCTTATATTTATCAGGATTAAATCCTCCTGTGTCTCTGGGAACTATCTTTTTGGAGATCAGTTCTTTTTCGATGTAACTTTGAGACTTAAGTTCGTGTATCAAATGTTCATCACATATCCTGCAAAGCCGCCAGGCTATAATCTCATGTGCAATTTCTTTAACATAGTATTCCGTTTGGCGACCACAATCACAAATAGGG
>CAYPRE010000107.1:324-1597 GCA_964413045.1 uncultured Candidatus Bathyarchaeia archaeon
CCCCGTGTGCAGTTTCCATGTTTCGCGCGGTTTTGGGAATACTTGTCTCTTGCGTTTTTTCTTTTTGGACTCCCATTGGACTTTTTCGACAACTTTGACTGGCCAAGCGGGCATCGTCATATCAAGGATATTACGCTGATTTCTGAACTTGGGAAAGTCAGCATCCCCTACATTTGTGACCGTAACTTTTGATAGCTGCTTTCCCTGTTGTTCCTTCGCCCGCATTTTTTTCTTTTTGACCAACGCAAAACCTCTAAGAATTTTGCCCCGTTGTTCTCATCTATTTCAACTTGTTATTAGAATTTTTGATCGAAATGAAATGGCGTTATGTGACTCAAGGAGTTGTTTATTCTTATGTGTGACATGTCCGTTTCTTGATACTGTGCGTTGTTGAGCTCTGCAAAGCACACTATGCTTTGTGAAGCTTCGTAAAGCACACTGTGCTTTGGTGGTGCCAGATTTCTTTTATTCTCTGGCTGCAACATAGTTTAAGGTGAAAATGTTTGGTTAATATTGTTGAAGATTGGGACGTGATCGAGGAGTACGCTGGAGAAAAGATTGGTTTCTACCAGCTTCTCGCCAACGATGGAATGTTTGAGATTCGCGTGCAGACCGGAAGAGTCGGCTTCAAGAGAGAGTTTGAGAACGGCAACGACCCGCTCTTAACTAAAATCCTCGACTTCTGCAGAAAACAAAGGTATATCAGAGTCAGCCAGAAACTCCGAGACGAAGAATTCTTCAAGTAAATTCTGAGGCAAAGCAATTGATCAGAGCTGCATCCCACGATTCAATCCTTCAACTCACGAGATCGGATGCATCCAAAGCAAAGGCTTGGAGAGGCGTATGCAGTTCTGGATGTTACAGGGCGAAAACTGACAAGAAGAAGTGCAAGTGCAGATGCGGCGGCGAACACCACGGCAAAGGACACGCGAATAGGCAAGAGGAAACAAGAATGGACGCTTATTGCACTGCTGGAGTGTTGCCTGAATGAAGGTTTTGACTGACCCTCAGGTAAACGACGTCATCAGTCTACTTCTTGAAATCGAGAAATCCTACTGCAAGGAACAAGCAATCGTGTATGCAGAGAAAATCCGCGCAATCATTCTCCAAGCAGAACAAGTCACAGTAACGCTTGACCATTAAGGTGGCGGGGGAATGGCTGGACTTACACAAGCGGAGGAACGCGTATTTGGCAACAAAGCCAGTTCTAATAGTGGTAAGTCGGAGCATGCACATGGCTCCGCTGGCACCAGCCCTCCATGCCCCGAGTGCG
>CAYPRE010000107.1:1633-2148 GCA_964413045.1 uncultured Candidatus Bathyarchaeia archaeon
TGACGGAACTAGCGTTCAACGGTGGCTATGCAGAAATTGCGGGTATCGATTTTCCGAAAAACCATTACAAAAAACTCAGGAACTGTCAATAAATACGTCAAGTGCCTTAGTTTCTAGACGCCAAATATGCGCAACCCACAAGGAAGCGAAAAATTTGACCGAAGCAACAGAAACAAAAACTGTTGCGGGAAACAAACGCCAACCATTACCACAAGACGCCAAAGGCATCATCGCAAAATACATGGCTTACCTTGAAAGAGAAGGCTACAGCCAAAACATACGCTACGTCGGCATCATACACAGACTTCTGGTCGTAGGAGCCAACCTTCACGACCCCGAAGACGTCAAAACCAAAATCGCCCGCCAACCATGGAAAGACAGCTCAAAAATGATCTCAGTCTACGCCTACGACGCCTTCACACGCATGGAAAAAATCTCATGGAGCAAACCACGCTACACGCAGCCCGAAAGCCTCTTCTACGTCCCAGACGAAAAAGAACTCGACGCCTTAATAG
>CAYPRE010000107.1:2158-2509 GCA_964413045.1 uncultured Candidatus Bathyarchaeia archaeon
CCTCAACCAACAGCAGACGCATGTCCACATTCCTTCAATGCCTCAAAGAAACATACGCGGACCCCGGAGAAATACTTGGGCTCAGATGGATAGACCTTTCAGGCAACATCTTAACAATAAACCGCCCAGTCAAAGGCCACCTACCAGGACAAACACAAATCTCAAACAAGCTCGCCGCCATGCTAAACAATCTCCCAAAGAAATCAGAACGCATCTTCCCCACAACCTACGCAACAATGGCCCAATCCATGCGAATCCTCAGAAGAAAAACCGCCAGAAAACTACAAAACCCAAGAATACTAAACATAACCTTCAAAAGCTTCAGGCACTTCGGCGGATCGTGGCTAGCAC
>CAYPRE010000108.1:0-2476 GCA_964413045.1 uncultured Candidatus Bathyarchaeia archaeon
GTCACGGCTGAAGCCTCTTCCAAGCCTTTGTTTTTCGCGCGCTTTGAAGATCTTGGGTTTTGCAGTGGTCATGGTTTCCTTCTCCTCTGGCTTGCTTTCAGGCTGGGTCTGACTTTTTCTGCTCCGCGTCCTCTTGTTCTGAGGCTCCGCACTTTCTTCCCCGCACTAGTGAGACTTCGGAAAACCCTTCTTTTATGCTGTTTCTCGCATATCCAGTTTATCACGTCGTCTGACATGATGACTGGATGGTGAGGGTCGACCAGGATGACTTCGTACCATTTTGCAACGCCGTCTTCGCCAACCCAGTAAGAATTCAACACTTCAAGGTTTGGGAACTTTTTTCCGACGCGCTCTTCAGCAATCAGTCTCATACTCTTGGAAGCCTTGAATTTTGTGACGCCCATGCGTTTGGGTCTTCTTCCGGCCTTGGGCCTCTGTTTTCTCATGCCGCTTCTTCTTACGCGGACCCGCACCATGATGTAGCCCTGTTTGGCCTTGTAGCCAAGTTTTCTGGCTTTGTCCAGACGTGTTGGCTTTTCAACGCGGGTTATCACCGATTGCCTGCGCCATTCGACGAGTCTATGACGCATCAGCTCGTCCACGAAGGATTTTTCGGGTTTTGCCCATGCTTCAGCAATGTATTTGTACGCCAAATTGTTTCACCTGTTTCATTTGTTTATGGTTCAGCCTTAACGGCCACATCCCTGCGGATCATTGATCCGCCAGTAGCTTGACTCATAGCATCAAGCTCCAAAATAAACCTTTCCAGAATCTCACTTGGTTTCGAGAACGGCTTTCTTGACTAGGAGGACTCCGCTCTGTCCTTTCCATATTTTCTCAGCTTCGACAACCTGTATTCTTTTCTTGAAGAAGGGCGCATCAAGAACAAGCGTCTCGTATTCTCCTCCCTCCCCAACGAGTGAAATGCCATATTGTTCATTGAGATGGACCAACGCTTCGATAGCATCGTTGTCGATTTTTTTCCCTAGCCATTCGTTGGAGAACCCGTAAGCGTAGACTCCTGTTACGATTACGTTGAAGTTGAGGCCAACGATCTGTTTGAGGATGGACAATGGGTCTTTATGCCATAATGGCGCGATGCTTTCCAGTCCAAGCTGTTTGCAGATGTTGTCTATTCTGGTTTTCTGGTACGTGGAAGCGATCGCGCCGGATACCACACCTTCCACGTTTAGTTTGGCGATTAGGTGTTTGAGGTCTTCAACCTCTTCTTCTTTCACGGCTGAAGACTCGGCTTTGACCAATGGTAAGTTGGCGGCTTCTGAGAAGAGGTCTACGAGGTGAATGTTTGGGTAATGGAACATCCAACTGTCTTCTTTAAGGGGAATTATGCTTGCCAGACAGGCTACTTCGTATTCCTTATTCTCTAGAACGTGATGTAGGGCCAGGGCAGAGTCTTTTCCTCCCGAGGCCAAGACTGTGACGCGCATGCCAGACACTTTGTTGGCTGATTAGTAAGATTTGCTCGAGTAAAGGATTTTTGTCCTTCATCCTGTCGTCTTTGATTTAGCGTTTTTGAATATAGTTAATGTTTGGTTGTGCCATTTTTCGAAGTTCTCTGGAGTTTCGGGGTAGGTTTTGTAGTGTGCTCGGACTTGTTTCATGGTTTTGACGGTTAGTCGGAGCTTGTTCAGGAATCTCAGGTTCTTGAGTCCTCTAAAGACTCGTGTTGCCGTGTCGGTTATGTTGAGGTGAAAATCGTCTCCCATTCCCGCCTTCAGGACGTCTTCTTCTTTCAGCAGTCGGTAGTTCATGCCGAAATTCAGGTCTTGGTCGCTGCTTGACAGCAGAAACAGGCGGAAAATGTCCAGGCTGGCCTGCTTTATGCCGTAAATTTCATTGTATCTAAGGTTGTAAGGCCACAGGTTCTTTTTGCTTGGACCGTCTTTTTCCAGAGCCTCGGTGACTGTTTTGGCGGCCAAGTCTCCGCTGATCATCGACGGGCCTATGCCTCCGCCGTGAATCGGGTTTACGAGGCAGGCTGCGTCGCCGGTGATGATGATGCCGTTGCCGACCATGTTGTCCAATGGTCTTCGCGTGGGGTCGTACCATGCTCCTCCCGTTAGGAGCAATGAGCCTTCGAAGAGTGGGCGGGTTAACACGTGCTTGTACAGTTGGTTCTTGGGGTTGGGGAAATCTCTGCGCATGCAGATTCCAAGCCCGACGTTCACTCTTGCTCCGCTCTTTGGAAAAACCCACGCATATCCCCCAGGCGTGACTTCTTGGTTTAGGTAGATTTCGCAGTATTTGGAGTTCTCGGCTTCCTGTTTTAGCTGTCTGATTTCTCGGTAGCACGCTTCGACATCCTCTTTTGCGACTTCGTTCTCGATGCCGAGCCGGCGCATGATCGTCATCACATTCGCACTGAGATGAATGCCGGCGCCGATGCGCGAAAAGGCCGTAGCCTGCTCGTAGACCTTTACGTCGAAGCCGGCGCGCTGCAAAAAGCCGGCGACCG
>CAYPRE010000109.1:0-2475 GCA_964413045.1 uncultured Candidatus Bathyarchaeia archaeon
TCCTTGAAGCTTTGCCTGGAATTATGAGTTTCCTGTGCTTCACTTTGCCTTCAATACCGGTTGTTTTGATGGAGTCTGCGACTTTCTCTGCTGTCAACTTGCGTCCGGCGACTCCGCTGTCTACGGCTGAGCCTTCTGAGTCCACAACGATCAGGTAAGCGTTGATTTTCGAGTTTTCAATGTCTGAGGCTACTGTGTAGTAGGTTAACGCGAAGTTTGTGGTGAAGAACACTGGTGAGTTCTCGTCTGGTGTGCCGAACACTTTCAATCCTGGATCTACGGCCACTGGCTTTCGTGGGTCAGTGTAAATGTTTTGTCGAAGCACTGCGTTGGGGAGAAGTGACCATCCGTCTGCTCCATGCATGATTAAAACGTCAGCGTAGCGGACGATGAGCATGCCTGCCAAATATGCTTCGCGCCACTTGATGATTTCGTCTGCAGCGTCACCCTTGCCCACCCAAGCGACCATAGGAACGCCAAGTAATGGAAAACCGGCGAGTTCTTCGCCTGCCTTGCAGGCTGCTCGGCGGAGCATCGTGAAGTTGTTTAGTGTGTCAGCCATTCCTTCGTTGGCGAATGTTCCGGGGTCTAAGACTATGTCTTGTACTCCGTAGTCTTGGAGAGTTTGGGCTAACGTGACCAGCATGTTCAGGTCGTTTGGTGCCGAAGCTACTATTGGGCAGTTGTACATTAAGGCTAGTTCAGCCATTTCTTTCCAGTTTTCCATGTTTGCCGCGTACAATAGTGGTCTGGCTTTGGGCGCTGCCATCAAACCTGCTTCAGCTATGCTGGAGTTCAGAGTGCATAGTATTAGTGGGAGATTCGTGTTTTCAGAGACTTTCTTGACGGTTGCTTTGAATTTTTCTGCGTCGCCTGAGGTTGATCTGACTGCGATCATGTCCAGTTTTAGTATGTAGCCTATGTATTCGTAGCTGAATTTTTCCGTGTTCTTTATGCGCTTTAGAACTTCTTCTTCAGGCATCTCGTCTGTGACGTCAATAGCAATGGCAGTTGGATTGAAGTATGTGAACTCGTGGCGGTACATGACGAGTTTGCCTCCGAGCTTGACAGCCTTCTCACCGACGCCAACGACTACCTCTTTTATTGCAGGTTTCAGCATTTCTTTTAGTTGTTTGTAAGCTTTCTCGTGTTCCTTCTTTAGCAAAGGCGGACACTGATCGATGTTTACTTCGCGGTTAACGATTTTTGTGGCGAAAGCCATACAGTTCTCTTGGCCGCATTCTTTGCAGTTTGTCTTTGGAAGAAGTTTGTAAACGTCTATTGGACTGAGTTCTTTTACTCCGACTCTACCTTTCTTTCCACTCATTTCATCCACATCCTCTATGGCTTTGCAGAAATCCAGTCAGCGAAGCTTCTAGCGTCAGCTTCCTTGCCGCTAACTAGTTGACGAGTGACATCTTTTAGTGTCTTCACCGCAGCTGGATGCATCATCATGAACAGGTCTACACCTGCAAGCAGAAGTGTTAATGCAGTAGTGACTTCCCACAAGGGACCTCTTAGCTCACGTGGTTCCCATTCGGAAGACATTTTCAGCCATGCTTCTCGTGCAGCCCAAGCGTTGGTTGTGCCGGAGGACATGGGATGTGCCAGTTCAGCATCACCCATCAATCCGCCTATTCTTGCCCTTTCCATGTTTGTGAAAGCGTAGTCTAAGCCGTAGCCGAGAGCAGCCGTTGTCAAGTCCATAACTATGTCTTCTCTGCCTAGATAATCATATAATCGCCTGTTTAGCTCGCGGGCTAAGTTCAAGTCCATTGGAGTGAAAGATAGTGCCACGTGCCCGTTTTTCTTCACGAATTTTGCGCAACGCTCGACATCCATGTCAGCAGTTAACGAACTAATTAGGAAACGTTCTCCTTTGAAGGTTTCAGTGATCTCTGCGAAAACAGCAGCGTCCTTTACTGGGTCACCGCAACCGCCTATAACGAGCGGCACGTCAACTGCTTGGGTGATTGCCTCAACAGTCTTCACAGCATCCTTGGGAGATGCGTTCTTTAACAATGGATCAATGCTGATTAGATGAACCGTTACCATGTCTGCTCCGAACTTATCAACTGCAAGTTTTGCCCAGGCTGCAGGATCTCCGACTACCTCCTTCACGTGCATCTTTACAGCCTTGGACAATGGAACTTCCATGTCGAAGACGTCCAAGGTGACCACTGGAGGATGCGGCATTGAACTCTCAAACGAGTAGAAAGCAGGAGAGGTTTCACCGCCGATTGTGATTGATCTTCCGCGCGTTCCACCTTCACCTTTGGTGGCGCCCAGTTTTACTTCAGCGATTTTACCGGAATAAGTCTCGATTGGGTAAGCAAACTTTGTTGAGATAAGCTGTGCCGGTTTTCCCTTCAGGGCTGCAGCTCCTAGCTGAGGCATGAGTTGCCTGGGCAATGCGCCGGATTCGAGCCATAGTTCTAGGTCTTTGACTTCTAGCTCGAAGTCTTCAAGCTCGAC
>CAYPRE010000110.1:0-2444 GCA_964413045.1 uncultured Candidatus Bathyarchaeia archaeon
AAGCCGATGGAGCAGTTCTATTCTGCTCGTCCAGAAGAGGAGAGTTCGAAGCCGGCATTGGTCCCGGCGGTCAGACAAGAGAGCACGCGTTTCTGGCGTTTACACTGGGGTGCCGGCAGCTGGTTGTTGCCGTCAACAAGATGGATGACATTTCGGTTAACTGGAGTCAAGAGAGATACAACGAAATCAAGAATGAAGTAAGCAGAATGCTCAAAATGGTAGGCTTCAAGGTCGAAAAAATCCCATTTGTGCCTTGCTCCGGATGGACAGGCGATAACCTCGTCAAGAAGAGCGACAAGATGCCATGGTACACCGGACCAACGATGATCGAGGCCTTGGACACTTTTGAAATCCCACCCAAACCGACTGGTAAGCCATTGCGAGTTCCAATCCAAGACGTTTACAGCATCACTGGAATTGGCACAGTTCCCGTTGGCAGAGTAGAAACAGGAGTAATCAAAGAGAACGACGTCGTCATCTTCATGCCTTCCAACAAACAGGGCGAGGTCAAATCGCTCGAAATGCATCATGAAAGAATCCCCAAGGCCGAACCAGGCGACAACATAGGCTTCAACATCAGAGGCGTCGCCAAAACCGACATTCACCGCGGAGACGTGTGCGGACACGTTCCTAACCCGCCGACAGTCGCAAAAGAATTCATCGGCCAAATAATCGTTATCTATCACCCAACAGCCGTCGCGGCGGGCTACACGCCGGTTCTGCACTACCACACAGGCCAAATTGCTTGCAGGTTCACCGAACTCATAAAGAAGCTTGACCCACGCTCAGGACAGGTAGTAGAAGAAAAACCAACGTTTCTGAAGACCGGAGACGCTGCCATAGTTCGAATGGAACCTTTGCATCCGATTGCCGTAGAGACATTCTCAGAATTCGAAGAGCTTGGACGCTTCGCAGTACGAGACATGGGTACAACTGTGGCTGCAGGTATCATAAAAGAAATCACGAAGAAAGGACCATAAACCCTTCCAATTCCCTTTTTTGTTCTAGAACCCACGTTCTGTCAATCACAGAATATTCCTTTTTGAGCATTTTCCAGCGTGACCGTCTACCTTCCTCCGAGTCGGAATGTCTTCTGGATTTCTGCTATTCCAATGATAGGTCTACTCTTGTTCTTCACTTTTCCGAGTTTTCTGAATGTAACGCTGCTTGTGAAAGCTAAAGATAGTGGCCCGATCTTGCATGTGCGCGTTTACACCCGAGAACAATCATGCAGAGATGCAGGCAATGCCTTGCTGAAACAGATTGAGCGGCGCTCACTAAAAGATTTATATCTTCAGAACCCGAGTTCGTTCTTGGTGGTATGCGTGGCCGTTGACCCCGTGTGTAAGATGAAAGTTGATGAGAAGACTGCGAAGTTCAAGAGCGAATATCAAGGCAAAACCTACTATTTCTGCGCAGCAGGATGTAAGAAAGAATTCGACAAGAACCCCAAGAAGTACTCGTAGACAGCAAAAAGACCAATCGTTGTTTCAACAGAACTTTGCAGTTTACACCCTTTCTTGCAGGCAGTTTGACAAGCAAATACTCTGAGAAGAGAAGAGCAACTCCGTCTTCTGAGGTTTCTCACAGCAAAGCCGAAGAAAAAAAGCTCGACGATAAACGCCAAAATGGTCAAACTGGAAGTAGTTTAGCTCAGCTCAGTTCTTGGTGGTGTCTTTGACGGTGCTAGCAGTCTCGATAGTTGTTCAGCGTCATCAGGCGGGTAGCCTGAGTAGTACTTGCTGAAGTAGCCAAACAAGTCTGTTGCTCTGTTACACCAAGATTCTTTATCTTCTGTGCCCAAAATTCGATTTCCCTTGTTCGGTCGACGTCTATCTTTCCAAGTGTGCCCTTGACACCGTTCCTGTCTCCTTCCCACCGTACGTAAGCGGCCGCTAAGTGACTAAGACATCCTTGTCGTCGCTCCCAGCAAGCACACAGTGGGTTTTTTTGTTCCCTACTCATATTGGTGAATGCTGTGCCCAAAGGCTTATTAGCGGAATGGTTTTCGTGGTAATCATGGAGTCTGCGAACATCGTCGTCATCGGGGCAGGCGTCGTAGGACTGGCTGTCGCCGCAAAAGTTTCTGAGAACAATGAAGGCGTGTTCGTTTTCGAGAAGAACCCTCGGTACGGTCAAGAAACGAGTAGCCACAACAGTGGCGTCATCCATTCTGGGATTCACTATCCGAACAATTCTTTGAAGGCCAGACTGTGCGTGAAGGGAAACGCGATGCTCTACGAGCTTTGCGAGAAGCATCACATGCCGCTTAAGAAGTTGGGCAAGTTGACCGTGGCAGTCGAGAGCGAAGAGATTGATGAGCTGGACAAACTGATGCAGATGGGAACCGACAACGGCGTGGAAGGCCTGGAATTCCTAGACGGACAAACCGCGAAAAAGTTGGAGCCGAACGTTGAAGTTGAGAAGGCCCTGTCACCACCCTC
>CAYPRE010000111.1:0-2433 GCA_964413045.1 uncultured Candidatus Bathyarchaeia archaeon
GCCGAGGGTTTGCAGTGTTTTGATGTGTTTCTCTTCCAAATGGACGTGGTCCACGACAACGATCTTCATTTTGATCATTCTCTAGACTGTAGGCGCCAGTTTATGTTCTTATTCCATATGAGGCCAAGTCTTTTCACGGTTCGCGGTTCAAATTTGCAGAAAAAAAGGATGCGTGGTCTCAGCGGGCCCTTGACTGGACTCTTGGTTCCAATAATGCCCACAGCCAGTCGACGAATTCTTTGAGGTTCTTTGTTTGTATGTAGATGTCTCCTGGTCCTGTGATCTGTGTCACGAGTCCTTCTCCGCCGAGTATTGTTTCTTTTAGTCCGCCGAATTTTGTGACCTTGTACGTACAGGTGTCGCTGAAAGCCACTAAGTGGAAGTTGTCGACTGTTAGTGTTTGCCCAGGTTTCAGCGTGTGCTTGTCTATCGCTCCGAAAGTGTTTATGAACAGGTTGCCGTTGCCCTTGACTTTTATCATGAAGAGTCCTTGGCCGAAGAGTCCTTTGGTGAAGCCTTCCCACTTGATGTCTAAGTCAACGTTTTGCGTTGACGCGACGTAGGCGCTCTTCTGTATCACGTATCCTTGGTTGGGATTTATTTCCAGCATCTCGATGTCGCCGACTGGAGCGGACACGAATCCTGCTTCGCCTTGTCCCCGGGTAGCCGTGTAGTCGTTTACCCAGAATGATTGCCGGCCGACGATCGCGAGGCCGAGACTGCCTAAAAGGCTTTTTTCTCTTTTTCTGGTGTGGACTTCGATGTTCGGGTCCATGTAAGTCATTGCACCAGATTCTGCCGTTATCGTTTCGCCCTGTTCAAGGTTGACGACGAGCATTGAATAGGACGGTTTATATTTTATCTCATACTTCATTCAGACGCCCCTCTGTGCATTGTTGTGACGAAAGTTATTTCAGTCTTTTGTAAGATTTCTTTCTGTTGTCGACACGTGGATCAGATGCAGGAGTTCCTGGTGCGGTTGTGTCTGCCGAGGAGGATCTTTGTTTTGAAGATTGGGCGCGATTTTGGGGTCAGTGACTAGAATGCTTTTTGATTCGGGAATTGGTTTTCATAAGATTTTTATATGTGATGGTTTGTCGTATTGTGTAATTAGGTTTAAGGTCAGGGTGCTTTGATGGAACCTAGCAAGAAGCCGCTGAATGTGCTTGTCAAACAGTTGAACGCAGGAATTGCTGTCGTGCTGAAGAATGGTGGGGAATACAAGGGCAAGATGATCAAGTGTGATGGTCATATGAACATACTTCTGGAAGGAGCCACAGAATCTAAGGATGACCAGTTGATAACTAATTATGGGAATGTGTTGTTGCGTGGCAACAATGTTCTCTACATCGTGTTGGACGTTTCTACAAGGTAGTAGTCCTGCTTTTTCCGGTGACGTAGTCTAAGCTTTCTTCAAGCTTTGCGGCTAGTTTGTGTTTGCGTTTGAAGTACTGCAGAACATTTTGGATGTCTCTTGTCAGAAGTTGCTGCGCGTTGGGGTGGTCTGTTGTCACGTATTGGGGCCAGTCTATGATGAGGATGTTCCTGTCTTCTTTCAGAAGGATGTTGTATTCGCTCAGGTCCGCGTGGACTATGCCGGCTTTGAGGTAGGCTTTTCGGACGTTGACGAGGATCTTTTTGAGGATTCTTTCTGGCCTTGCTATTCTTTTCCAATTTGCCAGTTCGGCTCCGTCAATCATGCCCATGGCTACTACGTGGCGGTTTTGACTGAGTGGTTCAGGAACCGATACCTTTTGAGGGAAAAGTAATGACAGGGCCTTGTATTCTTTTTCGGCTGCGAGTCTTGATTGGAAAAGCCATCCTGCGTGCTGTTTTATGTAGCCTCGTGTGCGGCGTGTCTGACGGAAACTGATCCTGCCCAGACGGTGGAACTTGACGGCTATGCGTTCCCCTTTCGGGTTCAATGCGTCGAACACGTCTGCTTCTTTTCCGACGCCGAGGGATTTTCCAAAAGCTTCCAGAATTTTTGCCCTGACAAGAGCGTTGATTGCTAAGCAGTCGTATCCCGCGTAGTTGAGAGTATAGCCTGTGTAGGCGCCTCTCATTCGGTATAATAGGCCAATTTTGCTCAGTCTTTTTATTCTGAAGTCTACGTCTCGTTCCAGGTCCATTTTCGAAAATTTGGCGATCAGTTCCTTCGGAACGAATTCATGTTCACTCATGGCAGTCTCTATTATCTGAAGGACCCTGAAATCTTCGTTCTCGATTGTCCGAAAGACCTTCACTGCAATGTCAGCCGATGACATGATAATCAGTACATTGAGTTTCTTGGCTAAATACAGTTTCTATCTTGTCTTGCCTTCTCATGGTTTGCGAATAAGAAAATTCGGAATGTGGCGCATGTTTTTGGGCGATATCGTGAACATTAATCATTTATATATCGCTTTTGAGGAACGTGCTTTTATGAAAATA
>CAYPRE010000112.1:0-2431 GCA_964413045.1 uncultured Candidatus Bathyarchaeia archaeon
AACACAGAGCTTACGGTCAAAAGATAACTGAAAGTCTAGGCGGAAAGGCAACGCATCCCGTGTGCGGTTTGCCAGGCGGAATATCTAAAGCGTTGAGCGAAGAAGGCAGAAAGAACATTGAAGAAATGGCTGCTTCATCGCTGGGCTTTGCGAAGTTGACTTTGAAGATTTTCCACGACATTGTCTTGGGCAACAGCAAATACGTTGACATGATCAAGAGCGATGCTTACACGATGAAAACTTACTACATGGGCATGGTTGACGAGCACAACAAGGTGAACTTCTACGATGGTAAGATCCGCGTTGTAGACCCGAGTGGTAGAGAATTCTTGAAGTTTGAGCCGAAGGACTACTTGACGCACATTGGTGAGCATGTTGAACCGTGGACGTACTCCAAGTTTCCGTACTTGAAGAAGATTGGGTACGAGGGCTTGGTTTCAGGGGCGGAGAGCGGTATTTACCGTGTGGGCCCGTTGGGCAGGTTGAACGCTTCTGACGGCATGGCTACACCTTTGGCTCAGGCTGAGTATGAAGAGATGTACAAGACGTTGGGCGGCAAACCTGTTCACGGCACTTTGGCGTTCCATTGGGCACGGCTAATCGAGCTGCTGTATGCCACAGAACGTGCTTTGGAGCTGGTCAGAGATCCTGAAATAACTAATACGAACGTCCGGGCAAAACCAGGCGAACCTGGCGAGGGCGTTGGCGTTGTCGAGGCGGCGAGGGGCACACTGTTCCATCACTACGTGCTTGACAAGGATGCGTTGATCAAGGACCTGATCGTGGCCACAACTAACAATTATCCCGCAATCTGTATGTCTATACGCGACGCTGCAAAAGGCTTGATTCACGGTGACAAAGTGGACCAAGGTGTTCTCAACAAGGTGGAAATGGCGTTCAGAGCGTATGACCCATGCTTCGGATGCGCCACGCACTACGCAATCGGGCAGATGCCCATGACACTTAACGTCTACGACAGCAAGAAGAGACTTGTCAAAACGCTGCAACGATAGCCTCCACTTTTCTTTGCTTTTTGAGTTTTTTGTTGGCGACCTTTGGTGGCCAGTAGAAAGTACGACATAGAGACCGAACTGAGAAAATGGCTTGCTGGTGCTGAAAAAGTCGTTGTCGCTGGGATCGGCAATCCGATTCGTATGGATGATTTTGTCGGCGTCAAGATAGTCCAAGAGTTGCAGGGAAAAGTATCGGAGAAAGTGTTTTTGATTGAATGTGAGACGGTGCCAGAAAGCTTTATTGAGCAGATAGCAGAATTCGGTCCGACACATGTTCTCTTGATTGATGCGGCAATCATAGGACTTAGGCCAGGAGAATTTAGACTGGCTCAAATGACTAGTCTGACAAACATGTCTTCTCTTTCAACGCATATGCTTCCATTGAGAATTTTCTGTGAATACCTTGGAAAGACAATAGATTCACAGATCGGTTTGCTGTTGATCCAACCGGAGAAAACAGAATTCGGAGAAGGGTTGACGACGCGGTTAGCTGCCTCGACCATGTATGTGACACAAATCCTACGGAGGCTTCTGCCTTCTTGATAAGAGTCTGAACGATTCATGATTGGAACATGAAAAATCCCGAAGAAACTTTTTAATTGTGCTTGAAAACACATTAAACCGAATGTTAGACCCAGACAATGTTGACTTCAAGAAACTTGGGTTTCATGCAGGGCTTGAGGTTCACCATCAAATTCGCTCTGACAGCAAGCTTTTCTGTCGGTGTTCACCAACGCTTGAGGATAACCCAGAAAGCAAGGACTACACTTTCTATCGCTACTTCAGGCCGGTTCTAGGTGAGATGGGAGACTTCGACCCAGGAATGCTCGTTGAGTTTGAGAAAGGCTACAGGGTCATATATTACGCGTGTGAAAGAAACACTTGCACTTACGAAATGGACGAGACTCCTCCCTTTCCTCCTGACAAGAAGGCAATTATAGAGGGTTTTATTCTCGCTCTCTATTTCAACTGTTCAGCTCTGGCCGAAGAGGTTGTGGTGAACAGGAAACAGTATCTTGATGGTTCGATCACCACGGGTTTTCAGCGGACTTTCATTGTAGGTAGAGATGGTTGGGTGCCTGTCAATGACAAGAAAGTGCGGATCACAAACGTTCACATTGAGGAAGATGCTGCCCGCAGAGTTAATTGGCATGATACCGCGGAGAGAACTGTGTACTTCAATCTTGACCGCCTTGGTGTCCCGCTGACTGAAGTGATCACCGACCACAGAGACGTCGAATCACCCCAGGAACTCATCGAGCTTGCTAGGCAAATCGGCAGGGTCCTGAGAATAAGCAAGGTTGGTAGAAGAGGAATCGGTTCGGTGCGACAGGACATAAACCTGTCTGTAGACGGAGGAAACAGAGTTGAGATCAAAGGCGTCCAAGACCTTGCCATGTTCGATGTATTGTGCCGAC
>CAYPRE010000113.1:0-273 GCA_964413045.1 uncultured Candidatus Bathyarchaeia archaeon
CAGGTCGTGCAGCCCTGTTTGGTCTGCTAATGCAAGGACTCGCGCTCCTAGATAGTTGGCTGCAAAATTGTTAATGCTTTTCACGGGGTCGCCACAGCAGACAGCCTCGCGCAGGTCAACGAGTTCCAAGCCTAGTTTTGGAAATGTTTCGCGTACGGACATTTCATAGCCAAGCTGGTCTGCGAGTATGCAACAGCCCCAGAAAACCGCTGTTTTCACGGTTTCTCCTCCATGGCTTTCATGAAGACCGCTTGGAAACTCTCTTTGGGGCTG
>CAYPRE010000113.1:320-896 GCA_964413045.1 uncultured Candidatus Bathyarchaeia archaeon
TCCATTTTTCTAGTTACAATCTTACGGTACGGTTCCGCCAATCCTGTTTCAAGTATCTGCGAGACTGCTTTCAAGTATCCTTCAGGCACTTTTGCCTCTCTCTCAACCGCAAGATTCCGCAAGGCAACGATGACATGGTATGGTGAAGCCTTTTGTGGGCACCTTTGCACACATTTGAGGCATGTTGCGCAGGTCCAGATTATGTCGGAAGCCGCCAGTTCATCAACGAATCCCAGGTTGACAAGTTTCACTATTTCGTGCGGTTTCAGTTCCAGCAGTTTCAAAGCCGTGCAGCCGCTCGTGCATTTGATGCATTGATAACAGTTCACAAGGTCTCTCCCGCAGAGTCTCACTAGTATCTTCTCGCGAGATCCGAAGTTGGGAGTAGCCATTGTCATGAGGTCTATGAGGCTCACCTATTTTCCTCCTCTAGGTTTAGCTTCTGCAAATGCTGCTTGGACCTGAGTCAACACTTGCGGATTGCTGAATTGCTGTATTTTGATGGCGCCGGTCGGACATGCTGAGCTGCATAGGCCGCAGCCTTGGCACATGGCTTCAATGACTTCTGCCCTGAAT
>CAYPRE010000113.1:988-2347 GCA_964413045.1 uncultured Candidatus Bathyarchaeia archaeon
GGTCTTTGTCCACGACGGCCTTCAATGGTTCAAGCTCGATTTCTCCACTCGAAAGCAGGTCTATGGCCTTGGCCGCTGCTCCGCTTGCCTGTGCCACGGTGTCGGGTATGTCCTTGGGTCCTTGGCAAGCGCCCGCGAGAAAGATGCCTGCGACGGCACTTTCAAGTGGTCGAAGTTTTGGGTGTGCTTCCAACAGGAAACCGTCTGCACTTCGTGAAGCATGGAACAACGAGCTGATTCTTTCAAGATCAGCGTTGGGCACGAGTCCCGTTCCCAGAACCACCAAGTCCGCGTGCATCTCTAAGAGCTTGTTCGTGCCTTTGTCGTATACGTCAAAGTAGAGTGACCCGTTTGGTGAACAATGAATTTCGGATGGAACACCAGCAATAAAGTCTATGTCCATGTCTCTGGCGCGACTGTAGAACTCGTCATAGCCTTTGCCGAAGGCTCGAAGGTCAATGTAACAGATGTAGATCCTCACGTCTTCAAGGATCTTCTCGCGGGCCAAGATCGCCTGCTTCAGAGTAACCATGCAGCCAACACGGCAGCAATATGCGTGGAACCGTTTGTCTCTGGATCCTACGCATTGGACGAAGACAATGGATTTGGGCGCTTTGCCACTGAGGGGAGACAGGATCTTTCCGCCTGTGGGACCGGACGCATCTGATATTCTTTCGAACTCGATGTTGGAGATCACGTTCTTGAAGCGGCCATACCCAAGCTCAGCCATTCTTGAAGCATCAAAAACTTCTGAGCCAACGGCCATGATCACGCCGCCTACTTTAACTTGGATTGTTTCAGGCTCCTGTTCGAACATTATGGCTTTGGCTTCGCAGGCTTCTTGGCACTTTCCGCACACGTTGCCTTTCTTGGTCTTCAGTCTCAGACAGTGCGTTGGACTTATGACGGCGATTTTTGGAACTGCGTGTGCTGAGTAGATGTATATGGCGCGTTTTTCAGTTAGGTTTTCGTTGAACTTGTCTGGAATCTTTACAGGACAGGCTTTTGAGCATAGTTCGCAGCCGACGCATTTCCTTGCGTCCACGTATGTTGGCTTCTTGAGGATCGAGACTTCGTAGTTTCCGACGAATCCTTTGACGTTGGTGATTTCGGCGTTTGTGAGGAGTGTTATGTTTTTGTGTTTTGCAATGTCGACCATTTTGGGTGTCAGGATGCATGCGCTGCAGTCGAGGGTCGGGAATGTTTTGTCCAGTTGTGCCATTCGTCCGCCGATGCTGGGTGATTTTTCGACAAGGTAAACCTTGAACCCGGCGTTTGCCAAGTCAAGCGAAGCTTGTATTCCAGCAATTCCTCCTCCAAGGACGAGTACGCTCTTCTCAACTTTGACCTTGCGCTTCT
>CAYPRE010000114.1:0-2223 GCA_964413045.1 uncultured Candidatus Bathyarchaeia archaeon
TACCTGCAAACACACAACCCCAGTTCGTTTAGCAGTCTCCTCCGCAATACCCTTCGCTATCAAGTGGTCCGTGCCCAAGGGGTTCGGCGGTCCATGCTGTTCGTTTGAACCCACAGGCACGATGGCAATATCATGCTTGGAGAAGTACGCTTTAGCCTCAGGCCAACTCATCTCATAAAGCAAAACTTTCTGGCCTTTCATGTTCATCACGAAATCGTTTTATTGGAAGCAGTCCGAATATAAGGTTACGGTTTGACGGTGAAACTGTGAAAGCAGTTGTTCTAGCAGGCGGCTTCGCCACAAGATTGAGACCCCTAAGCTGCACAAGACCCAAAATCCTGTTCCCAATACTCAACAAGCCACTTCTGCAATGGACGTTCGAAAGACTCATCAAAAGCAACGTTTCAGACGTGATACTTGCCGTCAGCTTCCGAACAGAAATCCTGTTCAAACAGCAAAGAATCCCAAGATGTGGACTTCACATCACCTATTCAAGAGACCCACTTAGAAAACCTCTTGGAACAGGCGGCCCAATAAAGAGAGCTGAAAAACTCATCGGCCACGACTCACCTTTCTTGGTGCTTAACGAAGACGTTTTCGCAGACATTGACTACACAGACATTCTCAGGACACATAGAAAAAAAGATGCCCTAGCAACGATAGCTCTCCACGAAGTCAAAGACCCAACTAGATACGGAGTCGCAGAACTGTCAAAGGACAACAGAATCAAACGATTCGTCGAAAAACCTCCGCCAGGAACCGCCCCGACCAACCTCATAAACGCGGGTGTTTATGTCCTAAGTCCAGAAGTCCT
Organism: uncultured Candidatus Bathyarchaeia archaeon; assembly: GCA_964413045.1. GTDB lineage: Archaea > Thermoproteota > Bathyarchaeia > Bathyarchaeales > Bathycorpusculaceae > JBGQMW01. The sequence goes on from CAYPRE010000114.1 coordinate 815, forward strand.
CCAGTACATTCCAAAAGGACGTGCGGTCTCTCTTGAACGCGAAATCTTCCCCAAACTTGCAGAAGAAGGCAAGCTTTACGGGCATCTTCTCAAAGGAATCTGGACCGACATAGGCAAGCCTGAGGATTACTTGGAAATCAACATGAAACTGCTTGGTCAATACGCGTGCAGTCAAGACTATAGAGGAAGAGGAAAAATCAAGAAACCAGTGGCTATCGACAGAAAAGTCACTTTGGGAGAGAAATCAATGATAGGTCCATACGCTATTCTTGGACGCAACGTCACAGTAGGAAAAGACGTCCACATACGAGACTCTGTTGTCTTTTCGGGAACGACCATATCAGATTCCTGCGTAATAAACGGTGCAATCATCGGCGAGAACGTCAACATCGGAGAAAAGGTCAAAATCGAAAAAGGCTGCATAATAGCAGACCACGCCAAGATAAAAGACGGTGTCTCGCTCGCCAAAGCAACCTCAATCTGCCCTGCGAATGAAGTCCACAAAAACGTATTAACATCCAACCTCAATTGTTAGAAGAAGGCATGTCACGTTATGTTAAGCTCAAAGCACCTGTTCGGCACGAACGGGATCCGAGGACTCGCAAACAAAGAATTGACGCCTGAAACGGCCATCAACATCGGCGCTGCAATAGGCACTTTCTTCAAGAAAGGAACACTTGTTATCGGTTACGACGCAAGAACAAGCGGCCCGATGCTTGCAAAGGCAGTCATTGCAGGCTTGAATTCTACAGGTTGCACCGTGCTCCAGGCAGGAATGGTGCCGACACCCACGCTTCAGTTCATCGTGAAAAACCACAAGGTTGACGGCGGAGTCATAATAACAGCATCACACAACCCGCCTGAATACAACGGAATAAAAGTGATCTGGAACGATGGAATAGAGATCTCGCATGAGCAAGAACTCGAGATCGAGGAAATCTACTTCAACAAAAAAATCCACCTCGCAGAATGGGACGCGATAGGAGAAACACGTGAACTGCCCGGAATGATTGACGAGTACGTTGACGCGATAAAAAAACACGTTAACATCAAAGCAATCTCTCAGAAGCACTATCACATAATGGTCGACGGAGCAAACAGCGTGGGCAGTCTCGCCGCGCCACGCCTCCTGCGCGAACTGGGTTGCAGAGTAACAACCATAAACGCAAACATAGACGGAACATTTCCAGGAAGACCTCCTGAACCACGCCCCGAAAACTTGGGGGATGCGGCGATGGCAGTCAAGGCTGTAGGGGCAGACTTGGGCGTGGCTTATGACGGCGACGCTGACCGTGCAATCTTTATCGATGAGAAAGGCGAAATCCACATGGGAGACAAAACTTTCGCGCTCGTCGAAAAATATTTCTTAAAAGCCAACAAAGGCGAGCAAGTCGTGACTCCCATAAGCT
>CAYPRE010000115.1:0-2220 GCA_964413045.1 uncultured Candidatus Bathyarchaeia archaeon
CAATTCACCCACGCTCACGATGACTGCTGTCAGGTTCGGCGCGATGTAGTGTACGCTTGAACCAAACAACAAATATGTGTGCTCCTGGTCTTCCACGTACGTACCCACTGTAACAAACGTAGAATTGAAACGATTGTTCTTGAGGGTGGCAATCAGATACAGCGGTTCGCCTTTGTTGAAATTATTCTTGGGCACACCGTGCCTGTCGCAAGGAACCGTTGACACCACCTGCACAAGCCAATCTATTCTGCAATCAGCAGAATCTGAAACGGTTTGGTCTGCGATATTCGCGGTTGCGTTGAACTTGTAGATCCCAAACACGGGGTTGGTTTGAAAGCGATAAGTGATGAACGCAAGACCTTGGGCATGTGTTGTGCTCACACTTCTAAACATCAGGGTTCCGTTCGGGAAGTAAACGTAGAAAGTCACAAGTGTGTCAGGTACTGGAGCCAGGTTATACGTTAGATATGCTGTCATGATAATCAACTCGTCTGGAGCAAAGGTGTCACTGGGCTGGTCTAATCCTCTTCCTCCTCTCTGCGTATAGATGTCAATGGATGCTCCCACGGGCAATGCAACAACCGTTACAAGTTGGAAGAATGAGCCTGTCATGTTCTCATCATCGATCACTACTAGAGAGACGTTGTATCCGCCAGCAGTCGGGTAAGTGTGATTTACAATAATCCCTTGTGCTTGTGTCATGTCTCCAAAGTCCCATTCATAGCTGACGATCACGCCGCCGCTCGGAGATGAGGCGGACGCATCAAACGTCACAATATCATTCGCATACGGGGAGATCGGCGAATACGTGAAAAACGCGGTCGGAGGCTGAGGGACCTCAGGAGGCAAATCAAAGTAGCCCTGTTGGATAGAGGCTGGCACTATTGCAGAATAGTTAGTATCGAGGAGCAAGACGTTTTGCAGAACCAGCGATGAAGAACCAGTGCCCTTGACTCTGAAGACAATGTAAGCCAGAGTACCGTTTTCGGATTTACCCACGCCGCCGCCCAGACTTGCTCCATACGGAGTTACCTGTCCGTTGTTGTTATCTATCGTTCCGGGCTGCCAGACCGTGCTCCCGGCACTCTTTAGAAACGGCCCCTCTGTATAGTTGACGCATTCAAGGACCGTTGGGTTAAAAGACAATCCTGCCTGCCAATAGTTCAGATCAGTAACCATGGCAATTGTCACGCTGATCGTGAACGTCCCATTGACAGGAATCCAGTTAGGAAGACCACTGAGATTGGCTGGAGACACAAAAACCAACGGAGGAACCTTAACCTGAACAGCCCCATCCAATACAGTGTGTGATATCGTCTGAGGAGGAATCTTCTCATCTGTCAACTGGGTGAGCGTAAAATCAATGACCGTGCTGCCCAGACCAACTGCCTGAAAGGATACTTGAGCCAAAAGACCGCTACCGCTGACTTGATCGGTCGACCCTAGAAAAGTGCTAGCCGCCACTACACGACCATGAGTAGAATTGTATGCGTTGTTCAGCTGCATTACGAAGAAACTGGTCGGTCCGACAGAACTCAGGAACGGCCCTTCTGTGACTCCAGTGCAGTTCAAAACGTTATTGCGGAAGTAGAGTCCAAACTGCCAAGCCGTGAGGTTTGCCACATCAGCAATCGTGATGTTGACGTGAAAAGACTCGTTCAAAGCAGCTACATAGTTGGCAGGTTCAACTGCTACTAGAGCTGATTGGGCTGTGGCTATAAGGGGCAGAAGCTCCAATGCCAACATGAAAGCCAACAAGCTGCAGAAACATGTTTTTCTAAGAGATTTGTTCGACAACCTTCCGTAATGAAGCATAAACTCTCCAGTCTCTCCTGCGCGCCTTTCTCCCTTAAACTAGCTCGAGCTAGCTTTCCTGAAGAGAATATCTAAACACAGCATATATATCTTTTGAATTTTAGTTCTATTTCTCACGCATATGATAAATGTCAGATCTGTAGATGTATCTAACGCAAACATTACTCTCAGATTTGATGCACAAAGAAAAGCTGACATGTACACGGTCTCCGTACTCACGGTCGACAAATTTCTCAATCAATACAATTCAGCAAACACCCACCCTTTCAATGGTGAGTGAAAAATGCAACACGGCCAAGTCAATACGGAGACTCTCTGGATCTGCGCGTTTAGTAAGACTATTATGGTTTTAGCCAACATAGACTTGGAATATGGCAGGATTCCTTGGTAAAGCGCCTCTGACTT
>CAYPRE010000116.1:0-1894 GCA_964413045.1 uncultured Candidatus Bathyarchaeia archaeon
GTGGATGCAGCATTCGAAATTGAAGAAAACCGAAGCCATAGCCTTCAACTGCCAACGCGTTGATTGCTTCGATTATGGCGCCTTTAGGCGAGCCCCAGCTCACCACAATGTTTCTAGAGTCTTTGTCGCCGTAGAAATTGACCTTTTCTTCGAGAGGTATTTCCCTGTCCACCAGTTCAAGCTTCTTCATTCTCTTCTCCATCATAAGTGTCCTGTTCAGCGGTTCTTCGCTGATGTGGCCATACTCATTATGTTCGTCCCCAGTGTACCAATGTACGCCATTTTTTGTGCCAAGCAGGACTCTCGGGCTAATTCCTGTCTCCGTGAGGCTGAAACGCTTGTACGTTTTGCCCTCAAGATCACTTTCGCTCAATATGCTTCCGCGTTCGATTTTGAACCCCCCTGTGTCGAACAAAGGGTATGTCTGCGAACAGTTGGCCATGGCTTTATCTATGAGATGGATCACGGGCAGTTGATATCTTTCCGCATAGTTGAACGCTTTAGCAGCGTCGTAGAAGCATTCCTTGATGTCCCCAGACGCCAGTATGATCCGCGGGAAGTCTCCATGCCCAGCATGCAGCGCAAACCTGAGGTCTGCTTGCCCATGCCGAGTAGGCAGACCAGTCGCAGGAGCGCCCCGCTGATAATATGTGATGACCAAGGGTACCTCGCTGTTGCCTGCCCAGCTTAGACCTTCGACCATCAATGAGAAACCAGGCCCAGAAGTTGAAGTGGCCGCTCTTGCCCCCGTCAAAGCAGCTCCCGAGGCCGCATTTACAGCTGCGATCTCATCTTCAGTCTGCATCACAACTATCGCCCCATCTCCAGACGATGTCTTCAGCACCTCATGAGCTTCCAAGTATTCACTCTCGTCTGCTGCTGGCGTGATAGGATAGTAAGTTTGGACCCGGCATCCTCCCAACACTTTTCCCATCGCAACTGCTTGGTTTCCTGACACGAATATCCTTTCTTCGTGCGCGTCGAGTCTTTCAAGCTTGTGGGCAAAAACGTCCTTGAAAGTTGTTTTCGTGTAGCTGTAAGCTTCCCTCAAAGCTAGCACGTTCATATCTGCGACTTGAGGTTTGTCCGAGAAAATCGTTCTCACTGCCTTCTCGACCAAGCTTTGGTCGTAGTCGAGAAGGGCAAAAGAGACTCCAATCGTAAGGACATTTATCATTCTGGTGATCTTGCTTATCTTGTCAATTCCAAGTTTCGAGGCAACCTGCTTCAACAAGTCCATGTACGGAACTTCAAAAACCTGTATATGATTCTTCCTGGCATCGTCAAGAAAACCGCCAAGTGTTTCTCCGATGCCCCTTTGGCCCATGTATTTTTGTAGCTCATCCTTGAACTCCGGGGGCAGAGGTGGTATGCTCAAAACTTTTGTACTGACCTGTTCTCGGTCGACTATTATTCCGCTGTTCGGCACCATTTCACCGATATGCCGCACAACCGTCTCTGCGTCAAATGTCGCAAGCAAATCTACATCGTTAACGTTGGCCAACACTTCATGCGGCGAAACCCGAAGATGAAAGTAACTGTGCAAACCCTTGATGTTAGAATGGTATTCTCTTCTTCCAAAAACGTAGAGACCTCCAAACCCACACGCTCTTCCGAAAATGTTTGCTGCAGAATCCACTCCCGCCCCCTGGGGACCACCCGCCATCCAGTTAATCTCTTTGTTGACCATTTTCAAAGTTCACCCGCTAAACAATACCAAGAAAAGAAGCGGCTTTTCTATCCGCCCGTTCCCCTGCCATACCCAGTGCAACAGTCACAGGCAAAGGTCTCGCCACAATATGGGCATGCACACTTGCATTCATCTATGGGATAACCGCATCTTTCGCACTGAGGTACCTTGCTCTTCAATTTCGTATTTTTGCCCCAGCTTTAT
>CAYPRE010000116.1:1904-2214 GCA_964413045.1 uncultured Candidatus Bathyarchaeia archaeon
GTACAGATTAAGCTTTTGATAAACTGTCAGCGCGACAGTCAACTTCATAAAAAGAGAGAATGCGGGTCTGAGCGCCACTGGTCAGCTTATGCTTCTTTGTATAATGTTGCGAAAGTGTGTGTTTTTTTGTTTGTTTGTTTTTTTTTAGAGAGAGTGAGAGAGCTAGTGTGAGAGAGAAAAAGGGTAAACTTTACCCCCAAACCCAAACAGTGACTACGACGGTGACGACTAATATTCAGCGCGCGCCAAGAAATTTTATATCTAAGTAATTGTTTCTTTCTGAGTAGAAGTTGTGATTATTCATGGCTGT
>CAYPRE010000117.1:0-2209 GCA_964413045.1 uncultured Candidatus Bathyarchaeia archaeon
TGCGCCTTCTTGGCTTTCTTGCAGGCCTTTATCGCGGTTTCGCATTCTTTTCTTAGTTCGTCAAAATCGACGCCGAGGACTTCGATGTTTTCCATGTTGGTTTCGCCTAGGCCTCTTTTAGCGAATTCCTGTATGACTGGCATCTTCTCTGGGTTTAGACCGGCAAGCGTTGCCCCGACTGTTTCGACTGCGACGGCATCTCTGCCTGCCAGAATGATATTCATGCGGGTCGTCGGCCCCGTCCAAGCATGCCAAAGATTTGTTCCGTCCATCACGGCAAGGTCTATTCCGCCGATAGCTTCATACAAATCGGCCAAGACTGCGGGCAGTTTCTTGTGAAACCTTGCCTTCTTTCGATCAGGAACCAGCCCAAACAGGTTCTTCAAGATGCTTCCTCTGTCAAAAGTGCGAAGAACATGGGTGCTCACAAACACGTTTGGTTTGAAAAGAACGTGCGACAATTGAAGATTTTCGCCGCCGATTCGGAACTGTCTTGTTTCAGTATCTTCCGAAAGGTTGAACGGAATGACGGTGTCAGTGAAGAGCTCCTTCCAGACTTGGAGTCTTTCGGACCCCGTTCCCTGATAATTATCTGACTCTGCAAGAAGAACCTCGGGCGCCTTGTCGAAGACATTGATAATTGCCCTCACTGCGTCGACGGATGAATGGTGCGCTCTCTTGGTGGTGAAGATTCCGACCTTTATGATCACTGGTCTCTTGGTCGTGTTGAGATCATCTATGCCGCCGATCATTTCCAATGTACGGTCGATGGATAGACTGTTCTTGCCTGTAAAACGCATTATCGCAACTTTTGAACCCAAAATCGTTTCTCCTTTCACGCGATAACGTGATTAAGCTCGCCAGACAAGCATAAAGCTTTCCAGAAATACGCCTCGACAAGATTCATTTCACCGTGCGTCAGATTTACTAGCAAGCGAAGTGTTCTATGTTTTGGTGCTCTGCATTTGCATTACGTTTTCCTCAAGGAAGAGGACTTCGATACCATCTATGACACTTTTGTGAAAGCATTTTCTGACTATCAGATAAAGATGGAAATCACTAAGGAACAGTTCAAAGAGATGAACGTTCGACGAGGCCTCAGCTACGAGTTGTCTGCTGGAGCCATCGATGACAGAGGCAAAATGGTTGGTCTAGCGTTGAACGGGGCAGATTTCTGGGACAAGAAACTCACGGCATATGACATGGGAACAGGAGTTGTCCCCGAATTCAGGAGAAAAGGGGTTGCCGACGGAATGTTTGATTTCTTGATACCAAAGCTGCGGCAATCAGGCGTGAAACAGTATCTTCTCGAAGTAATACGTTCCAACCAGAAAGCATACAATTTGTACAAGAAGAAAGGGTTCCGCGAGACCAGACAATTCGAATGTTTCACGGCTGAAGCTGCCTCCTTGAATCTCAAGAGCACGATTGACGCTGAAAATAATATTTCAATAAGGCCTATGAAGAAGCCGGAATGGAGCCTTCTTGAATCATTCTGGGATTGGCGTCCATCATGGCAAAACTCGACAAACTCTGTCAAAAGGAGTCAACGTCGCAAGGTTGTGCTTGGAGCTTTCGAAGGCTCCAGATGCGTTGGTTATGGAATAATCTATTCGGAATCTGGAGACATTCCGCAGTTCGCGGTGAAGGAAACATTCAGGAGGCAAGGAGTCGGAACCTTGCTGATGAAAGCACTTACACGAGAAACACGCAGGGGAAGACTAGCAGTCGTCAACGTGGACAGTTCATCTCAGGTAACCCTTGACTTCCTAACCGATCTTGGGTTCAAGAATTTTGCCGGACAATACGAAATGGTTCTAGAACTCTAGCGCACTAAGAGTTGGATTTTCTACAGCGCGCCTCAAGAGGAGCCTGAACATATCACTGTGTAAGTATCGCCGTCTCCTGGTCCGTTGACGAAGCTGTCTGCGTTAGTGTCTTCCCATTTGACTATGATCCAACCAACATTGTAGGAGGCTATGCTGGGGTGGATGATGCTGTGAAAGTATTTGCCTGCTGCGTAGGTACCTTTCCAACCGAAGCCATAGCATAACATTACATTTCTTGCATCGCCGTCCCTGTAGATTTCGATGACAAACATGTCTTCGTTATTGTTGATGACTGAGATGGGCAAATTCGCTCCAGGAATGCTTGAGCTATTTGAGTGTTGGAAGTAGAATGTGCCAGCTTCGTCATGAAACTTGATCGG
>CAYPRE010000118.1:0-2139 GCA_964413045.1 uncultured Candidatus Bathyarchaeia archaeon
AATGTGAAGCAAGTCAACTCTGCCGCTGCAAGGAACCCGCAAAATCCGCACGTTCGGCGGATATTGGATTCTGGATACTCCTGCGAGGTCAGCGGCAGCGTAAGAACACCATTGACACGCGAAGCACAGTATCACAGGCTTGAAGTCACCTTCTACATCTCTGTTTTCTCTAGGTTTGAACAACGCTTCAATCGTTGCAATAATCTGATCATCCTTGAACTGTTTGAGTTGCATAGCCCCCATTGGGCATTCTGACGCGCATACACCGCAGCCTTTGCAGTTGGCCTCGATTATTCTCGGAAGCCCGAAGGGTGAGGCTTCGATGGCGTTGAAGGCGCAAGAGACCACACACGCATCGCAGTTAACGCATATTTCCTTGTTGACCGATGCTTTTACAGCGCCTGCCTTGATTTTTCCGGCAGCCATCGGAATAGATGCTTTGGAGGCAGCCGCGTAGGCTTGAGCAACGCTTTCAACGACATCTTTTGGACCGTGCGCCGTCCCACAGACGTATATCCCTTCGGATGCGAATTCAACAGGTCTGAGTTTTGGATGCGCCTCAAAAAAGAAGCCATCAGCGCCCAAAGGTACCTTGAGAACAGAAGAAAGTTTTTTACCGCCTTCATGCTGAACTAGAGGAGTAGACAAGACCACAAGGTCGCTTTCCAGCTCGATTTCTGCACCTAGGTAAGTGTCATAGACTGTCACGAGCAAGTTTCCATCCGGTCCAGTAGTGACTTTTGGGGGTCGGTTCGGATCATAACGGATGAAGTTCACGAAGTTGTCCCTTGCTTCTTTGTAGAAATGCTCGTTTTCTCCATAGGTTTGAAGGTCTCGAAAGAGTATGGTCACATCAGTGTTTGGATTCAGCTTCTTGAGCTGGAAAGCGTTGTTGAGAGCCACTTGGCAGCATATTCTTGAACAGTACGTTCTCCCAGTTCTCTCTCTTGCTCCGACACATTGGATCATTACAACTTTTTCAGGTTTATTCAGATTTCCATTTCGAAGAAGCTGCTCGAGATCCAGCTGTGTGACGACGTTTTGATTTTCCTTGTATCCGTAGAGCCCTGTGGGTTTGAACTCCTCGGCTCCTGTGGCCACGATTATTGTGCCCACTTTGATTCGCTCAGCTTGGCTAGAGCTATTCGATTGCAGAGTCGCGTTGAAGTTGCCGATGAAACCACTCACTTGACTGACAGATGTCGACGTATGCAGGTGAATGTTGCTGTTGGCCTTCACGGCTGTGATAGCCTGACGGAGAATTTCGGCGGCTTCGCGCTCAGTTGGTTGCAGCTTGTACAGGTGCTTCAACATACCGCCGAGTTCAGCTTCTTTTTCAACCAGATGGACGTGGAAGCCCTGCCTTGCCAAAGACACAGCAGCCATGATTCCTGTTATTCCACCACCTATCACCAAAGCCGAAGGCGTTATGTCTAGTTCGGTCTCGGTCAGTGGTTCAAGATAGCTTGCTTTTGCGGCGGCCATTCTGATTAAGTCTTTGGCCTTCTCTGTGGCTTCTGCTGGAAGGTGCATGTGGACCCATGAACAGTGTTCGCGGATGTTCGCCATCTCGAACAGATACTTGTTCAACCCGGCTTCTTCGCACGTCTTCTGGAAGAGAGACTCGTGAGTTGCAGGCGTGCAGGATGCGACGATGACGCGGTTCAGTCTGAACTTTTCTATCTGCTTCTTAATGGAGTCTAAGCCGGCGGAGGAACAAGTGTAGAGGTCTTCTTCGGCTAAGACCACATGGGGGAGTGTTTTGGCGTATTCAGCGACCGCGGGAACATCGATTACTCTTCCGATGTTGAAACCGCAACGACATATGAAGACTCCGATTCTTGGTTCCGGTTTGCTTGCTTCCATCGCAGTCACCTTACCGTGGGCGTGGAGTGGTCGCTATCTCTGAGGCTTTGTTTGCAGCGGCACTTGCTTGAGTGACTGATTCAGAGATGTCTTTCGGTGATTGGCAGTATCCGCAAACGAGAATTCCGTCCACAATTGTCTCGACGGGCATAAGCAGTCGGTCTTTCGTTTTTAAGAAACCGTAGCTGTCCAGTTCCAAGTTGAGGATTTTTGCCAAGAGCCTATTGTCTTCCCTTGGAACTAGTGCTGGACAGAGCACGACGAGATCTGTAC
>CAYPRE010000119.1:0-2113 GCA_964413045.1 uncultured Candidatus Bathyarchaeia archaeon
ATTCTGTAACGGCTATGACTGGACAGCAGTCTAATCCATCAACCGAGTTCACGGCGGGTGGACGGCAGGGAAAAAAGGTTTCCATAGAGAACATCTGCAAAGCGATAGGGGTTGAATTCATAGAGACCGTAGACTCGTATGACATCAAGAACAACATAGAAGTGTTCAGAAAAGCTTTGGAGTACGATGGACTTGCTGTAGTTGTTTCCAGAAGAGAGTGTGCACTCTACGGCGACCGGAACAAGAGGAGAAGAGGCGAAAAGATTGTGCCGTTTTATGTTGATAAGCAAATTTGCAAGAGACCGTATGTGTGCTTGAGAACGTTCTATTGCCCCGCGTATGAAATTGATGATGAACGGCAACCGCGAATCTCAGCGGACATCTGCGACGGATGCTCTGTCTGCTCGAAACTGTGTCCAATTCAGTCAATAAAGCGTGTGGAGGTGGAAACGTGAGCCTCAACATTTTCATTTGCGGTGTCGGCGGACAAGGACTCGTGCTCTTGACGAGCGTTATTGGAGACGCATGTGCCAAGAAAGGCAGAAAGGTGATCACTGGAGAAATGTACGGGCTAAGCCAGAGAAGCGGCGCTGTCTCCGTGCATTTAAGAATTGGCGAAGACGTGTTTTCGCCACTGATTCCGTATGGCGGAGCAGACATCCTTTTGGCACTTGAGGCTATAGAGGCTTTGCGTTATTTGGAGTACTTGAAGAAAGATGGAATAGTCCTGATGAACAGCAGGGTGATGCATCCGCCTGTAGAAACCGCGAAAATAATCACGTCGAAAGGAACAAAATACATTACAGTAGAAGACGTCGTTTCAAATTTGAGGAATTGGACGAAGAACATAGCAGTGGTAGATGCCTTGGCTCTGGCCAGAGAAAGCGGAAACATAAACACTGAGAACACAGTTTTCCTCGGAGCCTTATCAGCACTTGAAGCGTTCCCCGTTGAGGAGAACTACATTAGGGAGAGCATCGTGGACGCTGTGCCAAAGAAAACCGTAGAGCAGAATTTGAAGGCATTCGAACTAGGTAAGAAGAGCGCTCACAGTATGCTTTGCAAGCTTGTTCCATGCAGACACCCTGCTTAGCCTTACGCGATAAGGGTTTGAGGGAAGCAGAAACTCTTAACAATCAAAGTCGCGCTAATCACATCTGAATAGGAAGGCCCACAAATGAGCTACCGATCCCAAAGAAACACGAGGCATGGCACCGGACGAGGAACGACAAAGACGCACCACGAAAAGTCGAAACTGAAAGGACACAAAAATCGATCCGCCGACAGATATGTCATGGAAGAGGATGAAAGCCCCACAGTTGAAAAGGTTGTTGAGAAAACTCTCAGTCGACTGCAAAGCTTGGGAAATCAGACTTTTGCTTTTTCTCCGTTCAGCCAATACTTTGATGACTGGGTAGTTAGCCTGAAAAGCGTCTTATCAGAGTTTGAGTCAAATCCAGCGATTAGCGTTGATGAGTGGTTCACGAATGAGTGCTCAAGTATAGTCTCCAGTGTGGAGCAAAGACTTGCGGATAGGCGACTCGAGGAAACTGTTCTCGGAGAAGCCGTAAGAAAGCTTGCTGAAAAGAATCAGCTTCAAGCACAGATAGAAACGGAATACGCCACTGCGACCGGAAGAATGGCGTCAAAAAGGAATAGTGAAAAACTGCATTTAACCCGCGCTGTGGATGAACTCGAAGAAGAACTTGACCAGACCAAACAAATCAAAGCAAGCATCTTCAGTCCCTTCTCAAGAAAAGCCAAAGCAAAAAAAATGGCAGAGGCAACTTCCAGACTCGATTCCGCTAGGAAAGAACGTGACTTAGTCGACAAAAATTTTCAGGCGGAACAAAAGAAACTTGCCGATGAATACGAGAAAGAGAAACGAGCAATAAGTGAAGAGAAGCAAAATCTTGGGAAACAGAGCGAGGGCTTGGACATGGACAGTTCCATCGATGATAGGCGAGATGCATGCGAGACCCTAATCGCAGCTGTGAAGGCATTCATACAAAGAACTGGACCTTAGCAAAATTCAGACGCTCCTAACAATATTCCGCATAATTCGCGTCCTAGGTGCAATCGCAGCGATGCAACTCCTTCTTTTAGCTAACGG
>CAYPRE010000120.1:0-2072 GCA_964413045.1 uncultured Candidatus Bathyarchaeia archaeon
GAGGGGAACAGGTTTTCCTCCCTTGAAGCCCACAAAAATTTCGAGACCAGCATCCTCTACGTCTTCTTCGTTTGTCAGTTTGACTTCGCCAACCGCGTAAGCTTCAGAGAGAATCTTCCGGTATTTGACGTTGACCTGATCCAGAAGACGGTGAACAACTGTTCTCCAAGCGTCCATTCTTGCGTTCACTTCCTCCATTGCTTTTTCGCGGTTTTCTGCAACCATGCGCGCTTTTTCTTTGAGTTCCAGATACAGTTTCGAGTAGGACTCGTACATGCGTTCTATGTCCTCGGAGACATCCGCCAACGCGGCGAGGTGCCCATCAGTTACGCGAAGCTCCTCCAGAATGTCCATGGTGGTTTTCATGGGCACAATTCTTTGTCCCACCTTCTCAGCCCTCTTCACGTACTCGTCCAAGTCCTCGAGGGCTTGTCTGAGCTCTTTGTCTAAGCGTTTCATGGTTTTTGTGAGACTTTCCCCCTGAAACTTCAGCAAGGCTAGGCTAATCTTCTGGTCAACCATGCTGTTGGTTACGGCTTCAATCTCACTGTCAAGAGAGTCCGCTCTACTTTTGATGTCTGAAACTTGTAGACCCAAATTCTTGAGTTGCTCATTGGAGCTTTCAACAGACTTTTTCAGGCTTGCATTTCTTAGATTGAAGCGCTGGGTCCAAGAGTTCTCCAGAGTATCGTAGCTTGCTTTTATTTCGTTGAGTTGTGGTCGAATATCTAGTGGATTTGTTTTTTCGCGTACAACCGTTTCAAGAGATTCGATGTTGTCTAAGACTTTCTCCATCCCTTCACGGTAAGTGACAGACCATGACTCGGTCTCTTTCAGGGCTTGATCTGCTGTTGAGGCAGTTAATTCAAGTTTAGCCAACTCACGCTCCAGCAACACACGGTCTTCAAAGAGGCTCCTCAATGAAGTTTTGGAGTGCTCAAGTTTGCTCTGGAGCATCTCCAGCTGCTTACTGGCGGCTTCGGTTTCGGCTTCAATTTTTGTGATTCTGTTTTGTCGCTCTTGGTTCTGTTCCTTTATTTTGGCGACAATTCTTTCCCGTTTCAGCACCTCAGCCCATGCCAGTTCCCGTTCAAGAAAACGCCTTTTGATTATCAGCTGCTTCTTCTGCTGGTAACGGTCATACTGCTGTCGCCAGTACGTGAGGGTCTGTTCTGCTGATTCCAGAAGTTTCCCAACTGAGTCGCCTTGGCTCAGGATGCGACCAAGCTTCTTTTGTGCCTTCACAACGTTTTCTCGGTATGATTCGAAGCCGACCGCAGCCTCGACCATTCTCAGTTTCTCTTGCGCGGAAAGCACACTAAATTGGTTAACCATGCTCTGGTGCATGATGATGAGCATGTTTTCTGGGTCAACTTCGAATTTGGCGAGAAGCCTGTTAACTTCTAGTTTGTTTGCGGCTGTGTTTTCCAGCTCAAACCAGTATTTGCCGTCCCGCCTCAAGTTTCGTGACAAAAAGATTTGGTCCTTTTTGATTCTGGAAACTGGTCTTTTTCCATCGCGTGGAGAGTTATCCAGAACCAGCGTGACTCGTGCCTCGTCCTTTCCGTAACGAATCAGGTCGCTTAGTCGTTTGGAGCGTTCAGTGGATGATTGTCCGAGAGCCACGGATATTCCTAGGAGTATAGAGGATTTGCCTGAGCCGTTTGGACCGCAGGCTACGTTGACGCCCTTTTTGAAGGGTATCCGAGCATACTCGTAGGACATGAAGTTCTCCAAAATAACTTCTCTAATCAGCATCTGCGTTCTGGCGCCTCTATTGTACTCAGGAAATAGGAACCGTTGTTCTCTATTAAGGAATTATGCGACATAAACACAAAAAGAAAGAAATTAACCTTCCGCTTTTTGACACAAACAAACATTGAACAGAGCGAACGCATGTAAAATCTTTTATTTTTTTTCAACAAATCATTATGCAGGTATGAAATATGGTAGACAATACAATCGTACACTTTGATATCCCCGCAAAGGACACAGAGAAACTGAAAAAGTTCTACTCCGAACTATTCAACTGGAAAATCTATCGAGCCCCCGGACCCATCGACTATTGGCTA
>CAYPRE010000121.1:0-293 GCA_964413045.1 uncultured Candidatus Bathyarchaeia archaeon
GGGTTAAAGACTCATCCATGAAATATCCCTCACGGGACAGTTTCTGAAGTTATCCCAACTGGATTATACTGATTTTCGCTCCTATGAGTTACTGAAACGTTTAAATTTGGTCAAAAACAGCATAATAAAACATGCGGGCCCGTAGCTCAGCTAGGTAGAGCGCCAGACTCATAATCTGTTGGTCGTTGGTTCAAATCCGACCGGGCCCACCAATTCAGTTCTGGAGAGGCATGCTATTTCCTTATCGCCCGAGACGGATACCTTGCATTCAACTGCTATCGCTGATAAGAAGG
>CAYPRE010000121.1:319-1839 GCA_964413045.1 uncultured Candidatus Bathyarchaeia archaeon
TTCTAGCGATTTCTGTTGTCAGTTTTTCGTTAATGCACATTGATTATATGTTGGGGAGTGAGGCTTCACGGGACGATTTCTTTTTCGGAGTGACCTACGGTCAAAACTCAGTCGAAGGAGCAAAACTTCTCATAGACAAGGTGCGCCACTTCACTAATTTGTTCATAGTAAATTCATACGAGATAACGAGCAGTGCAAATGCGCAGAATCTGACTGAAATCTGCCGTTACGCAGCAGACGCAAACCTCCATTTCATCGTGTACTTTTTCAGCTTCGTCAACAGCACTTGGGGGGAAGAATGGCTAGACATGGCAAGGCAAACCTGGGGCGACAAGTTCCTGGGTGTTTACTTGAGGGATGAACCAGGAGGCAGACAAATCGACTTCCACCAGACGGTTGGAGTTGGAAACGCCTCAAGCTACGCTGAAGCCGCGGATTTATTTGTCAAAAGAAACTCCGAAACTCCCAGCATGCTTTTACTTAAGGACAAGGAAGTTCGAGTGTTCATTTCTGACTACGCACTTTACTGGTTTGATTACCGCGCAGGATTCGACACAATATTCGTGGAGATGGGATGGAACCACAGTGAAACGCAACACATAGCCTTAGGCCGCGGTGCTGCAAACCTGCAGGGAAAAGAATGGGGCAACATAATCACGTGGACCTACGAAAACCCGCCATACCTGGAAAGCCCACAACAAATCTTGGATGACATGATAACAGGCTATCAGGCAGGAGCAAAATACATGGTCTTGTTCAACTACCCGGTTTATCCTGAAGCGAACCCGTATGGACGGTTGACAGAGGAGCATTTCAGGGTGATGAGAGATTTCTGGACTTACATTAATGCTCGCCCAAGAAACATTTTTGGAAGAGTCGAGGCGCAAGCAGTTTTTGTTCTTCCGAAAGACTATGGGTGGGGTATGAGAAAACCGCTTGACAATATCTGGGGCTTGTGGCCTGCCGACGAAAAAGCACCTTTAATCTGGGAGAGCATGAACAAACTAATCGCCAAATATGGATTAAGCCTAGATATGGTATACGATGATAATCTCAACCTTTCAAATCGGTATTCAGAGGTCTATTTCTGGAATTCCAGCATAGACTAGCAAGCGCCATTGATTTCCGTTTCATATTCGGCAACGTCTTTATTGTTTCTTCCAAACGAGACGCAAGATAAATCGACCAAAATTCCAATATTCTGCTTTAAATAAGGGGGGCTATAGGCTTCTCCGAGCAATAGAGCCACCTAAAGCTACCAGAAGTTATCAAATTGTCTCTGCAAACACACAACAACAGAGTCGAACCCCTGCCAAAAGCCTTAAAGAGCAGTAGCCACAATTCATAAACAGTATATACAGTAATAGTCAGCTAAATCACATAAGCCGCGAGAAAAACTTGTGGCTATGCGATTAAACTAACATCAAACATATCACAAATTCAGGAGGCACATTAACAAATGGGAACATCCCAAGCGTTTACTATAAAGTATGTCATACACGCCAGATTCGACATCGAAG
>CAYPRE010000121.1:1849-2064 GCA_964413045.1 uncultured Candidatus Bathyarchaeia archaeon
TTTGGACAGACAGAAGGACTTTTTGGTCCCGAACTTGATTTGAGGGAACTCCAGAAAACAGGGCGCATTGGCAGAATAGAAATTGACTTGCACTCGAAGAATGACCGAACAAACGGTAGCATAACCGTCCCAACCAGCCTTGATCGGGTTAGTACTGCGCTCATTGCTGCCAGCATTGAAAGCATCAACCGCGTTGGACCATGCCAAGCCAAAGT
>CAYPRE010000122.1:0-2059 GCA_964413045.1 uncultured Candidatus Bathyarchaeia archaeon
GATTGTCCGAAAGACTTTCACTGCAACGTCAGCCGATGACATAATAATCAATACATTGAGTTTCTTGGTTAAATAAAGATCCCATCTTGTCTTGCCTTCTCATGGTTTACGAGTAAGAGAATTCGGAATGTGGCGCATGTTTCTGGGCGATACTGTGAACATTAATCATTTATATATCGCTTTTGAGGAACGTGCTTTTATGAAAATAGTGTTGCGCTTAGGAGGGTCTGTGTTTGCTTCTCCGATTAAACCAGACTTGGTCAGCAAATATGCGAGTCTGCTGAAGCAGTTGGTTTCCCGTAGGCATAGGGTTGCTGTTGTTGTGGGTGGAGGAGCGCTTGCGAGAGATTTTATTGGCGTAGCCAAGAGTTTGGGCCTGAATGAAGAAGTGCAGGATGAAGTGGCTATTTCGGTTTCTCGGGTCTATGCGCAGTTGTTTTCGAAGACGCTCGGCGAAATCGGTTGCAGTGCAGTTCCAACGGCAATTGCAGGTGCTAGGAAATGCTTTGATGAAGGTAGGGTTGTAGTTATGGGTGGGTTGAGACCGGGGATGACTACGGATACTGTTGCCGCGATGTTCGCTGAAGAGGTGAAGGCAGATGTTCTTGTCAAAGCTTCTGATCAGGAAGGGATCTATGACAAGGACCCTCGAAAATACGCAGATGCTGTAAAGCTTGATCATGTCCGTTTCAAGGATCTGTCCAACGTATGCGTTGAGGCAAAGCACAAGGCTGGGATTCATCAGATTATAGACCCTGAAGCAGTCAAGGTATTAGTTCGCAGCCGAGTCAAGGTCGTGGTTGTAAGTGGGTTTAAGCCTGAGAATGTTTTGATGGCTGTTGAGGGAAAAAAGGTAGGCACTACGGTCGATTAAGCATTCTATTTTGTGTGGACGAAAAGTTTAAATTCACAAGCGATATCGCTGTTGATATCAATTACGATATCTATGGTGATAATGCATGTTTCCGTATAGACATTGGATGAGGCACACGGCGATGGTGCCCAAAGGTTTCGTTAGGTATCAAGTTCTCGAAAGTCTGGCGGAGAAGCCTAAGTCGGGGTCTGAAATAATAAACGAGATACAGAGCAAGACTGATGGTCGTTGGAAGCCGAGTCCAGGCTCAATATATCCCCTTTTGGCATGGTTACAGGATAACGGTCACGTGAAAGAGTTGCCTATAGACCAGGCAGGAATGAAACGGTATGAGTTGACTGAAAGCGGCAAGGCTTTGCTTGAGGAACAGAAGAAAATATTCGAAGAACAGAGGCACAAGATGGACGAACATCGGAAGACGCTTTTTGGTTCTGGAAAGGGTAGATTCTTTGGTTCCCCATTCATGGGACCCCCGTGGATGATGCCGCTTCCGAAAAAGGCAGCCGAAATGCGTGAGTCGATGCGCAAGATCGTGACGGCACTGTTCGAAATCGCGCAGAATGCGGGTCAAAAGTCAACTGAACAATTGGTTGATGAGAGTGCGAAAATCTTGAACGACACAGCTGAGAAGCTTGAGGAGATCGCTCGAAAGTTAGGAGGGGCAAAGGATGAGTGAGGAAATAATTAAGGCTGAAGGATTAACCAAAGTATTCAACGGTTATCTTTCGCAGTGCGGGCTGCAACGATAGGCATAGTCCTCTCTTGGAGATGCCTGAGCAAGTGAGAACCTGAGGAAGAGTGAGATTGACAATGGCAACGATTGTTGAGGCAGTCAACCTGAAGAAGATGTACATGCTTGGAAAAGTTCCTGTGGATGCTCTGCGTGGCGTGAACCTGAAGGTTGAGAGTGGCGATTTCCTCGCTATTCTCGGGCCCTCTGGAAGCGGCAAGTCGACCCTTCTGAACTTGGTTGGAGCTTTGGACAAGCCAACGGAAGGGAGCATGCTGATTGAAGGTACTGACATTTCGACGCTTGATGATGATCAACTTGCAGACCTTAGGCGCCGAATCGGCTTCGTGTTTCAATTCTTCAACCTGATTCCACGATTCAATGCGAGAGAGAATGTTGAATTGTCAATGAGTATAGCGGGCTTGGGTAAAGCCGAAAGGAGAAAACGCGCCGAG
>CAYPRE010000123.1:0-1917 GCA_964413045.1 uncultured Candidatus Bathyarchaeia archaeon
GCATGCCTTTGGTGTATAGTTTGAAGATTTGTAGGCGGCTCTTTTCGTCTGGTTCAGGTACATAGATTAAGCGGTCGAATCTGCCTGGGCGGATAACTGCTGAGTCAACCATGTCTGGACGGTTGGTTGCTGCAATGACTACGATGTCTTGCAGGGTTGTTATTCCGTCCATTTCAGTTAGCAGTTGGCTAATGACGCGTTCGGAAACGCCGCTATCCGACATTCCCATTCCACGTTTTGGTGTGAGAGAGTCGATTTCGTCTAGGAATACTACTGCAGGCGCGGCCATGCGGGCTTTGCGGAATACTTCGCGGATGGCTTTCTCAGATTCGCCGACCCATTTGCTGAATACTTCGGGTCCTTTGATTGATATGAAGTTGGCTTCGCTCTCTGTTGCAACGGCGCGTGCTAGCAGGGTTTTGCCGCATCCTGGTGGACCGTAAAGTAAGATTCCTTTTGGTGGTCTGATTCCGAGTTTGGTGAATATTTCAGGGGTCTTTATCGGCCACTCGACGGCTTCGATTAGGTGTTGTTTTACGTCGTCTAGTCCGCCTGCATCGTCCCAGTGGACTGTTGTGACTTCAATGTAGACTTCGCGCATAGCTGTAGGCGTCACTTCTTTGTAGGCGCCAAGGAAATCATCCATTTTAACCTCCATTTTCTCAAGGACTGCGGGTGGGATGCGTTCTTCTTCAAGGTTAATCTGCGGTAGGTACCTGCGGAGTGCTTTCATGGCGGTTTCTCTCCCTAAAGCGGATAAGTCAGCGCCTGTGTAACCATGAGTCATAGCTGAGAGCTTCGGAAGATCAACATCTTCAGCTAAAGGCATGCCTCGAGTGTGGATTTGGAGGACTTCGTAGCGTCCTTTCTTGTCTGGAACACCAATTTCTATTTCGCGATCAAATCTTCCTGGGCGACGCAAAGCTGGATCAAGAGCGCCCGGTCGGTTAGTTGCACCAATAACTATGACGTTTCCTCTGCCAGATAATCCATCCATCAAAGCAAGAAGTTGCGCGACTACTCGTCTTTCAACTTCGCCTGTAACTTCTTCACGTTTAGGTGCGATGGCGTCGAGTTCATCTACGAAGATTATGCTTGGAGCGTTCTGTTGGGCTTGCTGGAAAATCTCTCGCAGCCGCGCTTCGGATTCGCCGTAGAATTTACTCATGATTTCGGGTCCGTTGATGGAGTAGAAGTTTGCTTCTGACTCGTTAGCAACTGCTCGTGCAAGCAAGGTTTTGCCGCAGCCTGGTGGACCATGAAGCAGCACACCTTTTGGTGGTTCAATGCCTAAACGTTGGAACAGTTCTGGGTGGCGAAGAGGCAGCTCGACCATTTCTCTGACGCGTTGGATTTCTTCTTGAAGTCCTCCGATGTCTTCATAGTTTGTGCGGGGTAAGCCTTTGCCTTCGGGTGCTGGCTCGTTTAGAATAGTTAATCGGGTTTCAGCAGTTACTTTTATGATGCCATGGGGACGTGTTTTTGAAACAGTGAAGGGGATAGCGTGTCCTAGCATCATAACCAGGGTTGTATCGCCTTCCACGAGTGTACGCTCCATGAGTCGGTTCCTAACGAAGTTCGTGAAATCCTCATCTACGTTAAGACGCATATCCACAGGAGCAAGCGTTATTGAAAGCGCAGTTTTAACTTTCGCTGGTCTTATAACAACATATTCGTTTATAGCGACACCGCTGTTTTTGCGGGTGAATCCGTCGATACGAATGATGTCTCGATTTTGGTCCTCACTGTAAGCTGGCCAAGCGATGGCACTAGTTGTACGTTTATTAACAATTTCAATTACGTCCCCAGCACTTATACCTAATTTCTGCATGGTTCGCTGGTCAATGCGGGCAATTCCTCTTCCGACATCTCTTTGCCGTGCGTCTCCAACGCGTAGTTGTACTTCGCTCATGTAGA
>CAYPRE010000124.1:0-1866 GCA_964413045.1 uncultured Candidatus Bathyarchaeia archaeon
TTCTCAGGCACAGGGCAAAATGGATGGACGAAATATCTCTGGTCGTTGCTGACGAAGTGCACCTGCTTAACGAAGCGGAGCGCGGTCCAACACTTGAAGTAGTCCTCGCGAGGCTAATGCTCACAAACCCGGACGTGCAAATTCTGGCTTTGAGTGCCACGATAAACAACGTTGACGAAATTGCTCAATGGCTCAAAGCCGAACATGTCACAACCGAGTGGCGGCCGGTTAACCTGAAGGAAGGCGTCCTGTTACACGAAGAGATCCAATACAAAGACGGAGAAGCTCGAAGAATAGAAAAAGAAGCCAAAGACCCCGCCGCAAACCTGGCTCTCAACACGATCAAAACGGGCGGACAAGCGCTCATCTTTGCATCAACAAGAAAGAACGCGGTGTCAGCGGCGAAAAGAATCGCCGGAGAACTGGAAGGCGTCCTCTCCAAACCTGCAAAACGCGCGCTCGAGCATGAAGCAGACCGCATCTTGGCCACTGGCGAAAGGACAAGACTGAGCGAATCATTGGCAGAACTCGTCAAATGCGGAACCGCTTTTCACCACGCTGGCTTAGGCGGTAGCCACCGCAAGATAATAGAAGACTCGTTCAGACAGGGAAGAATCAAAGTCCTAACCGCAACGCCTACACTGGCCTTCGGCGTTAACCTGCCAGCCAGAACGGTCATTATCCAAGACTACAGGCGGTACGAGGCAGGCTACGGCTATTACCCCATCAGTGTCCTAGAGTACAAACAGATGGCCGGCAGAGCTGGAAGGCCCAAGTACGACAAAACAGGCGAAGCGGTTCTCATAGCCAGAACCAATGACGAAGTAGATTACCTGCTGCAAAGCTATGTCCTAGCCCGACCGGAACGCATCTGGTCAAGGCTTGCAGTTGAAAGAATAATGAGAACACATGTCCTAGCGACTATAGCTGCAGATTTCGCCCACACAGAACAGGGCGTCTACGAGTTTTTCGGAAAAACCTTCTACGCTTTTCAATACGACATCGAAGCGATAAAAGGCATAGTCTCCAAGATTCTCAAGTATCTCTACGACGAGGACATGATCGAAGTCTTCGCTCAAGACATCAACGCTACCAAGTTTGGGAAACGAGTAAGCGAACTTTACATCGACCCTGTCTCAGCCGTCATAATTCGAGATGCCCTGAAAAGAGAAGCTGCCGCAACGAGTGAATTCAGCTTCTTACACATGATTGCCCACACTCCCGACATGGGTCCCGTTCTGCGGCCATACGCACAAGAGCAGGATGAGATCGAAGTCTTCATGGAAGAACACAAGCACGAGTTTCTCGTCGCCCCACCTGACCGTTGGGAAGACAGCATAACCTACGAAGAATTTCTGGGCGAAGTAAAGACTGCCATGACACTGAACGCGTGGATCGAAGAGATGAGTGAAGATCAGCTAATCGAAAGATTCAGAGTCCAGCCTGGCGACCTCTACAGAGCAATTGAAAACGCGAAATGGCTCCTCCACGCCACGCACGAGCTTGCAATGCTCTTCAGCAACAAACAAATGCTACCACAGACTCTTGAAGTCAGACGAAGAGTAGAAAAAGGAGTAAAAAAAGAACTGTTGCCCCTCGTAAAACTGGAAGGCGTCGGCAGAGTACGTGGACGCGTGATTTTCAACTCCGGATATAGGACGGTAGACGACTTGAAACGCGCTCCTATTGAGGAATTGGCAAACTTGCCGCTGATCGGACCGCGACTGGCCAAGAGACTGAAAGAGCAACTCGGTGGCTTCATGAAGAAAGAGACACTGGACAAGCTCGAACAGAATGAGTGGAAACAAAAGGCATTAACAGAATACTAGGAGTTCTTACATCTCAAGCTCTGTCAAGGTTCTATTG
>CAYPRE010000125.1:0-1080 GCA_964413045.1 uncultured Candidatus Bathyarchaeia archaeon
CAAGCCCGGTGTGGAACCTTTCAGTCCGGAAAAGAGAAGGGGTTCAATGGTCAACGAAGAAGAGATTAGAACCATAATCCACAGCATAACTGAGAACAATCCGCAGGTCTTTCGCGTTAAGGGAATATTGACTTACGTCGCAAGAAAGAAACGTTACATAAACATAAAATGCAGCTTCACCAAGCAGATCCCACTTGAAGAAGCGCACAGGGTAGCATCACAGATTGAGGAGAGGCTGAGGGAACACTTCGTGGAAACATCGGTTACTGTCCATATCGAGCCAAGCTAGGCAACGATGAAGACGGGTACTATTCTCTTTGTTTGAAAGAAGAGAAAAAAGTGAAGGAGGGAGAGGTCAATTTAGATTGACCTCTTTCGAGAAGGGCCTCTGGCATACTTGTTCACTACATTAGGATTTCGTTGGATCTTGTCCTAAGTCTTGGCACATGTCATTCCATCAATTAAAACGGTCTCTGAGACCATACACGGGCGGCCTCATACCAAAAAATCGCTGAAACGATTGCTCCAAATATGAGTATGAACAGGTTCTCGCGTGAAAGCCCTTGCATGAGCACAAGCAGGTAACTGCCATAGAACACAGTGGAAAAAACCGCGTAAAAGAAGTACCTAGGAAACAAAAGCCTGCCCAACTTCACAAAATGCCTCAAAACTCCAATCTTAACTTCACTCGTCAAAGAATAGTCACCGCCCACATCCTCCTTCTTAACAAGTCCCAGTCCACGCAACTGTTCCAGATGATGTTGCGCCACGCTGGGGCTGCTGAAATGCAGTGTTCTCTGGACTTCCCGCACGCTCATTGCGCTACCATTCTTCAACAGAAGCCAATACACTTTCCAATCTTTCCCCCGCAACGCGTATTCAAGTCTCATCTCATCTTCAGAACTCAATGACAAGCATGCCTCTTTATCCAGTATTGAAACACGGTCGCATATAATTCCAACCTTTAGAACACATGAACAAAATATGTATCCTTCATGGAGCATCACATGGCTTTCCATTCTCTGAAACCACTCAAAGCTTTAGTCCCCAAGTAAGACAAACAACCTCTACCGTGGCCTG
>CAYPRE010000125.1:1090-1856 GCA_964413045.1 uncultured Candidatus Bathyarchaeia archaeon
AAGTCGTCCATTACGAGAGTCAGGCTGAGGAGCTTCACTCCAAGATTAATCTTGGGATACCTGAAGCTGAGACTGCAAATCCTGAACAACTCTGCAGTCAGACGTCTCAGAATTAGTCAATCATAAGGCCCGAAGACAGTTCAATCATACTCATCCACTACCTCAGGGTTCCCATTACAAACGCCAAAAGTCCAAACGTGAACCACACAAGCACGGTCCTCTTGACTCTCCTCGCGTTCTCCCTAGAACAATCTTTCAAAAGTGCGATAGAGGAAGCAGCGAGTCCCACGTCGGTCACGACGACAAATGGAACGAACCAGATGGAGACTAGATTCAGAAACCAAGGTATAGGGCTCAAGGATACGGCGGCAAGATAAAAGATGATGGCAACCACGGCCGCGTTTTTCTCCCCGAGTCTTACGGCCACGGTCTTCACACCATGCTCCTTGTCGCCTGCAACATCCACGATTCCTTTTGTTATTTCCCTGCCCGTGTTAGAAAGGAAAGCCATACAGGCAAACAGGAACACATTCAATTCAACGATCCTCGTCACCACTATGCTCCCGTAAATGAACGGAATAGCCACGCACAGACTGACGAGAAAGTTACCTGGCAACCCGCTTCTCTTGCCCACAGTCGTGTACGCGACAAATATGATCCAAGCAATTATGGCCGTCAACAGGCAAAAGGCGTTCGTCAAATATGCTGCAGCAAAACCAGTCGTCGTTAGGCCCAGAGCAAAAGCCCAAGCAGCTTTCGGCTTGAC
>CAYPRE010000126.1:0-1784 GCA_964413045.1 uncultured Candidatus Bathyarchaeia archaeon
TCTGAGCAAAAAGGCGCCGTAGGCTGCAAACGTGATGCCGTAGATTGCCCAGCCTCTGAAGGGTTTTGCAAAGACCTTTAGGTTCAACCTTGAGACGTAGATTAACACAATCAAGCCCGCGAGGGTGGCTATGAGCACGTCTAAACCTTGTTGGCTCAGGCCGAAGCCTACTAAACCTAGAGCGATTGCCACAACTATAGTAGCCAATATCGGTGAGAACGTAGTTAGCAGCTGTCTCCAGTTTGAGCTTTCATTGTTTGTGGTGCCCGTTCTATCCTTTTCTTTCGTTTTCTTTATTTTCCAGAAACCTATGACGTATCCAACGACTATCATGACGAGGACGACTGGAATTTGTCGCAATATCAATATTGGCACGGCCACTCCCATCAGTCCAGCAGCAACGATCAACGGCTGACTGATCGGGTAAACGGGAAAAATCGTGTGTCTGAACCACAGGTTGATGTAGGCTTTTCTGTCTGGTTTCAGACCGAGTTTTTCAGCTTCTGAATCCACGAGCGGCGCCGACATCAACGCTCCACCTGCGACGGGAAGAAAGCCTATGATGGCTGGAATCGTGCAGAGCACAACTTTCGGATTTTTTATCATCTTTCCAATGTTCTCACTCAACCTGTCGATCATGCCCGTTTCCTTGTACAATTGGCTCAACAACATGATGGCAAATGTTGCCAACACAACTGAGATTGTGAGCCGCCCGTCTAGGCTCTGAGGGTCTGTGGTCTCGTATACCACGGATGGTATCTGGGTCCAATCGAGCGCAAGTGCAGCTAAGAACAGAGCCGTGACGTTCAGAACGATTCCTAGATTCACTCGCTTGTACAACAGAATGCCTAGAAGACACAGCGAAGCGACTATCGCAACAACGGGACTAAAAAACGCCAAACTTGACGCTTCCTTTTCGAGAGTAATGACAAAAGACTGTGCCAAGCTCTTCATGTCGCGCTGAAGCTGAGCAGGTGTGGCTGATTATTGGTTCTCTGGCTCTTCGCTGTCCAAGACCAAAAAGACTCCCAAGAGCCGAAAACATGATCTTGCACTTTCTGTATATGCTCAAAGCCATCACACGTACACACATGGCATCCAGATGTTTATGAATTGTGCCGAGCCCTCATTAGCGCGCTTCCACCACCAGAACGTCAGTTTTTGCATGACTTGACAAGTGAAATGGATTTGGGTCGAATTCTGAAAAACTCTTTAATAGTTTACCGCGTTGGGGACACATGCAACATGGGTGGATGAATTGGGTGCCTTCACCAGAGCAGCCAGAAACATGTCGAGAAGGAAAATGAGAGCGCTGTTGATGATCATTGCCCTCGGCTTTTCTATGGCAATCATGGTTTCAATTCCCGCGGGCATCGTGGCAAACCAAGAAGCCGCGCAGGCTATGACTGCGAATTTCAACAGTACAATGACCACTATGCAGGAACAGATCAACACGACTGCTACGCTGATAGAATGTCAGACTTCTGGACAAGGCAGGTTCTCCGGCGGACCAGGCGGATTTCCGTCCGGGGGATTGCAGCAACAGCAAACCTATGTGGAGGAATCCGTTGCCAATGAGATTCGTTCTATTAGCGGTGTCAAGGACGTTGTGGAATTCCTCACAGTCTCATCCGAAGAGACAACTTCGGAAACAATAAATGGACCTGGGGGAAGAACCTTCACGATTTCCAGACCTGTCTATACGATTACGGGTGTTACTTTGAATTCTTCTTTCATCGACGACTATTCCATACTGCCAACGAACATAACGGCAGGCAGAAACC
>CAYPRE010000127.1:0-1738 GCA_964413045.1 uncultured Candidatus Bathyarchaeia archaeon
CTTCTGGATCGATTACTCTGAGGGGTGTGGTCATTACCTCTGAAACTTTGATGTCCAGCGATTTTCTCTCCGCCAAGACTCTCCTTACAAGATCCCGTTCAGTGACGATCCCTACAGGAATATCCTTGTCCATTACCACCAAATCGCCCACGTTGTTTTGCGACATTAGGTCTGCGGCTTCAAAAACAGGTTTGCCAGCGTCGATGGTTATAACGTTCTTCGTCATAAAATCCTTGACTGTCGGCATCACTTTTCAAGAGTGCTTGATTGGATAAAAGTTTTTTGCATGCGCACATCTTCCTGCTTTAGATTCCAAAAAATGCCATCAATTGCCCGCAAAAAGGGCGCAAAAAACCCTTGTAGGCATAGCCTATGGCACGCCCGCGGATTCGAGCTCTCACCAAACATGCTAAGCATGCTTTTTCGCCGGTAGAATCGGGTAGAGCGCAGTTCCCTGCGCTTCAATTTCCACGCTAGAACGAGATTGTTTCAGTCAAAAAAATCCAATCTAGGATGCTGTAAATCTCGAAAACCTCAAAAGTTGCGCGGCTCACTAGGAACTGAGGAGACTTGCTTGAAGACTCTGATCGTATATGACACGGGTTCAGCAAACAAAAACACCGAGAAAGTTGCGAAGACAATGAGCGAGGTTCTCAAAGAAAAAGGGTTTGACGTTGACTGTCAATATGTCAATGATGTTGACGTGGCAAATGTAAAGAATTATGATTGCGTCTTAGCTGGGTCACCGACACAAGCGTTTAGAGCAACAAAGCCTATCATGCAATTTCTAGACGGATTTGGCAAAGATGGCTTCTCGGGGAAGCTTGCCGCGGCATTTGACACGCAATTGCAGGGCAGACTCTATGGAAACGCGGCAAAGGGGATAGAGAAGAAGCTCGAAAAACTCGGTTTCAAAATAGTCATGCCACCTATGGTCACATACGTAGAAGGGAAAATGGAGAATATCCAACTAAAAAGCGGAGAACTGGAGAAAACAAAGAAATACGCGGAAGACTTGGCAAAAATCCTCCACCTGTAAGCATTGTTGCCCCTTTTTGATTATTCCTTCTGCTTCTCTTCCGCTGTCAGAGCAGGAATTTGCTCACAAGCAGAATTATGGACATTATACTGTAGGTTTGAGTAACCAACATGATCCACTGCGGATTATGCGCAGATAAACTCACAATATCCACTGCCACGGCGCTCTGGTCTTTCGCGGATACGTGTTCCTTGGAAAGAGAATAGAGCTCCTTGAATTTTCTCAGAACAAACAACACAACGACCGGTATGGCAAGCAGAAAGACACTCAACCACAAATGTTGTCCATAAGTCCACTCAAGAAAGAAAGCAGTTCCAGTGAGTAACGCACCCGTAGTCAGCAATACAATGCCCAGGAATGAAGCCCTAACGAGTCCAAGGCGCACCGTCATCGTTTCAATGTTCATTGCTTTGTCTCCGAAGTAATCTCGTATCTCAGTCGGTATAATCACACCGTAGACTGTCAACGCCAGCCCGACAATGGAAAGCAGAAAGAAAGGATTCACTTCAGATGCAAAAGTATAGTACGCAAATAGCACTGGAAAGACGGCCAAGACGAGAATAAGCGTAACCGGTGTCACCCAAGACCTCGACTTCAACCTCATAGGCGGTGCGGAGTACGCATATCCCAAGGAAATTCCAGCCATCCACATTAGGAGCAGGATGGGTTTTGCTTGAATCAGCATAAACACAGAAACCA
>CAYPRE010000128.1:0-1705 GCA_964413045.1 uncultured Candidatus Bathyarchaeia archaeon
GGGCTTGGAAACGTTGCGAAAGAACTCGGCACGCATGTGAGTCTTTCAAGGTGAAAAGAAGAGTATGGTGTCAGTAAGCAACTGCAGTTCTCACCATTTCGTTTGCTTGTTGCCCGCAGATTATGCATTGCCCAGTGATGTTTGCTTTAGAATCTTCAGGGGTACCTAAGACTCGGGCGTTGGTAATTTCCTCAAGCTTGTGTCCGCATGCCGACTTTCCACACCACATCACTTCCACGATGCCTGAGTGTTTTTCCAAGAGTTTTCTTGCTTCTTCCAGTTCTTCCGCATGATAAACGTGCTGTTGGCTCCATTCCCAAGCTCTTTGTTTCAAATCGGCAGTCATTTTCTCTGTTAGTCTGTTTAAGAATTCAATAAGTTCCTGTTGTTTGCACGTTTGTTTTTCCAGAGTGTCTCTTCTGACAACTGTGACTTCATTTTTCTCCATGTCTCTTGGGCCTATTTCGATGCGTATGGGCACTCCTTTGAGTTCCCAGTCGAAGTATTTTGATCCGGGCGTTATGTTTTCTCTAAGGTCAACTTCGGCTCTGAACCCGTTTTTCTTCAATTCAACGGCTAACTTGGTGCATTCCTTGTTTACTGTTTCTGCTTGGCCTTTGTACGGAATTGGAATGATTATTATCTGTGTTGGGGCGATCTTCGGTGGCAAGATTACTCCGTGATCGTCGCCGTGCATGATGAGGACTGAGGCTATTCCTCTTCCCGAGATTCCTGCACAGGTTTGCCAGACATGGTCTCTTCCTCCGTCTTTGTTCTCGAATGAGACGTCGAAGGCTTTTGAGAAGTGTTGGCCTAAGTGGTGGACTGTGCCTATTTGAAGGGTTCTGCCGTCAGGGCATATCATGTCGAACGCTGTTGTGTATTTTGCGCCTGCGAATTTGTCCCATTCTGGTCTCCGTGAGATGTAGTATGCGACGCATAGTTCGTTGAATATTTTTTTGTAGTTGTCTATTTCTTCTCTCACTTCTGCTTCTGCTTCGGCTTCCGTGGCGTGTGCGGTGTGGGCTTCTTTGAAGTCGAATTCTCTCATCCTGAGGATCGGCCTCGTGGCTTTTGTTTCAAACCTGAACACCGTGACTATCTGGTAGAGTTTGAGGGGCAAATCTGTGTAGGAGCGTATCCAGAGGTGTTCCATTGGTCCGATTATTGTTTCGCTTGTGGGTCGCAGTGCTAATTTCTGTTTTAACTGTTTTTGTCCGCCTTGTGTAACCCAGAAGACTTGGGCTTCAAACCCTTCAACATGTTCTGCCTCTTTTTGTAGGGAAGATTCAGGGACAAGTAACGGGAACAGTGCTTCGCTGTGGCCCGTTGAGTCGAGTTGATTACGGATGACTTTGAACACGTTTTCTCGTATTTTAAATCCGTACGGTAACCAGACTCCTGCCCCTTTGATTGGGTATCGGTAATCGAGGATTTTTCCATCGATCAAGACTTTTCGGAACCATTTTCCGAAGTGTTTGGTCCATTTTTCTCTGGAGACGATTTTTTCATTGGCTTTCGCTGTTTTTGACATTTTGGTCTCTCCTCTTTTGTTTGTTTGTAGAATATAATTCTGATGTGGTCTTTCTCATGAAATTAGCTGGGTTTTTTGAGAATTTAGCAGCATGGAAGGCAATCGCCCATGTCGACCACTTGTAAGGACACTGCTGGACAGACTATTAAGCGTTGCTTCAATATAGCGCGC
>CAYPRE010000129.1:0-1687 GCA_964413045.1 uncultured Candidatus Bathyarchaeia archaeon
CCCTTCATACATCCGCCCGTAGAGCGCCGACACGTTCGGGAACACGTAGAAAGCTCCGTGTGGCTTTTTGCATGTTATGCCTTTGATGTTGTTTAGTCCTGCGACGACGACTTCGCGGCGTTTCTTAAATTCAGCCACCATCCTTTCCGGTTCAGTCTGGGGCCCATTGAGCGCTTCGACGCCTGCCAGTTGCGTGAATGTGCTGGTGCAAGAGTTCGAGTTGGTCATTAACTGTGCGCATTTCAGGGCTAGTTCCTTGTTCATGACGCCGTAGCCGAGTCTCCAGCCAGTCATAGCATAAGTCTTTGAGAAGCCGTCCAGCAGAATCGTCTTCTCCTTCATTCCCGGAAACTGTGTAATGCTCTCATGCTTGCCTTCGTAGATTATGCGGCTGTAGATTTCGTCTGCAAGCACGTACACGTCTTTTCTGTCGGCAACGCAGTCTGCAATGACCTTCAAGTCGTCTCTGCTCAGAACACCGCCTGTCGGGTTTTCTGGAGAATTGATTATTATCATCTTGGTTTTCCGGGTTATCTTTTGCTTGAGGTATTCGGGGTCGAGGCTGAAGTCGTTTTCTTCTTTGAGCGGAATAGGCACGGGCTTGGCGTCGACAAAGTTTATGAGTGACTCGTATATGGGGAAGCCGGGGTTTGGATACATGACTTCGTCGCCGGGGTTAACGAGTGCAAGGATGCTGTAGAACATTATTGGCTTGCCGCCTGGCGTTACGACAACTTCCTCTGGAACGACGTCTAATTTCCGGGTCTTCGAAATGTATCCTGCTATGGCTTGACGCAGTTCCGGTATACCAGCTGATGGAGTATAGTGCGTGAAGCCTGAATTCAGGGCTTTTGTGGCAGCGTCTTTGATGTTCTTAGGCGTGTCAAAATCCGGTTCGCCTATTTCCAGATGCACGACGTCTTTTCCTTGTTTTTCGAGTGCTTTTGCTTTGGCGAGAACTTCGAAGGCTGTTTCGGTTCCTAATGTTTCCATTCTTTTTGCGAAGATAGGATCCACTTGAGTTCACCTTGATTTGGAAGGAAAATAAGGGTAAAAAGATGGAGGTATTTAACTATTGCAGTTTAACTGGGGGCAAATGAACGTTCTAGAACAGTTTTGACAGCGGGCGCGTTTTCATCACGTCGGGGGTGACTAGGTTTGGCGGTTTCCTTCCTTCGAAGAATGAAACCAGGTTGTCTGCAACCATCTCTGACATTTTTGATCGTGTCTCAAGACTTGCACTTGAGATGTGTGGGGCGACAACAACGCTGTCCAGCTTGAGTAATGGGTTGTCTAACGGAGTAGGTTCCTGTTCAAACACGTCAAGACCAGCACCAGCGATCTTTCCCTCTTTCAACGCGTCATACAATGCCTTTTCATCGATAACAGGCCCGCGCGAGTTGTTGATGAGATACGCAGTTTTCTTCATAAGCTTGAGTCTCTCGGCGTTTATCAGATGATGCGTTTCCTTCATGAGTGGAACGTGAATGCTGACGAAGTCTGATTCTCGCAGAAGCGTGTCGAGGTCAACTTTCTTTGCATTCAATTCTTTTTCCATCTCGGGTCTTGGAATAACATCGTAGAACAGGATGTTCATGTTGAAGCCTTTCGCTCTTTTGGCTACAGCGTACCCGATCCTTCCAGCGCCAACAATGCCTATGGTAGTGTTGAAGACATCTCTTCCAGT
>CAYPRE010000130.1:0-1257 GCA_964413045.1 uncultured Candidatus Bathyarchaeia archaeon
ATACTACAAGGGGAGATTTTTGGTCATGATTTAAAGTAAATATACAAAATCAGTCAGTCTTTCGTCGTCTTCATCCTGATAAACGACAATTGCGTTTGAGTCCTTTTGGATATCAGTGTCTTCGCTTGAAAAGCCGAGGTGACTCAGCGAATCCAGTGATGAGAGTAAGTCTGTGAACCAAAATGGGTAAGAAAAGCTCGTCCAGAAGCTCGATGCCTTTCTGTCGGGGTACTTGTCGGGTTCGAAAAATCGCGATTTGAGAAGCTGGCCTGCATGTTCTGCTTCTATGTCTTTTTGATGTTCAGGATGTGCCGCAAAAGCGCGCAGCACCATGCCAGTCACCATGTGGGAGAATGGTTGTGACCTGTCTGGTTTAATCGGTTCGTGCTTCTTCATTGCTTCCGTAAGTGTCAGCGCGTTACTTCCGCGAATGGTTCTAGCTGGTATTGCCCATCCTCCATCGTTCTGTCGCATTTTTAGAAGCCAATGTAATCCGGCTTCTATCCGCGTGTCTCTGTCACAACCTGCTTTGATCAGCAGCTCCATCATTGCCGCCGTATAGTAAGGTGTGTATTGGTTTGCGAAGATTCCTCTGATGTCCCCTTCTTCGGTTTGAAACTTGAACAAGAATTCGGCAGCGTTTTTCAACGCTTCATGTTCGCAAGTAAAGCCATATTGTTCGACTAAAATTCCGAGGATTCTGAAGGTTTCGATTTGGTCATAATGTTCCTGAGAACGGAGGTCTAATTTTGCGTTTGGATATTTCCACGAACCGTTCTTCTGCTGTCTGACAAGAATTCTCTTTGCTTCAGGCAACTCCCACAATTCTATGATCGGTGCTCTAATGTCTTCAAGGAGGTCTCGTCTAGTCATATGCAGAAGCGCTTTGTTTTTCGAGTTCAGCAAAGCTGGAATTGGGTTGTATCTGAGTTTTCTCGTCCAGTCGGTCATTGGTTTTTCCGCCTGCCTTTGGGTTTTCAACGAGTTTTCCGAATGATTGCTATGTATCTGCCTTCTTTTTCAAGGTCCATGAACTGGTTGACTGCCCATCCTGTTCCCTTCAAGATCTCCTTCATCTCCTCTTTCGAAACGAACAGGTAGTCGAACCATTTTCCGATGTAGTTCTTGTGTCTCACTCGAATGCGGACTTGACCGCCCATCCTGCCTCTTTTCTTGTTCTTCTTGTGGTATGCAAGGTGGGCAGGGGTGTCGGTTTTGTAGGGGTCGAAGGTGTCCGCTACTATCACTGCGTTCTCG
>CAYPRE010000130.1:1312-1681 GCA_964413045.1 uncultured Candidatus Bathyarchaeia archaeon
TCTCGAAACCTGCAAACAGTCCGAAGTTGTTTCCCATCATGATTATGGTATCAAAACTGTTCGGTTTGAAATTCAGTTTCTCTATCGACGCCAGTTTTGTATACTTAAGCCCTCTGAGTCTGCAGACTTTCAGGGCGAGAGGTGAGATATCTGTACCTAGGACTTTGAAGACTTTGCTCTGCAAGTAGAGTGAGTGTCTACCGCCTCCACAACCGACGTCCAAGACTCTCCCTTTTGCCATTGTAATGGCATTCTGTTCGGCAACAGGCCAATCTTGGTGGTCAGAGAAGTAGCCTTTGGCAGGGTACGCGTCGACGTATCTGTCGTCCCTTTCGCTGATCTCGCAGACTTTCGGGTCGTTGTAGAGGC
>CAYPRE010000131.1:0-1649 GCA_964413045.1 uncultured Candidatus Bathyarchaeia archaeon
TCTATTCGTCCGCGCATCAAAACTTGCCCAACTCTTCCTGCGAACCCAGCCCAATGCTATCGGCGCAAAATCCTTAGTCAACCCTGCTTTCGCAATCACCTCGCTCAGAAAAGCTTCACCGCCCAACTCAACCAGCGCAGTCAACAAACGCCTTTCCGGCAAACCACAACCCGCGTACTTCTTGCCCTCAACACTCAGCCTTGCAATCGTCTGCTTTCTTTCATTGACACCAGCCAGGCTCTTCTCCCTCAACACCATGACACCCCGCATGACGGCTGCATCAGACAAATTGCCCTCTTTCATAATCTCATCAACCGAAGCCTTACCGCCCAGCTTAGCCAAAACCGAAAGCGTTCTATACTCATGCTCCCTAAGCTCGACCACCGCATTTCACTTCCCAAACATGGCAACAAGATTCGGTACTGTAGTTAATACCAATGATAATAAAAGCATACACATCGCCAGATGACCACTCAACAAGAAAATCGTTGCCGACTATCAAAATTGGCAGGGCATCACATTGTCCCCAATAGGCATCTTCATACAAAACATTTATGCATTCTTCCCCAAGAAGACCCCGAACAACACCTGACCCCCTTCCCACATAAGACTTAATATGCATTTCTTGAATTGTATTAAGAAGCTAAACAGGCCAAGGCGGACATCAAACTTGACTGATGAAGAAAAAAAAGAGATGATCGTCACACCCTGGGAAGTCAAAGGCAAAGTCGACTATGAACGCCTAATCAAAGAATTCGGAACACTTCCCATAACCGACGAACTCCTGAAGAAGATCCAGAAACACACGGGCAACTTGCATCTTCAACTCAGAAGAAAACTGTTCTTCTCTCACCGCGACCTAGACACCGTGCTCGACCTCCACGACAGAGGCACAAAATTCGTACTCTACACGGGCAGAGGCCCCTCAGGCCCCGTTCACATAGGACACCTCGTACCATGGATTTTCACAAAACACCTCCAAGACACCTTCCACACAAGACTCTACTTCCAAATGACAGACGACGAAAAATTCGTAATAGACGACGACGCACAACTCAAACAAACAACCAAATGCGGCCACGAAAACGCCCTAGACCTAATCGCCCTAGGCTTCAAACCTGAAGACACATTCATCATCTACGACGTGCAAGACATCGACCTACTCTACGACATAGCGTTAGAAGTCGCCAAACGCATAACCTACTCAACAGCAAAAGCAACATTCGGCTTCCAAGACAGCACAAACATAGGCTGGATATTCTGGCCAGCAGTCCAATCAGTTCCATGCTTCATACACAAAAAACTCACAGGCGAAAACGTCCCCGCCCTCATCCCAGCAGCCATAGACCAAGACCCATACTGGCGCATAACAAGAGACATCGCCCCAAAACTGGGCTACTTCAAACCAGCACAGATCCACAACCGCTTCCTGCCCGGACTAGGCGTGGGCGGAAAAATGAGCGCCTCAGAACCCGAAACCGCAATCTTCACCACAGACACTCCAGAAATCGTGAAACGCAAGGTCTGGAACGCCTTCACAGGCGGAAAAGGAACAGTAGCCGAACAAAGAAAAACAGGAGCCAACCCCGACGTCTGCTCCATCTACCAGTACTTCCTGTTCCTGTTCGAAGAAGACGACAAAAAACTCT